>PLIO01000256.1 GCA_003140075.1 Acidobacteriaceae bacterium | reverse complement strand
TTGTAGCTGCGCACCGAAAGCTCGAGTTCCTCAACGGACCGGTTCAGGTTCTCGTTGTGAATCTCGGGCTTGCGATCGTCCGAGGAAGACGTGCCGGTTTCGATTTCCTCCTCGAAGTTGATGAAGATGTTCATGTGGTCCTTGATCAGCTTCGCGGCCAGGCCGATGGAATCGGCGGGCGTGATGGAGCCGTTGGTCCACACTTCGAGGGTGAGCTTGTCGTAGTCGGTAATCTGTCCGAGACGCGCGGCTTCAACAGTGTAGTTGCACTTGCGCACCGGCGAGTGCACGGAATCGATGGGAATGAACCCGATGCCGAGATCCTCGTCGAAGTTTTTGTCGGCGGAAGTATAGCCCCGGCCGCGCTTCAGCCGCATCTCCATATCGAGCTTGCCGCCTTCGCTGACGGTGGCAATGTAAACATCTTTGTCGAGAACTTCCACGTCGCCATCGGCTTCGATCATGCCGCTGGTAACCACGCCGGGCTGATCGGCGCGCAGGTAAATCGCCTTCGGCGCATCGCCGGCCAGCTTGAACGGAATCTGTTTCAGGTTGAGGATGATGTCGGTCGCGTCTTCCACCACGCCGGGGATCGACTGGAATTCGTGAAGCACGCCTTCCATCTTGACGGCGGTAACCGCAGCGCCCTCGATCGAACTCAGCAGCACGCGGCGTAGAGCGTTGCCCACGGTGGTGCCGAAGCCGCGCTCAANNAGACGTTTCGGTTTCTGAAAACCTTTCCAAAGCATTTGTTTCTCCTTCGGCCGTTTGGCTCAATCCCGGCTCGCTGAGTGGTCCAACTCAGGTCAATACCGGGAAAGGCTGATCTGGCTCGAAATGTGGACCAGAAGATCGGGAGATTTGCGATCGGGTGATCGGGTGATTTGAAAATCGCCCGATGACCCGATGGCCAGATCGCCCGATGTCTTACTTGCTGTAAAGTTCAACGATCAACTGCTCGTTCACCGGCAGCTGAATATCCTCGCGCTTCGGCAATGACAGAACGCGCGCCGTGTAATTGTCGCGATTCA
This sequence comes from Acidobacteriaceae bacterium, assembly GCA_003140075.1. Lineage (GTDB taxonomy): Bacteria > Acidobacteriota > Terriglobia > Terriglobales > Acidobacteriaceae > Sulfotelmatobacter. Next base: position 16,769 of record PLIO01000256.1, on the reverse strand, counting down.
CTTCCAGCCAATTCGGCAGCGTGCCGTGGCTGGCAAATTCCTTGGCCAACTCGAGCACGACAAGCTTCTTGCTGTTCTCGCGGATGGAAATTTCCTCGCCCGCACTCACTTCATAAGAAGGAATGTTGACCTTGCGATTATTGACGGCGACGTGTCCGTGACGCACCAACTGGCGCGCCTGGCGCCGTGATTGCGCGAAGCCCAGGCGGTAGATCACGTTGTCCAGCCGCCGCTCCAGCTGCTGCAGGAGCAGTTCGCCGGTCACGCCACGCGTACGCGCGGCCTTCTCGAAGTAGTTGCGGAACTGGCCTTCCAGCGTGAAGTAAATGCGCTTGGCTTTCTGCTTCTCGCGCAACTGCAGGCCGTAGCCAACAATCTTGGCCTTGCGGTCTTTCCCGTGCTGTCCGGGAGCGAAGTTGCGCTTCTCGATGGGACACTTATCGCTGAAACACTTTGCGCCTTTGAGGAACAGCTTCATTCCCTCGCGGCGGCACAGACGGCAGACTGGATCGGTATAACGGGCCAAGTTGTTCTCCTTTTAGATGACCGGTTTACGGGTTTGGCTTCACCCTTCGTCCCGGACGAAAATCAGTGGCCAGTGATCAGTGATCAGTGGCCAGTAAAGGCCGCACTGCTCTGCTGGTCACTGACCACTGGCCACTGACCATTTGTTCTCAGACTCTACGCCGCTTCGGCGGACGGCATCCGTTGTGCGGGATGGGCGTCACGTCGCGAATGGAGCGCACCTCAATGCCGGATGACGCCAGCGCGCGCACCGCCGACTCGCGTCCGGAGCCGGGGCCGCTGACGCGCACGTCCACGCTGCGCACTCCGTGATCGCGCGCCAGGCTGGCCGCATTCGAGGCCGCCTGCTGCGCGGCGAACGGCGTGCCTTTGCGCGATCCGCGGAAGCCCAGCGATCCCGAACTCTTCCACGACAGAACGTTGCCATTCATGTCAGTGATGGTCACGATCGTGTTATTGAAGGACGCCTGCACGTAGCACAGTCCATGCGGAACGTGCTTGCGCTCCTTCTTCTTGAACGTCTTCTTCTTGCCTTTTTTCTCCGGTGCGGCTGTGCCGCCCGCTGCTGCTGGTTTGGCCATTTCTGAGTTCTCAGTTCTCGGTTCTCAGTTCTCAGAAAAACCCGGTTCGCAACTGAGAACTGGGAACCGAGAACTGAGAACTGCTTTTATGTCTTCGACGTTGCCTTCTTCTTAGTCGAGACCGTACCTTTACGCGGGCCTTTGCGAGTGCGCGCATTCGTGTGCGTGCGCTGGCCGCGGACCGGCAGGTTGCGGCGGTGACGGAACCCGCGATAGGAGCCGATTTCGATGAGCCGCTTGATATTCATCGAAACTTCCTTGCGCAGATCGCCCTCCACCATCCCCTGCTGCTCAATGACGGTGCGGATGCGGTTGACTTCCTCTTCGTTGAGGTCCTGGACCTTCTTCATGGGGTCCACTTTGGCCTCGTCGAGAATCTGCCCGGCGCGGGGATGCCCGATGCCGTAGATGTAAGTCAGCGCGATGTTAATGTGCTTCTGGCGCGGTAGATCGACGCCTGCGATACGTGCCATGTATTCCTAACCTCTCCCAGCTTTTGGCTCTTAGCTCTTGGCTCTTGGCTAAAAGCCAAGAGCTGAAGGGCTTAGGAGCTGCTTTAGCCCTGTCGCTGTTTGTGTTTCGTGTTGACGCAGATCACCCGCACCACACCCTTGCGGTGAATGACCTTGCACTTGTCGCAAATTTTCTTTACCGATGCTCGTACTTTCATATCAGTTCTCAGTTCTCAGTTCTCAGTTCTCAGTCGTAACTCCGACTGGAACAGAGTTTGAGAACATCATCCTCACAATCTCATTTATAGCGATATACAATTCTGCCGCGATTCAAGTCGTAGGGCGACAGTTCCACCGCAACCTTGTCGCCAGGCAGGATGCGAATGAAGTTCTTGCGCATCTTACCGGAAACGTGCGCCAGCACCTGGTGCTTGTTTTCCAGTTCCACCTTGAACATGGCGTTGGGCAAAGGTTCCAGGACCACTGCCATCACTTCAATCGCGTCTTCTTTGCTCATGCACCTCTCAAAACCAACTCTTTGCCTTTAGCTCTTGGCTAAAAGCCAAGAGCTAAAAGTTATCTCGTCAAAATTACCGGCCCGTCTTTGGTCACCGCCACGCAATGCTCGAAATGCGCGCTGAAGCTGCCGTCGGCCGTCACCGCCGTCCACTTGTCCTCCAGCACCCGCGACCCCGGCTTGCCGTAATTCACCATGGGTTCGATGGCAATCACCATTCCTTCGCGCAACTTCGCGCCGTGGCCGCGCGCCCCATAGTTCGGAACCTGCGGCTCTTCGTGCAAGTGCGTTCCAATGCCGTGCCCCACGAACTCACGCACCACGCTGAATCCGGCGGCTTCCACGTGCTCCTGCACAGCCGCTCCCACATCGCCAACCGAATTGCCGATGCGCGCCTGGTCGATGCCGCGATAGAGCGACTCCTCCGTCACCGTCAATAGCTTGCGCAACTCCGGCTTCACCGTCTCGCTGACCGGAACTGTTATCGCCGCGTCGCCGTAGTAACCGTCCAGCACCACGCCACAATCGATCGAGACAATATCGCCGTCTTTCAGCGCCCGCTTCTCCGACGGAATGCCATGCACAATCTCCTCGTTCACCGACGTGCAAAGAACACAGGGATAATCGTAATAACCCTTAAACGCCGGCTTAGCTCCGAGTTCTGCAATCTTCTTCTCGGCGGCACGCTCCAAATCCATCGTGCTGACGCCGGATGCTACCATCGAACGCACATGATCGAGAACCTGGCGGACGATGTGGCCACTCTGCCGCATCTTCTCAATCTCCGCCGCCGATTTGCACACAATCGCCATTCCCTGTTTGACAAAACTAAGCGTGATGATCCTCAAGAATCCTGAAAATCTGCTCCGTAACGTCGTCCATCGGCAGATCGCCGTTCACCGAAAGCAATCTTCCCGTGCGCTGGTAATAGTCCGCCACAGGACGAGTCTGCTCCTGGTAGGCCGCTATACGGGGCTGAATCACTTCCAACCGGTCGTCATTGCGGGTCACCAGCTTCGCCCCATTCAGGTCACAAAGCTCATCGACCCGGGGCGGCTGGAAGTGGACGTTATAGATCCGTCCACAGGTGGGACAAGAACGGCGTCCAGTAATCCGGAGTAACAGTCGATTATAGTCCACGTCCAGGCGGATCACAATTGGCCAGGCCCGAGTCGGGCGCGAGTTGTCAAAGAGCTTGTCGTCGAGCAACGCATCCAGCCATCCGGCCTGAGCCGCAGTGCGCGGGAAACCATCCAAAATATAGCCGCGCTTGCAATCCGGCTGTACCAGTCTCTGCCGGACCATCTCACAAACCAGGTCGTCGGAAACCAGTTCTCCGCGAGCCATGACCGCGTTGGCAGCCACTCCGAGTTTCGTACCGTCGGCCACATTCTGCCGCAGAATGTCTCCCGTGGACACCTGCGGAATCAAGTACCTTTCCATGATCCGCTTGGCTTGGGTGCCTTTACCGGCGCCCGGCGGACCAAGCAGAACCACGGGACCTACGTCGCGTGAGGATTCCTGCGCCATCGAGTTGGCCAAAGCCTCCCGAACAGTGTTCCCGGCCAGCCTCCCNNAAAATTACCCAATTACTCAATTGCTACGACCAGTTGCGGCGGCCGCGAATGCGTCCGCTGCGCGGCGTGAATCCATCGTAATGGCGCATGATCAGCTGCGCCTCAATCTGCGTAACCGTATCCATGGCCACGCCTACTACGATCAGCAGCGACGTTCCGCCGAAATAAAAATTCACGCCCAAGCCGTTCGTTACCCACACCGGAAGCCGCTCAAACAGCGACCCTCCCAGCCAGAACGGCAAGTGGTTCAGGTGAATGCCGGTAATCATCCACTCGGGAATAAAAGAAATGACGATCAGATAGAGCGCGCCGACCAGGGTAATCCGGGTCAACACCTCGTTGATATAGTCCGCCGTACGCTTGCCCGGCCGGATGCCCGGAATAAAACCGCCATACTTCCGCATATTGTCGGCGACTTCACTGGGATTGAAAACGATCGACACATAGAAGTAAGCAAAGAAAATGATGCCGACCGCATATAACACCGTATAAAGCGGTTCGCCCCAGCCCAGCGCGCGAAACAAGTCTCCAAAGTAGCGGCTATTCCTGACGCCATAGCCGATGGTCTGCGGCAGAGTAAGAATCGAAGAGGCGAAGATCACCGGCATCACGCCGCCCGCATTCACCCGCAGGGGAAGATGGGTGGACTGGCCGCCCATCACTTTACGCCCCACCACCCGCTTGGCGTATTGCACCGGAATCCGGCGTTCGCAGCGCTCGACGTACACGATGAACGCCACCACCGCGATCATGAACACAATCAGGAACACCATCAGCACCGGGGTGATCGCTCCCCAGGTGCTGTTCATGGCCTTTTGCGTCAGGTCCTGCACCCCGCGCGGCAGACCGACCACGATGCCGGCAAAAATCAGCAACGACATACCGTTGCCGATCCCGCGGTCGGTGATTTGTTCGCCGAGCCACATGATGAAGGCGCTGCCCGTGGTCAGGGTCAGCATGGTCATCAGAATAAATCCGGCCCCAGGGTGCAGCACAAAGTCGCCCGCTTTCTGCAAGCCGATGGCGATGCCGAACGACTGCACCGCACTGAGAATCACGGTAATGTAGCGAGTCCACTGGGTTATCTTCTTGCGGCCCATCTCGCCTTCTTTTTGCAGCTTGGCCAGCGGCTCATACACCACGGTCAAAAGCTGCAGGATGATCGATGCCGTGATGTACGGCATGATGCCCAGGGCGAAGATGGTCAGGCGGCGCAGGTTGCCGCCGGAAAATAAGTCCACAAAACCGAGAAGCGATCCCGCATTTTGATTGAAGTACTGTTCCAGTTTGAGGAAGTTTACCCCTGGCGTGGGCAGATGTCCGCCCAGCCGGTAGACGGCGAGCATGGCCAGCGTAAACAGAACCCGCTTGCGCAGGTCGGGGATGCGGAAGATGTTCGCCATCTTCCCCCAAATTGGGAACACTCCACTCTCAGCCATTACTGCAAGACCTCAACCTTGCCGCCCGCCTTGGTAATTTTCTCCTGTGCCGACCTGGAGAACTTGTGCGCGTGCACGGTGATGGCAACCGTCAGTTCGCCGTCACCGAGAATCTTTACCGGAAGCTTGGCCTTGATCACTCCCGCCTTGCGCAGCACATCGGGCGTAATGGGCGCGGCGTGCAATTCAGCGCCGAGCGCCGCCAGTCGCGCCAGGCTGACGATATTGAATTCCTTGCGGAAGATGTTGGTGAAGCCGCGCTTCGGCATGCGGCGGTGCAGCGGCATCTGGCCGCCTTCAAAGCCGCGGATCATGCGTGAACCGGTGCGAGAACGCTGGCCCTTGTGTCCACGAGTGGACGTCTTGCCCATGCCGGAGCCCATGCCGCGCCCCACGCGCTTGCGCTTTTCCGACGCCTTCTTCGGTGCTCGAATGTTGGATAAATTCATAATAAGCTTTCAGCTTTCAGCTCTCAGCCATCAGCTTTCAGCCAGGAGCGGTTTGCGCCGATGACTGACAGCTGAAAGCCGATAGCTTCCTTACTGCAAAATCACGACCAGATGCGGAACCTTGGCCACCATGCCGCGAATGGCCGGATTGTCCGGGCGTTCAATGACCTGGTTCAGCCGGGTAAACCCCAGCCCTTTGATTACCAGTTTCTGTTTCACCGGAGCACATATGGCGGAAACCACCCACTTCAGGTGAATCTTTCCGCTGACCGCCTTCGGTTTCTTCGTCGTCATCCCTGGTTCCTCGATCCACCCCGAGCGCCGTTTCTTGGGTACTCGGTACTGGTTTACTAGTACTGGTTTACTAGCTGCTAAATCTCTTGTAGCGTCTTGCCCCGCATGGTGGCAACGCTCTCTCGGCTCTTAAGGTGCCGGAGTGCGTCGAAAGTCGCCTTGATCACATTGTGCGGGTTGGTGGTGCCGATCGACTTGGTCAACACGTTCTGAATTCCCACCGATGTCATGACCGCGCGCACCGCACCGCCGGCGATCACCCCGGTACCTTCCGGAGCGGGCTTGAGCAAAACCTTGCCGGCGCCGTAGCGTCCCAGCACCAGGTGCGGAATGCTGGTCTGCGTCAGGTTGACCTTGATCAGGTTCTTCTTCGCCGACTCGATCGCCTTGCGAATGGCCTGCGGAACTTCCTTGGCCTTGCCCGCGCCATGGCCCACCACCGCCGCCGAGGGATCGCCCACCACCACCAGGGCAGCGAACGAGAGGTTCTTGCCGCCTTTCACCACTTTGGTGACGCGGTTGATGGCGACCACTTGGTCTTTCAACTGATACGAATTTGCATCGAGCTTCTTAACGACTGTTGGCATTCTTAGACTCTCGTTTCATTTGGCGATTTTGTGATCGGGCGATTTGGCGATTGAAAATCGGATCTCGCTTCGCATTCTTCAATCGCCCGATGACTCAATCGCACAATCGCTCAATGTCCTAAAATTGCAGTCCCGCTTCCCGCGCCGCATCGGCCAGCGCCTTGACGCGTCCGTGGTAAATATATCCGCCGCGGTCAAACACCACTTTGCTCACGCCCTTGGCCTTGGCGCGCTCCGCGATCGTCTTACCCACCACCTTCGCCGCCGCCAGGTTGCCCCCCGTGCGCCGGTCTTCCTTCTTGCCCTCGGCGGAACTCGCCGAAACCAGCGTGGCGCCGTGCAGGTCGTCGATCACCTGCACATAAATGTGATTCAGCGAACGGTACACGTTCAGCCGCGGACGCTCCGCCGTCCCCTGCATCTTCTTGCGGATGCGGTCGTGAATGTGCCCGCGCTTCTGGTTCTTCGATTTCTTCGTAAACATAAAACCCGTCCTTGGTCCCTTCGCAAAGCTCAGGGCAGGCTAAAAACAGTCGTTGGTCGTTAGCTAAAGACCCGACACTTCAGAATTGCTGCCGCCTCATCGCCTTGGCCAACGACTAACGACTGACGACGATTTTCTTACTTCGCTCCGGTCTTACCGACCTTCTTCTTCAACCGCTCGCCCGCATAGCGTACACCCTTGTTCTTATACGGGTCGGGCGGACGCAGGGACCGCATTTCCGCCGCGACCTGGCCCACCTGCTGCCGGTCAATTCCGGTGAGCGCGATCTTCGTCTGCTTGGGATCGACGCTGGCCTCCACGCCGGTCGGAAGCGGGTACTCGATAGGATGCGAGTAGCCCAGGCTGAACACCACCATCCCTTTGCCCTTCATCTCGGCGCGATAGCCAATGCCCACGATTTCCAGTTCGCGCGTCCAGCCTTTGGTGACGCCTTCGACGGCGTTGTTCACCAGCGCGCGCGCCAGTCCGTGCAGAGCAGCCTGCGAATCGCTCTCGCGGATGGCGACGATGTGTCCGTCCTTCTGCTCCACCGTGATGCCCGAGGGCAGAGCCGTGTCCAGTTTGCCCTTGGGTCCCTGCACCAACACCGTGTTGCCTTCGATTTTGACCGTCACCCCCGTGGGGATCGGGATCGGCTTTTTTCCAATTCGTGACATAAGTTTTCCGCTCTCAGCCTTCAGCTCTCAGCTTCTTCACAACCGCGCCCCTGCCGAAGGCTGACGGCTGATAGCTTCTCTACCAAATCTCGCACAGCAACTCGCCGCCCACGCCTTCCTTGCGGGCCTGCCGTCCGGTCATTACTCCACGCGGCGTGGTGAGAATGTTGATCCCCATGCCGCCCAGCACGCGGGGAATTTCGCTGCGCCGCACATACACGCGGCAGCCTGGACGCGACACGCGTTCCGCCTTCGAAATCGCGGCTTCATTGTGCGCGCCGTATTTCAAATAGACGCGAATGACCTTGTGGCCTTCTTCCTCGGTGGCTTTGAAGTTCGAGATGTAGCCCTCTTCCTTGAGAATGCGGGCAATCTCCACCTTCAGCCGCGACGCCGGGATATCCACCTTCTGGTGCCGCGCCTGCAGCGCGTTGCGCACCCTCGTCAGCATATCTGCGACCGGATCGGTCAACCTCATCTTCTGCTTCTCCTCTCGCCACCCGTTCGCTCCGCGTTCGGCGGAGAACCTGCGGCAGCTTGCTTACCACTTACTGATGCCGTTCATTCTTTCGGCTTGTCATCTTTCAGAGTGTCATCCTGAGCGAGACGCTTTCTGTCTCGCGAAGGATCTCCCGCTCCACGAACCCGCGCGGAAGCTACCAGGACGACTTCGCGACCCCAGGAATTTCCCCGCGCAACGCCAGCCCGCGGAAGCACAAGCGGCACAGGCCGAACTTGCGCAAGTAAGCCCGCGGCCGCCCGCAGATCTTGCACCGGTTGTGACGGCGCGTGGAAAACTTTGGCGTCTTTTCTTTTTTCTCGCGCGCCAGCTCAAACTTCTTTTCGATCTTCGCGTCTTTTACTCGTTTCGCTGTAGTCATGCAATCCTTAGAAACTTTCTGTTGTCGAACCGTGAAACACCGAGCCCGAAACCTTGAAACTCTGGAGCCTCCACCGCTACTGCGTCCGGAACGGCATGCCGAGATGCTTTAAGAGCGTGCGCGCCTGGTTGTCGTTCGCCGCCGTGGTCACGATGGTGACGTTCATTCCCTTTTGCTTGTCGACCTTCTCGTAAGAGATCTCCGGGAAGATCAACTGGTCGTGCAGGCCGATGGTGTAGTTCCCGCGGCCGTCGAACGACTTGGTGGAAACTCCCTTGAAGTCGCGCACCCTCGGCAGAACGATGTTCACCAGCCGGTCAAGGAATTCGTACATGCGGTCGCCGCGCAGCGTCACCATGGTCCCAATCGCCTGCCCTTCGCGCACCTTGAAAGCAGCAATCGACTTCTTGGCTTTGGTGATAATCGGCTTCTGGCCGGTGATCTGGCCGAGTTCGTTCACCGCCGGATCGAGAATTTTGGAGTTCTGCGTGGCCTCGCCCATGCCCATGTTGACAACGATCTTGTTCAGGCGCGGAACCGCCATCGCATTCTTCAGCTCGAGTTCCTTCAACAGAGCCGGCGCCACTTCCTTCTCGAACTTCGCGCGCAGCCGCGGCCGCTCTTTGGCGCTGTGGTGCGCCTGCGCCGGAGCTTTCTGCTCCTGCGCCGAATCCTTCGAACCCTTCTTCTCTTTATCTTTTGCCATGATCTTTTTCAACTTCCTCTCACGGTTTCGGATTGCAGATAGCTGTCAGCTTTCAGCTCTCAGTTCCAGATCCCTGCGTGTACCGGTTCGTGAGACTTAAAATTTTATCTCCGCTGCCCGCATCGCCTCCACAAGCTAAAGCTGATGGCTGAAAGCTGACAGCTATTTATCCAGCGTCGTTCCGCACTTCTTGCACACCCGCACCTTCCGGTCGCCGCGCACTTCGTGTCCGAGGCGCACCGGGCCGCAGGTCGGGCAGACCAGTTGCACATTGGAGAGCGCGATCCGGCTCTCCTGCTCGGCAATGCCACCCTTGATGTTGCGCTGCGGGTTGGGGCGCACATGCTTTTTCACCATCATCACGTGCTCGACCAGAAGCTTCGCATCGTTGGGAAATACGCGCAGCACGCGTCCTTCCTTGCCCTTGTCCCGCCCCGTGATGACTTTCACGTTGTCGTTGCGGCGGATATCCACTCGCTTTTGTACTGTGCTAACGGTTCTCATTCTTAAAACCTATTTCGTAATTTAGTAATTTCGTAATTTGGTAATTTGAAATTCAAAATCCGACAATACTCGTGCTTCGGATTTTCAATTACAAAATTACTCAATTACCACATTACCCAATTCTTTGCGCTCTAAATAACTTCAGGCGCCAATGACACGATCTTCAAAAATTTTTTCTCGCGCAGCTCGCGGGCCACAGGACCGAAGACGCGCGTGCCCACCGGTTCGCCCGCATCGTTGATCAGCACCGCNNCGATGCTCCTTGCGCGTGCGCACGATCACCGCCTTCACCACTTTGCCCTTTTGCACCTGGCCCTCCGGGGCGGCTTCCTTCACGGCCGCGGTGATTATGTCGCCGAGGCCGGCATTCAGCCCGGTCGAACCGCCGAGCGGCAGAATCATCTGCAGCTTGCGGGCGCCGGAGTTGTCGGCGACCTCCAGCATGCTTCTCATCATCACAGCCATGGCTTCAATCTCCCGTTTACTCTGTCATCCTAAGAGAGACGCTTTTTGTCTCGCGAAGGACCTGGGCGCTGCCGCGCTTTCTCGGAGCCTGCCCTGAGAGAGCGGCAGCGACCGAAGGGCGCGTTCGGCGCGCTTCCCTACTTCGCGTCCCGCTCCAGCACAACCTCGGGCACCAGCGTCGTCTTGCGCACAATGTCCTTCAGCTTCCAGCGCTTCAGCTTCGACAGCGGACGAGTCTCTTCCAGCCGCACCACGTCGCCCACGTGCGCTTCGTTCTTCTCGTCGTGCGCGTAAAACTTTTTGTTGCGCGCCACCACGCGTCCGTAGAACGGATGCGCCTTCTTGCGCGTCACCTGCACCACGATGGTCTTCGTCATGCGGTTCGCGACTACTTCCCCCACCACTTCCTTGCGCCGGCCCTGCACATGCTCGCTCTGCGGGGTTGCAGATCTCCCGGTTGCGGTTTCCGCCATCAGCGTTTCTCCGTTGCGGCCGAGCGCGTGCGCTCGCCCGAAATTGTCTTTATGCGCGCAATGTCCCTGCGCAGCCCGCGAATCTTTTTCAGGCTTTCGGTCTGCCCCATGTTCAGCTGGAACTTCAGCTTGAACAACTGGTCCGCGAGATCCCGCTCCTGGTGCTGGAGCTCGGCGTCGGTTAGGTTCCTGACTTTATCTGCCTTCATAAATTCCTCAACAGCTTTCAGCTCTCAGCCATCAGCAAAATCCACTCGTTTTAACCGAGAGCTGACAGCTGATAGCTGACAGCCTTTCTCAGTGCGCCGAATCGCGCTTGACAAAAGTCGTGCGCAGCGGCAGCTTGTGCGAAGCCAGCCGCATGGCTTCCGTCGCATCGACAACCGTGACCCCTTCCATCTCAAACAGAATCTTTCCCGGGCGCACCACCGCGACCCAGTGATCGGGCGCGCCCTTGCCCTTACCCATACGGGTTTCGGCCGGCTTCTTGGTCACCGGCTTGTCGGGAAACACGCGGATCCAAATCTTCCCCCCGCGCTTCACGAAGCGGGTCATCGCTACACGGCTGGCTTCGATCTGCCGGTCGGTGATCCAGCCCGGCTCCAGCACCTTCAGCCCGAAATCGCCGAACGCCAGGGTGCTTCCGCGCCAGGCTTTTCCGGTCATCCGACCGCGCTGTTGCTTGCGGTACTTCACTTTCTTTGGCATCAACATAAGTCAGCTCTTAGCTTCTAGCTCCTGGCTCTTAGCTAAACCTTCTTGCTTGCGCTGCAACCTGCGTACAAGATCTTACTTCTGCATTCTCACTTCTGACTTCTGCATTCTCTAAAACGCTCCCGCACCCGTCTGCTGTTCCTTCTTCTTGACCGGAAGAATTTCGCCCTTGTACACCCAGCACTTCACGCCGATGACTCCGTAGGTGGTCCTCGCCTCCGAGAAGCCATACTCGATGTCAGCCCGCAGCGTGTGCAGCGGCAAACGCCCCTGCAAATACCATTCCGAGCGCGCGATTTCGTTGCCGTTCAACCGCCCGCTTACACGAACCTTGATTCCCTTGCAGCCGAAGCGCAGCGCCGAATCCACCGCCTTGCGCATGGCGCGGCGGAAGCCCACACGCTTTTCCAGTTGCAACGCAATCGCCTCCGACACCAGCTGCGCGTCGAGTTCGGGCTTGTGCACTTCCTGGATGTCGACAAACATCTCGCGCGATGTGCGCTTCTGCAGATCGGCCTTCAGCTTGTCGATCTCGGCGCCCTTTCGTCCAATGATGATCCCGGGACGCGCCGTCTTAATGATGATACGCAGCTTGTTGCCCGGACGCTCGATCTCGATCGAACTAACGCCCGCCGACTTGAGCTTTTCCTTGAGCTCGTTCTTCAGCTTGATGTCTTCGAGCAGAAGTTTGTCGTAATCGCGTTCCACAAACCAGCGCGACTTCCACGGCTTGGTGTAGCCGAGGCGAAAACCGTAAGGATGGACTTTTTGTCCCATTGCTTCTCCTAAATCAACGCTAAACTTCTGTCGTTCCGAACTCGTGCGCAGCGCGGGCGAGGAACCTGCTCTTCGCTCATTTCGCAGCCGCTTTCTTCTTCTTGCCAGCGCCCGCCGCCTTCTTGGCCACCGGCGTGCGCCGCTTCGCCGGAGCCGCGGCACTCGCCGCCGGTCGCGTCTGCCCGGAAGCATGAGCGGCGCCATTGCCGCGCTCAGCCAATATCAGCGTGATATGCGAAATGCGCCGCTGGTAGCGGAAGGCGCGTCCCTGTGGCGCGGGACGAATGCGCTTCATGCGCGGACCGTCATTCGCGATGGCGTTCTTCACGTACAAGTTATCGAGATCGACATCCAAATTCTTCTCGGCGCTGAGAAAGTTCGCGTTGTCCAGCGCCGACTGCAGCAGCTTGCCCACGTGCGCCGCCACCCGCTTCTTGGTGAACAACAGCGTGTTGCGCGCCTCTTCCACCTTGCGCCCTTTGATCAGTTCCAGCACCAGGCGCGCCTTCTGCGGCGACACTCTCAAGTAACGCATTTCCGCTCGAAATTCCATAATCTCGTCTCTGTTCTAAATCTGTCCTAAGCTTTCCGCCCGTCCCTCTTTTGCCGTTGGCGAACGACTAAAGGGGCTAGGGCCTAAGCCGCTTTATGCCTTCGGCGCCGCTGGCGCTGCCGACGGAGTAATCGCTCCCGGACCTCCCGGAATGCCCGCCGGTTTCGCCGCCACTTCGGTTGCCGCCCGCATAGAGTGGCCCTTGAAGTTGCGCGTGAAGCTGAATTCGCCCAACTTGTGTCCCACCATGTTTTCGGTGACATACACCGGAATGAACTTCTTGCCGTTGTGCACCGCAATGGTGTGCCCCACCATCTCGGGAACAACGGTAGAACGCCGCGACCAGGTGCGCAGAACCTTCTTCTCGTTGCGCGAATTCATGGCTTCGACCCGCGACATCAGGAAGCCATCCACGAACGCGCCCTTCTTGGTTGAACGTGCCATAAATTCAGCTCTCAGCTTTCAGCCGTCAGCTCTCAGCCAACAGCTACTCTAATCCTTGTCATTCCGACGGTTCGCGAAGCGAAACCGGAGGAATCTGCTTCTCCCTTGCGACGCCAGATCCTTCGCAAAGAACGCTCAGGATGACGCCAGCGGGCTAACGCCCGCTAAACGGCGTCATTTACTCCGCCGGTTCACAATGAACTTATCCGTCCGCTTGTTGTTCCGCGTTTTGTAGCCGCGTGTCGGCTGGCCCCACGGCGTCACCGGATGCCGTCCGCCCGAGGTCTTGCCCTCACCCCCGCCATGCGGATGATCGACCGGGTTCATCGAAACACCACGGTTATGGGGACGCTTTCCCAGCCAGCGCGAGCGTCCCGCCTTGCCGATCGTGATATTTTCGTGATCCAGATTTCCCACTTGCCCGATGGTCGCCATGCAGTCCTGCGAAATCTTCCGGGTCTCGCCCGAAGGCAGCTTCACCAGCGCGTAATCCGATTCTTTCGCGATCAACTGCGCCGCGCCGCCGGCCGAGCGCACCATCTGCGCTCCCTTGCCCGGCTTCAGTTCAAGATTGTGAATCGACGTACCCGGCGGAATATTGCGCAGGGGCAACGCGTTGCCCACCAGAATGTCGGCATCGGGACCGCTGACAACCTTCTGCCCTACCTTCAAGCCTTCAGGCTGCAGGATGTAACGCTTCTCGCCGTCGGCATAGGCCAGCAGCGCGATGCGCGGCGAACGGTTAGGATCGTATTCAATGCTGACCACGGTGGCTGGAATCCCGGTCTTGTCGCGCTTGAAATCGATGATGCGCAGCTTGCGCTTATGCCCGCCCCCGATGAACCGCATCGTCATGTCGCCCGAGTTGCGGCGCCCGCCCGTCCGCGGCTTGGGCTCAAGCAGCGGCTTGTGCGGATTCCTGGTCGTAATGTCGTCGTTGACGATCGTCGTGCGGTAGCGCAACGTCTGCGTCGTCGGTCGATAAGTCTTGATTGGCATAATCAGCTCTTAATTCTGTCGTTCGTCGTCGGTCGTTTGTCGTTCGCAATTCATCTTGATCCCTAATTGTTTCGCCAACGACCAACGGCTAAGGACCAACGACCGCTTCTACAGGTTCTGCGCGTACTCCGGCATCTTCTCGCCGGCCCGCAGCCGTACATACGCCTTTTTCCAGTCGGGACGGTAGCCGGCAAACTTTCCCCGGCGCCGCTCTTTTCCCGGATACATCGCAGTGCGAACGGAAAGAACCTTCACTTTGAAAATCGTCTGCACCGCTTGCTTTACTTCCGTCTTGGTCGCGCCGGGCGCAACCTGAAAGACCAGCGTGTTCTGGTTTTCCTTGATGGCCAAACCTTTTTCGGTGATCACCGGACGGCGAATGATCTGGTATGCGGATTTCATATCGATTAGGCCCTAGGCCACCTCCGCCGCTTTTTCATGCCGCGTACGCTTGCGCGGAGCCGCCGACGCCTTCTTCGCGCCTTCGTCTTCCTTCGCATCCTTGCGCTGCCGCTTGGGCAAACTATCCTTCAACGTGAGCTGCAACTTCTCGATGGCGGGATGAGAAAAAATCACGCGATCATAACGCAGCAAGTGGTAGGGATGAACTTCGTTCCCCGGGATCAACTCCAACCCCTTGATATTGCGCGCACTCAACCCCAGATTGCGATTCGCGGCATTCGGCGCTTCCACGATCAGCACCGTCGATTCCACCTTCAAGGCTTCGAGCGCAGTCCGGAACTCCTTGGTCTTCGGCTCCTTCACGTCAAATGCATTGACAATGGTCAATTTGCCGTCGGCGAACTTTGACGCCAGCGCCGAGCGCAGTGCCCCCAGGAGCTTCTTGCGCGGAAAAGCATAGTCATAGGAACGCGGAACCGGGCCATGCACCGTGCCGCCGTGGCGCCAGAGTGGCGAGCGGATCGAGCCGATGCGGGCGCGTCCCGTGCCCTTCTGCTTCCACAGCTTCTTGCCCGAGCCGGAAACCTGCCAGCGGGCCTTGGTGGCATGCGTGCCGCGGTGTTGCCCGGCGCGGTAATGCTTCACCGCCTCCCAGAGCAGATCTTCATTGACCGCGCCGAAGATTTCATCGGCGAGGTCGAAGGTTCCGACCTTCTTTCCGCTCAAATCGTGAATGTCTATGGTTGCCATATTGCTTTTCTCTGTAGCGCCGGCGTCTCGCCAGCACTCTCTACGCCTTTTTCGCCGCTCTCTTGGCCGCCTTCAATGGATCGACCGTAGCCGAACCCGCAAACCCGCGGCGCTCTCTGGGCGGCTTCTTCGCCTTCATGATCACCAGGTATCCGTCCTGCGGCCCCGGAACGCTGCCTTCGACCACGAGCAAATTCTCTTCTTTATCTACACCTAAAACTCTCAGATTGCGTTGCGTCACGCGAGCATGGCCCATATGTCCCGACATGCGCATTCCCTTGAACACGCGCGAAGGAAACGCAGACGAGCCAATCGAACCCGTGATTTGAAACATCGACCCGTGCGACTTCGGACCGCCGCCAAAATGATGCCGCTTGACCACACCCTGAAAGCCTTTTCCCTTGCTCACTCCCACGATGTCGACAAACTTTTCGCCTTCGAAAATCTCGACCAGCACGCGGTCACCGACCTTCACGGCTCCCTCGCCATCGCCGTCCGACTCCAGCGGCACTTCGCGCATGAACTTCACCGGCGGAAGATTGTTCTTGGCCAGGTGTCCGCGCGCCGGCTTGGTCAGCCGCGACTCCTTCACAAACTCGACCAACCCAATCTGCGCCGCTTCGTAGCCGTCCTTCACCGCCAACTTATGTTGCGTCACTACACAGGGACCAGCCTGCAGCACCGTGACCGGACGCACGTCGCCCTTCGAGTCAAACAGTTGCGTCATGCCGACTTTTTTGCCCAGAATGCCTGTAACTCGAATCGCCATCTTCATCTCCACCCAGCTTGGCTCGTCGCAATTGAACGGCGGCTATTGGCTGGGAAGCATCTCTGCTCATGTGGGAACAGCCGCCCTCGGCTGTTCCGCGGGCACAGCCCGCGTCCTACTTATGTTCCTTGCCGAACGCCTTGATCTCCACATCCACGCCCGCCGGCAGATCGAGCTTCATCAGCGCGTCCACCGTCTGCTGCGTCGGCTCGAGAATATCGAGCAGGCGCTTGTGAGTGCGGATCTCAAACTGCTCCCGCGATTTCTTATCCACGTGNNTACTTGTTCTTCATCGTGGGCAACGGAATCGGCCCGGCAATCTGCGCCCCGGTACGGCGCGCGGTTTCCACAATCTCGCCCGTCGACTGATCCAGGATGCGATAGTCGTAAGCCTTCAACCGGATGCGAATTCTTTCTTTTCCAATCACGTTTCACTCTCTCTAACCCCTCCCGGCGTCTCCGGAAGGAAAGAACCAGCGGCAAGCCGCAAGCCGCGTTTTGTAGCGCCGGCGTCCCGCCGGCATTTCCGTACTACTGCACAATCTCCGCAATCGTTCCCGCGCCCACCGTGTGTCCGCCTTCGCGGATGGCGAAGCGCAAGCCCTTCTCCATCGCCACCGGCGTGATCAGCTCGATCACCAGGCTCACGTTGTCGCCCGGCATCACCATCTCGGTGCCCGCCGGCAACTCCGCCACGCCCGTCACGTCCGTCGTTCGCAGATAAAATTGCGGACGGTATCCCTTGAAGAA
>PLIO01000179.1 GCA_003140075.1 Acidobacteriaceae bacterium | reverse complement strand
TACATTTCCTCGGCCAGCTTGTGCGAAGCCTTGGTCAGAGTCTCCCGAGCTTTATCCATCTGCGCTTTGTCATTCGATTCCAGCGCTTTCTTGGCATCGGCCACGGCATTCTCCACCTCGCCTCGCTCCGAACCGGAGATCTTATCCCCGTTCTCGCGCAGCATCTTTTCCGTGTTGTACACCATGCTGTCGAGCTGGTTCTTAGCCTCGATCGCGTCGCGCTGCGCCTTGTCCTCGGCCGCGTGCGCGGTGGCTTCCTTGGCCATATTCTCCACTTCTTCCTTCGACAGTCCCGAAGACGACGTGATCGTAATCTTCTGGTCCTTCTGCGTGGCCGTATCTTTCGCGGTCACGTTCAGGATGCCGTTGGCGTCGATGTCGAAAGTTACCTCAATCTGAGGCACGCCGCGCGGAGCCGTCGGAATCCCGGTCAAGTGGAACTTGCCCAGAGTCCGGTTCTGCGCCGCCATCGGACGCTCGCCCTGCAGCACATGCACCTCAACCGACGTCTGATTATCCGCGGCCGTCGAGAACGTCTCCGTCTTCTTGGTCGGAATCGTCGTGTTGCGCGGAATCATCGGCGTCGCCACGCCGCCCAGCGTCTCAATCGAAAGCGACAGCGGAGTCACGTCCAGCAGCAGCAGGTCTTTCACTTCGCCGCCCAGCACTCCGCCCTGAATCCCGGCTCCAATCGCCACCACTTCATCGGGATTCACTCCCTTATGCCCTTCCTTGCCAAACAACTCCTTCACCAGCGCCTGAATCCGCGGCATGCGCGTCTGCCCGCCGACCAGCACCACTTCGTTAATCTTGCTGGCGTCCACGCCCGCATCCTTCATGCACTGCTTGCACGGCCCTACCGAGCGCTGAATGATGTCTTCCACCATCGACTCCAGCTTGGCCCGCGTCAGCTTCTTCACCAGATGCTTCGGCCCGCCCGCGTCCGCCGTAATGAACGGCAGGTTGATCTCGGTCTCCATCGTGGTCGAAAGCTCAATCTTTGCCCGCTCGGCCGCGTCGCGCAGCCGCTGCAAAGCCATCTCGTTCCCTTTGCCGCGCAGGTCGAGCCCTTCATCTTTCTTGAACTCATCGATCAGCCAGTCGACGACCCGCTGATCCAGGTTGTCGCCGCCCAGGTGCGTGTCGCCATTGGTGGCCTTCACTTCAATCACGCCCTCGCCGACTTCCAGCACCGAAATGTCAAACGTTCCGCCGCCAAAGTCGTAGACGGCGATCATCTCGTCTTTCGTTTTGTCGAGCCCGTAGGCCAGCGCCGCCGCCGTCGGCTCGTTGATGATGCGCTTCACTTCGAGGCCGGCAATCTGTCCGGCATCTTTCGTGGCCTGCCGCTGCGCGTCGTTAAAATAGGCCGGCACGGTGATCACCGCCTCGGTCACTTTCTCGCCGAGATAGTCTTCCGCCGCCTTCTTCAGCTTCTGCAAAATCAGCGCCGAAATCTGCGGAGGCGTGTACTCCTTGCCCTGCGCCAGCACCGCCACGTGGTCGCCCGACTGCACCACCTTATAGGGCACCATCTTGATTTCTTCCGTGACTTCGTTAAAGCGCCGCCCCATGAAGCGCTTGATCGAATAAACCGTGTTCTCCGGATTGGTGATCGCCTGCCGCTTCGCCACCTGCCCCACCAACCGCTCCCCAGTCTTGGTAAACCCAACCACGGAAGGCGTTGTCCGCCCTCCTTCTTCATTAGCAATCACTTTAGGCTCGCCGCCCTCCATCACCGCCACGCAAGAATTGGTGGTTCCAAGGTCAATCCCAATAATCTTGGCCATAATCGTCTCCTGTGAACTTTCCTTACTCTTTGCTTGAAGCAAATAAGTGCTTTGTAATCAGTGTCTTTATGATTGCCAACAGGTCCATGCTAATACCTGAGTGGAATGTTGTCAAGGTTTAGATGCCGTGGACCGCTGCAGGGATGCGGATGGGGCGATTAAGTTTAACCAACAATTGACTTGACCAGGTGCCTGCAAAAGTGGATGCTCGAACCCCTTGGGCAATCCGCCTCCGAGAGAATGACAATGAAACTTTATGCGCCCTTCGCATTTTTAACTCTAGCTGTGCTGGTGGCGCCGAGCGCCGCACAATCGTCCTTGTCAACCTACGTCCAGGGGGCCGGCAGCGGCGTGTACGTGTGCAGCCAGACCGGGCAAGCTTACGCAAAGTGCACCGGCAGTCAGTCGATACCGGACGGCGGCGTGACCGTCGTCTATAACGACTCCGGCTCGGCCGAAGCGGGGTTTGGAACAATGACAGGCCAGAGCTATTCAGAAATTGTGGTCAACGGGGAAGGCAACACCAACGAACCTTTTTACAACGATTTCGCGAGTCAGGCTACTTCGGAAGATGAGCTCTCAATTCTCGGGCTCAACGATGGAGAGGTGGCTTACCTGAGCGGATTCTTCTCAACGAACTTCAAGCAGGCCAGCGTGGTCACAACAACCTACGAGGTTTATCTCGGGACCTCCAATTATACAGAGTGTATCGTAGACAATAATACGCCGCCGTTTTGCCGAATAACCTTGCCTATAACCTATTCGAATGGATCCCCAGTTAACTTTTCACTCATAACTCAGCTCCTCATAAGCGCCGATTCTCGGCTTGCAGCAGGCGCTCCTGCTGGCGCGGACGTCATAACGAGTGTGCAAGCAATCGCTTACGCCAATTTTAAAGTCGTGAATTCGAAGGGACAGGTGATAAGCGGTGTCACTGTGGTGGGCAGCTCCGGACACATCTATAACTGAGATCGGTGGGCGGGTGGGATTCCACGGCCCCATCCCTCTGTGGATTTTATTGATTCACCCCACTCTTTCCCGTCCCCTCAAACCGACGGAGCGACCCATGACCATCGAAATCCGCGACGCATCATTGGAAGCCAGAATCCAAGAGCAACTCCAAGCCACCGGCTCCAGCAGCGTCGAGGAAGTGCTGCTCCGCCTGCTGGAAGCTACCTGCGCTCTGTCATCCTGAGCGAAGTGGCTGCTTCGCGCTTCGCGAAGCAGCCCCGCAGTCGAAGGACCCCATTCCCGCCTGAAGTGCCACGAACTCCGAAAGGAGTTTCCACCCGTGCTCCCAACTGCTCGGGGAGAATTCCCCTGAGACGCCGTCGGCAGTCCCAACTTGCTAGGGATCCTTCGACTGCGTTGTCGCTCGCCCCGCGACCGCCAACTCCGCTCAGGATGACAGAGCAATTCAGACGGCTGGGGGCTTTCGTTGATTCACTACACATCTTTCCCGTACCCTCAAACCCAGGAGCCAACCATGACCATCGAAATCCGCGACGCATTCCTGGATGCCAGAATCCGAAAGCAACTCCAAGCCACCGGCTCCAGCAGCGTCGAGGAAGTGCCGCTCCGCCTGCTTTAAACTCCTGAATGACATCGTAATTCAACTGAAGTACAATCAGGCAGGAGCCTTCCCATGCCTGCTAACGCCTTAGTGCAAACCCGGATCGATCCCGCCGTGAAGGAGCGCGCAGCGGCGGTGCTGGAAGAGTTAGGGATCACCGTCTCCGAAGCGGTGCGCATTTTGTTGACGCGAACCGCCAACGAAGGCGCGCTCCCGTTCGAATTGACTGCCGACGGCGCCGCCCACGACGCCTGGTTCCGCGCCAAAGTGCAGGAAGCGCTGAACGATCCCCGCCCCGCCATTCCGCACAAGAAAGTCGAAGCGCATTTCGCCAAGAGAAGAGCTGCCGTGCTGCGAAAAGCGCGATAATCCATCATGCCCAAACGCATGCGGCTGGAGTGGTCAGCTTACGCGCTGGCCGATCGCATCGCGATCTTCGATTACATCGAAGCCGACAGCCCGCGGGCCGCCGTGGCCGTCGATGACCGCATCCGGGAGCAGGCCGAAACCTTAGCGCAGTTCCCAAATAGCGGTCGTCCCGGCCGCATCGAGGGAACGCGTGAATTGGTGATCAGCCGCACGCCCTATATCGTCGCCTATCGCATCACGGAGAATACCGTCCGGATTTTGCGTGTGCTTCACGGTGCCCGCCGTTGGCCAGACGACATGTCTGAAGAGTCGCAAGAGTGAGCTGAATCCGCGACGCATCATTGGAGGCCAGAATCCGAAAGCAACTCCAAGCCACCGGCTCCAGCAGCGTCGGGGAAGTCCTGCTCCGCCTGCTGGACACGCAGGAAGAACAGGACCGCTGGCTCTTAGAGAACCGTGCGGAGATCAATGCCAAGATTCGCCGCGGCATCGCTCAACTCGACCGCGGAGAAGGGATTCCAGAAGATCAACTCGACGCTTGCCTGGCGAGACTGAAAGCCCGGCTCTGGTTGTCATCAGTGAGGAAGATCGAGCACCTATCTCGCGCCACGCAGGCAAATCCTTCGCTGGCGCGCCAGCGCAACTCGAAGCCAAGCGCGTTCAGGTAGTAGGCGATGTTGGCGTCCACGTTGTTGACGCGAAAGACCGGCACCGGCGCACCGAAGATGTTTATTGAGGATTCTGGCACAGCGCCCTCCGGTCAGAAGAATACATCGACCGGCATTTAGTCCCGGGAACCGGCCACTATGCTCTCGCCACCGCTACTCGATCTCCGGCCTCCACAAAGGTTCGCCACCGAGGGAGTGGTAGAAGCCCCAGCCTGCCAGGGTCACCACGCTGAGCAGCGTCAGAGCGAAGGTGCTCATATACCAGGCCGAGAAGTCGGCGGTGAACGGCACATTCGACAGCATGTCGATGGTGAAGATGGCGCAGGCCAGCGGAATCAATCCGAAGCGATACACAATCAAAACTGCAATGGCGTAGATCAGAATCCACATCGGCAGTTCCACCGGAACATAAGAGGACGTAAGCCCCTTGGGCAGTGCGAAGAAGGCAACAAAGGCAAGGGCAGCAAGCCAGTCTTTGCGCAACAGAAATTTCAAACCGAGCAGCAAAAAGAAGAACTGCAGGGTACCGATGATCGAGGCCGGAATCTGCAACAGCCATGCTCCCAGCGCCTCACGCCCGCCCGCCAGGTATTCGGTCTGGGCCAGGGCCGGCGCTGCTCCCAGGTGCGTCATTGCGATGGAGCCGATCTGAACAATCAGAATCCACCCTACGCCCAGCATCACGCCGAACAAAATGTCGCGGCCCGCCAGCGGATCGCGAAATTGTCCTGACAGCAGCCGGCTCCAGGTAATCATGGTTTGCGGCCAACGCCGGCGAACCCACGGTTCCAGCGCAAGATACAGCATCCAGGTCGTGCCGGAAACAAACAGCGCCGTGCTCACCGCAAGCACAAGCGAGCCAAATGTCGCCAAGCCCGCAACCAGATGCCCGCGGGAGAGCCACAACAGTATCTCCAGCACAAACATCACCCATGCCAGCCGGAAAGCCCCTTCCCGGTCGCCGCGCCCCCGGCGATAATTCACTCGCGCCAGATGAATCACGCCATAGAAAAAACCGAAGATCAAAACCATCGCGAGATATTGCTGCACCTTCTTTCCCGTGGATTGCTCGGGAGCCTTCATGCGATCCGGTTTGGTCCAATCGCCGATCAGCGAAAAGAAAACCGGCTTGCCATGCAACGCAGCCGCTTCCACGCGCAGCGGACGCGGCGTTCCCGGCCACGTCCCAGTCCACGCCACTCGTGTGTCCGAATCGGCCAGCGAGTTCCACGTCGGCTCCGCCTTCTGGAACTGCGCTGGATCGAGGTCCGCCGCGGCGAACAGCGGGTTCCAGTCAAGCGTTGCAGGCTGCGCTCCCGAACTTTCTTTTTGCGAAGGGATTGCCTGGAAATAAGTGAGCCGCCCCTGCGGATCGAGCACCACGTTGATCATCCCCGAAAGCACAGTCGGAGGATCGTCGCGCGTAACAATCCCCGGATTGAGGAACTGGTCGCGAAAACCCTCGGCCAACATGTCATCGGGGCTTTGGCGGTACCAGAAGCCGAGCAGGGAAGGCCGGGCAGCCAGCACCGCATCCCAGCTGGGATGGGGCTTGTCATTCTTCTCGACGAACTCCTGGAAGTCGGTGTCGTAAGCGAGACTGGAAGCGCTATCGGCGGGCCGCTCGGGATATCCCACCCCCGCAATGATTTCGCGAGCTTTTTCGGTAAGCACTTCCGGAGTCATCTCCAATCTCATCCGTTCGAGGGCGCCGTAACGAATGCCGAGATAAGTGGCCAGGCCCAGACCCAGGAGCACAGCCGCCAGGCAGGCGACGGCAGCTCTCGGGCGCAGGCCCGCGGTTTCACCCGACGCGGCCACCATTTGCGGCGAAGGCGTTTCACCCGCAGCGAGTGCTGCGGCGAGAGGATCTCCGCCGGGCAGAGCGGCGGCTACACTGAGAACGGTGGCGGGACGCGCCGAGGGCTCCGTCTCCAGGCAGCGCAGAATAACGCGCTCAATGACCGGATTGAGATCTTTGACCACGGACGACGGCCGGCTAACAGTTCTGTCGCTGCTGGTTCGCGACTTCTCGGGGGATTTCTCGGAGAAGGCGCGCTTGCCGGTAAAAACTTCGTACAGCACCAGTCCCAGAGAATAAATATCACTTCGCGTGCTGACTTCTTTCCCCGCTAACTGCTCCGGCGCCATGTAGGCCGGAGTTCCGCTTCGCACTTCGTCGCCCTGAATCTGATCGGCCACTCCAGCCAGACCGAAATCGGTGATCACCACCTGCCCGCGTCCATCGAGCATGATGTTGGCGGGCTTGAGGTCGCGATGCAGCACTCCCTTGACATGAGCTGCCGCCAATCCGGCGCAGAGCTGGCGGGCAATGTCGAGGGCCTTATCCTCGGGCAGACGTCCGATGCGACGCAGCAGGGAAGCTAAGTCTTCGCCATCTACATACTCCATGGTGAAGAAGGTGTGACCTTCCACCTCGCCCACGTCGTAGACGCGGCAAACGTTGGGATGCGATACCCGCCGCGCAATCCGGACTTCATTCTTGAATCGCTCCAGCAGTCCCTGATCGCGTGCCGCCTCATCGGGCAGAAACTTGAGCGCCACGGATTGGCCCAGGGTGAGGTCATCGGCGCGGTACACCTCGCCCATGCCACCCCTTCCCAGGAGAGCAATGATGCGATATCGCCCAGCCAGCAGGTGGCCGGGCAGAAAACGGCCTTCGCTCATGTAGTCAGCGGAACTGGAAGTCCGCGACCGGCTGGCGGAAGAAGGCCGCGGTGGCAAGGGCGAAGTTGCCGTCGCGAGGTCGAGAGTGGCCAGGTCGTCCGTGTTACTGGCAGGCGCTCCGCACACCGAGCAGAAGCGGCCGTTCGTCTCTAGATCAGTACCGCAGGATGAACACGGAGCCATGAATTTTTCCCGATACAGTCTACCGCTTCAGAGCAGGAACTTGTTACCTGGAACATCTTCCACTGACCGCAGTAAGTGGGTCGAGACTTGGTGAGTACAGAAGATTGCGGTGGGAATACTTGGCCTAATCGATCCTGCCGCGCCGCCGATCTATTCTGCGCTGCGCCTCTTGGCGCATGATGAGGACTCTTTATGCGAACTCCCTCCATGTCTATATCTATGTCTATCTTGCCGTTTGCCGCAGCCCGGGAACCCGATCATTGCAGTGTATTACCATCGAAGCGATGAGCTCGCGTCTCCGTCATTGGTTGGATGATCCGCTGGTGTTGTTGTGCGTAGCAGCCGGTCTGCTCGCCTTCGTGGTGCAATCTGGAGAACTCGGAACGGCCGACACCATGCATCGGCTGCAGACCACCCACTGGCTGTGGACTTCCGAGCCGCAGGTTTTTCCCAACGATTATCCCGAGTTTGGCCTGCGCGGCCGCGGTGGCCGGCTTTATAGCTGGTATGGAATCGGTCAATCGCTGATCATGCTGCCCGCCGACGTGGTGGGAACCTGGATCGCGCATTGGAGAATTTTTTCTACCTATCAGGACGATCCTCCGGTGCGAGCCATCGTAGTCAGCTACGGCACCGGCATTCTGGTGAACGTGCTCACCGCGCTCGTAGTTTTTCGGCTGCTGCAACAGTTGCGATTCAGCGTGAGGGAATCGGTGCTGGGCGCGCTGGCCCTGATGTTCTGCACCACCCACCTGCATTACACGCAGAACATGATGGAAAACAACTACATCATGCTGCTGACTTTGGCCGGATTTTCGTTTCAATACCAATGGCTGCGGACGGGAAGCCGGAGTGCGCTGTTTGTGGGGAGCGCCGCACTCGGGCTCAACTTGCTGACCCGGCTCACCACCGGTTTGGATCTTATCTTCGGCGGAGTCTTTCTCTTGCTGGTGCTTTGGTTTGAACGGGTGCCAGGATTCGAACTATGGCGGCGATGCGTGGCCTACTGCAAGCTCGCCGCTCCCGTGTATTCATTCTTCTTCCTGGTGGACCGGCTTTACCAGTTCTACCGTTTCGGATCGTTTACGAATACGTACGTGGCGCTGTTTGCCCAGGAGCGCCGGCTGCAGGACCCAACCTTGCCGGCAAACTATCCGTGGACATCGCCGTTTCACGAAGGCTTTTTCGGCGCGCTGTTTAAGCCGGAGAAATCGATCTTCCTTTTCGATCCGCTACTGGTGCTGGCGATTCTGCTGCTGGTGGTGTTGTGGAAGCGATTGTCGCCCGAGGTCCGTGCCTTCGGCGTGACGTCGCTGCTGCTGCTGCTCGCCTACATCGGCTTCTATGCGAGGTATACCTACTGGGCGGGAGACTTTGCCTGGGGCGATCGTTACGTCTCCACTGCGGTGGAACTGGTTGCGCTGCTAGCTGTGCCCCTGTTGTTGCGTTATCGGGAGAGTGTGGGTGCACTGATCTGGCGGGGTGGAATCGTGCTCATCGCAGCCAGCCTGATCATTCAGCTCGCTTCGCTCGCATTCTGGCTGCCGCTTGAAATTTATCAGATGGAGACGCTGGGTCATCCTACCTTTGTGATCGCGCTGCGCTTCAAGAACATCGCGGCATTTGCGCTGGGCAAGATGGATGCCTGGGGGCTGGACACCGATGCCATGCACTGGGATTCGTGGGACTACGTCCACCTCACGACGTGGAATTTTTTTCCGTTCCTGCTGCGCAGAGTGGGAGCGG
Source organism: Acidobacteriaceae bacterium (assembly GCA_003140075.1). GTDB lineage: Bacteria > Acidobacteriota > Terriglobia > Terriglobales > Acidobacteriaceae > Sulfotelmatobacter. The sequence continues at coordinate 8,416 of PLIO01000179.1, read as the reverse complement.
CACCGGCGTGGGCAGTGAAGATTGCGTTCTTAGTATGGGGAACAGCGCTGGCCGCGCTGACCTCGCTTCTGTGGCGAATCGGGATACTATGCGAGCGGCCAGTGTCTTCCCTCTCAGGGTAGTCGACCCGTATCTCCATGACTCCGGGTTCGTCACAGGCTCCATTCTTGGTGCAGAAACTGAATGACGGCTGATCGCGCGATTGCCATCGTATCCGAGTCGGCGGAGCGCTTATGGCGCCGCAAGTTTGCAAGAATCTGCATACTGGTCGAGATCGGTCCTCATTTTTGCAGATTTGACAAATTCATTGTGTCGAGCAGGGAAAACCGTAGTACTATGCCCATGCCAGAGAAGTCCAAAATCAGAAATTCCCGTTACTCCCCTGAGAACTACAAACGGAAATTCTGTCTAACCCTTAAAGGAGAAACTGTGATTCGAAGATTAACTGTATTCTTGCTTACGATCGTCGCGATCGTGTCTGGCGCGACCATCGCTTCCCAGGCCCAGCTGCAGTCCCCAGTGACGCGTCACACGCGTGAGGAAGTTGTCACAGGCCGAGTACCTTTGGTCGGGCACCTCCCCGCGAACCAGTCCATGGACATCACCTTGATTCTGCAGCATCGCAATCAGGCAGAACTCGACCAGTTGTTGAAAGATCTCTACGATCGCAACAGTCCCTCTTTCCGCCAGTTCCTCACCGTGGAACAGTTCACCGAGAAGTTTGGTCCCAGCCGCGAGGATTACGAAACCGTGAAGAACTTCGCGAAAGCGAACGGGTTCCAAATTCTATCCGCTTCCCGTAATCGCATGAACCTGCGAGTCAGGGGGTCGGTGGAGACCATTGAGAAAGCGCTGCATGTGACCATGGGCGTCTATCAACATCCCACCGAGAACCGGACTTTCTTCGCTCCCGACCGTGAACCGTCGCTGGACATGCCGGTCCGCCTGTGGGCCGTCGGCAGCCTCGACACTTATTCGACTCCGAAACCAGCCTATCACCGGATCGATCCGAGCCAAGCGTCCGAGGTGACGTCCAACGCCACGACCGGCTCCGGTCCCAGCAAATCTTTCCTGGGCAGCGACATGAGGGCCGCTTACTACGTCAATGGAAACAGCGCAGCAACTCTCACCGGCGCTGGCCAGTCTGTCGGCTTGTTTGAGTTCCTCGGCACTGATCTGGTTGACTTGACGACGTACTACAAGAATGTAGGCCAAACCAACAACGTACCGATCACACTTACGTCCGTTGACACCCAGAGCACTCTTTGCAAGGAGCACAGCTGCGACGATACCGAACAAACCCTCGACATGACCCAGGCACTCGGCATGGCGCCGGGGATGTCGGGTTTGACGATGTGGATTGGAACCGGCGGATTGGCAGGGCAGACCCTCGACGATCCCGGCATCCTGAACGGCATGGTCACCGCGGACCCTCTGCAAGCTCAGTTGAGCTGCTCGTGGGCGTGGACGCCAGCCGACAACACTACCGACGACCCCTACTTCGTGGAGATGGCGGCGCAAGGCCAAACCTTCTTTGCAGCATCCGGCGACGACGGTAGTTGGGCCAGTGCCGAGTTTGTTTGGCCGGCGGATGATGTAAATATCGTGTCAGTCGGCGGAACCGACCTGGACACGGAAAGCGCGGCTGGTCCCTGGGCGTCAGAAACGGGATGGGAGGACGGCGGCGGCGGTATTTCGCCGGACAAGTTTGCGATTCCCTCGTGGCAGGTGGCAGCGGCCGCAGGCTGCGCCAAGTGCTCCCAAAAGTATCGCAACGGCCCAGACGTTTCAGCCAATGCGAATTTCACCTTCTACGTCTGCGCCGACCAGGAGGCTTGCACCGCCAACCTCTACGGTGGAACCAGCTTTGCCACACCCATGTGGGCTGGCTACCTGGCTCTGACCAATGAACAGTACCTCTTGAACGGAAACACCAAAACGCTCGGTTTCATCAATCCGGCGCTTTACGACATCTATGCCGGCCCGAACTATGACACCGACTTCCACAACGTCTCCAGTGGAGGCAACACCTACGGGTGCACCGTCGGCTACAGCTTATCGTGCGGCTTGGGCAGTCCGAACGGGGACAACCTGCTTCTTGCCCTTGCCGGAGCGCAGGCTGCCAGCTTCACGCTGACTGCGGCACCCACCAAGGGCAGCATTGCTCCGGGGGGTAAAGCCACCGCCAAGATCACAGCCACTCCTACGAATGGCTTCGACACGGCGATCGCCTTAACCGCATCGGGAGAACCCACCGGTGTGCACATTCTTTTCAGCCCCGCTTCCATCGCGGGCGGCTCGGGAACTGCGTCTATGGAAATCAAAGTGGCTAGCACCGCCGCGGCTGGAACTTCCACCATCACCATCAAGGGCACGGGCGGAGGTGTGACTGCAACCACGACCTTCACTCTCACGGTTAAATAGTGATGTATTTTGCGCTCTCTGCGGCTGAACCTAGCCGCGTGGAGCTTAACAACGAAAGGCCCGGACCAGATGGTCCGGGCCTTTTCTTGTGCCACGAAAACAACGGCTCTTCGTGAAGATTTGACAAATTCATTGTGTCGCACAGGAGCAAACCGTAGTACTATGCCCAAGCCAGAGAAGTCCAATAAGGGATTCGCGTTACTCTCCCCCGAGAACCCTGAACGGAAATTCTGTTTATCCCTAAGGAGAAACTGTGATTCGAAAACTAAGTGTATTCATGCTCACGATCGCCGCGATAGTGTCGGGCGCGGCCATCGCTTCCCAGGCCGAGCAACAGACTTTGCTGACACGTCATATACCCGAAGCGGCCCTCAATGGGCAGGCGCCTAAGCTCGGGCGACTGCCAGCAACGCAGTCCATGCGTCTTGTGCTTGTTCTGCCCCACCGCAACCAGGCAGGGTTAGATAACTTCCTGAAGGAAGTCTACGATCCCCACGGCGCGTCTTTTCGCAAGTTCCTCACCGTGGAAGAATTCACCGCCAAGTTTGGTCCCAGCCAGGAAGATTACGACTCCGTGATTCACTTCGCGGAAGCCAACGGCTTGACCGTGGTTAAAACCTCCCGCAATCGCATGAACATCGATGTCACGGGCTCGGTGGCAAACGTGGAGAAAGCCTTGCACGTGACCATGGCCCTCTACCAGCACCCCACCGAAAGCCGCACCTTCTTCTCTCCGGACCGCGAACCCACACCGGACGTGTCGGTCCAGTTGTGGCACATCGGCGGCTTGGACAATTATGCGACTCCGAAACCGATGTATACCCGTCGGGACTCGAAGACCGCTGCTGAAGGTGTTCGCTCCAACGCCACCACCGGCTCCGGTCCCAGCGCCTCGTTCCTGGGCAGCGATATGCGGGCGGCCTACTACGTCGACGGCAACAGCGCGGCGACTCTCACCGGCACTGGCCAGTCTCTCGGCTTGTTCGAGTTCATCGGCACCGATCTGGCTGACCTGACGACCTACTATGCAAACGTGGGCCAAACCAACAACGTACCCGTCACCCTTACGTCCGTCGATACCCAGAGCACGAGCTGCGTCTTTAAGAAGGGATGCGACGACACCGAACAAACCATCGACATGACCCAGGCGCTCGGCATGGCCCCGGGATTGTCGGGTCTGACGATGTGGATCGGAACCGGCGGCTTGTCGGGGCAAACCCTCGACGATCCTGGCATTCTCAACGGCATGGCCACGGCCAGCCCGCTGAATGCGCAATTGAGCTGCTCCTGGTTGTGGACACCGTCGGACCCCACCACCGACGACGTCTACTTCGAAGAGTTCGCGGCGCAGGGTCAGAACTTCTTTGTCGCGGCCGGTGACGACGGCAAGTGGACTAAGTCTCTGTTTTACTGGCCGGCGGATAGCGTGTACGTTACGTCGGTCGGCGGGACGGACTTAGAAACATCCAGCGCTGCTGGTCCCTGGGCGTCGGAAACTGGTTGGGAGGACACTGGCGGTGGCATTGGTCCGGACGACTTTACGATTCCGTCCTGGCAGGTGACCGCGGCCGCCGGTTGCGCCAAGTGTTCGCAAACCTTCCGCAACGGTCCGGATGTTGCGGCCAACTCCAATTTCACCTTCTACGTCTGTGCCGACCAGGAAGCTTGCACCGCCAACCTCTATGGTGGAACCAGCTTTGCCACGCCCATGTGGGCCGGCTACCTGGCTCTTGCCAATGAACAGTATCTCTCTGGCGGAGCGACCTCAACCCTCGGTTTCATCAATCCAACCCTGTATACGATTGGTGAGGGCCCGAACTATGACACCGACTTCCACGACATCACCAGTGGGGGCAACACCGACGGCACAACCATCGGCTACGACTTGTCGACCGGCTGGGGCAGTCCCAACGGAAACAACCTGATCAATGCACTGGCTCCGGTGCCAGTCGGCAGCTTCACGTTGGCTGCGGCGCCCACCGTGGGTGGCATTGCTCCGGGTGGCTCCGCCATCGCCGAGATCACGGCCACTCCTTCTGGTGGCTTCGACACGACGATCAGCCTAACTGCTTCGGGCGAGCCCGCCGGCGTGGGCGTGCTTTTCAAACCCGGCTCCTCCATCGCGGGCGGCTCAGGCAGTGTAGCCATGGAAATCAAAGTGGCTAGCAACGCCCCGGCTGGAACTTCCACCATCACCATCACGGGCGTGGGCGGAGGCGTCACCACAACCACAACCTTCACTCTCACCGTTAAGTAGTCATATTTCGCGCTCTCTGCGGTGAAACCCGACCGCGCTGAGCTTAACAATGAAAGGCCCGGACCGGATGGTCCGGGCCTTTTCTTGCGCCGCGAAAACAATGGCAGTAAGACCTTCCAAGGCTCATGTCTCGACTATGGTAGACCTCTACCGTCTATATGGTAGAATGGTAGACATGAGCTTGAACATCAAGAACGAAAACACGCACCGGATGGCGCAGGAATTGGCGCGTGCCACCGGGGAGAGCATGACCGTTGCCGTGAGTGAGGCGATTCGGGAGCGGCTGGAGCGCGTGCGTGGCAAATCGAAGCAGGGCATGGCGGAGAAGTTGATGAAGATTGGAGAAGAGTGTGCTGCTCGTCTCAAAGGCCCCTTGAAGCCGATGGAGATCGATGATCTCTATGACGAGCGAGGGCTGTGGAAATGATTCTCGACTCATCTTCGATTGTCGCGATTCTGCGCGCCGAGCCAGAGGCGCCGGACTTCGCGAAAGCGATCGAGTCAGCAATCGGCTCGCCTGCGGGATGCCGCGTTTCCGCGGTCAGCTACGTCGAAACTGCAATTGTCATTGACAGTGTAAGGGACGCCATCGCCAGTCGGCGATTCGATGATTTTTTTCGCACCTCAAGGATTTCGGTGGAAGCAGTGACACCAAGGCAAGCCGAGATTTCCCGCCAGGCCTATCGCGATTTCGGCAAGGGCAGGCACAAAGCTGGGCTCAACCTGGGGGATTGCTTTGCTTACGCGCTGGCAAAGGAGATGGACGAGCCGCTGCTATTTAAGGGCGGCGATTTTCGGCACACCGATGTCGAGCCAGCCTGAGGCGTTTCTAGCCACTTTAGTCGCATTGACGCGACCGCCGCGTTCGGGTACGCTGCCCGTCTGGTTCTAGCTGAGGTTTGCGCTGTGTGGCGGAAGACGATATACCACCGTGAGTTGAAGGCTTCCCGTGTAGTCAGAGGCGAGACTCAGGCGGAGGTCGAGCTCGGGGCGCAGTTACAGATGGACGCTTGGAGCCAACGGTGGCAGACCGTTCAGAAGGCTGCGGCCAAGCGTGAACAAAAACAAAAGGCTGCGCTCTCCAGCTTCGGGAAGAAGGGGATCGCAGTCCAGCGGACCCGCGAGGCTCAAGCGGAGCTGACTGCACTCGGGAATATTCTTAAGGACGGAATAGAAAAAGATCACGTTGTTGACTGGGACTCACTTAAGTCCCGATCCGCGTTTTCGGTGCCCCGGCCGCACGAGCCCTTGCCGGACCCTATTCCGCCGCCGCCAGCTCCGCGGAACCTCGTTTTCCAACCAACGCTGGGTTTCTGGGACAAGCTGATTCCTCGCCTTCGCGAGCGTAAGACCGCTGTAGCTGCGCAGAAAACTTCGTCCGCTACCGAAGAGTTCCGAGAGGAGGTACGTCGATGGGAGGCGCTTAAGGCCCAAGTTACCCAATTGAACAAGGACAAGCAGGATGCTCACTTAGGGGCCGTGAAGAACTGGGAAGTGGAGAGGGCGTCTTTCGAACGGCTGCAGAGGGAGCAGCACGCCAAGGTGGATTTGTGGCGGGCCGCCTACGAACAAAGGGAAGTCGATTTGCTGACGGATTATTGGGAACTTGTGCTGTCCAATTCTGAATATCCGGACTCCTTTCCGAAATCGCTATCCCTCGATTACCTTCCCGACAGCAAGGTTCTAATAGTGGAATATCATCTGCCTGACATCTCGTGCCTGCCGACGCTGAAGGAGCTTAAGTACATCGCGACTAGAGACCAATTCCAAGAAATCCGCGTCTCAGACGCTTGGCTACATCGCGTTTACGATGATGTTCTCTATCAGATCACTCTTCGTACGATACAGGAACTCTTTCAATCGGATTCAGTCGGGGCGGTGGGAACCGTGGCGTTCAACGGCTGGGTGAATTCCATCGACAAATCAACCGGCCAGGAGGTGAACGCCTGCGTCCTTTCTGTGCAGGTCACGAAAGCAGAGTTTATGCAGATAAACTTGGCAAATGTTGAGCCGAAGGCTTGCTTCAGGAAGCTGAAGGGCGTGTCAGGTAGCAAGCTGATAAGCCTTAGTCCAGTCAAACCCGTACTCCAATTGAACAAGCAGGATAAGAGGTTCGTCCCGTCGTACGAAGTCGCCGCCGAGCTGGACGACTCAGTCAATCTTGCGGCCATGGATTGGTTGGATTTTGAAAACCTGATTCGCGAGATATTCGAAAAGGAGTTCAGCCAGAACGGCGGGGAGGTTAAGATCACGCAGGCTAGTCGTGACGGCGGCGTTGACGCAATCGCTTTTGATCCTGACCCGATCCGCGGGGGAAAGATTGTGATCCAGGCGAAGCGCTACACTAACCCGGTCGGAGTATCGGCGGTTCGAGACCTATTCGGCACTGTTCATAACGAAGGCGCAACCAAAGGGATCTTGGTGACGACATCAGACTACGGGCCGGATGCGTACGAGTTCGCGAAGGGAAAGCCGCTCACTCTTCTGAGTGGCAGCGAGCTGTTATACCTGTTGCAGCGGCACGGGCACAGAGCCAAAATAGACTTGGCCGGGGCAAAAAAATTGCTCGCTGAACAAGAACAGGCCTTGCGGAACCCCCAGAGCTAGTTCTTACTCGACGGTAACCGACTTAGCCAAGTTCCTCGGCTGATCCACATCGCATCCACGCCGAACCGCGATGTGATAAGCGAGCAACTGCAACGGAACGATTTCCAGAATCGGCGACAGTTCTTCCGGCGCGGCAGGAACGTATAGGACGTGGTCGGCCGATTCTTTGATCTCCTCGTCGCCCTCCGTGGCCAGCGCAATCACCACGCCCGATCGCGCTTTCACTTCCTTCAGGTTCGACATCGTCTTCTCATAGCGCACCATCGAGTCGGGATTGCTGGCTTCCCGCGTGGCGATGATGACCACGGGCAGGTTTTCGTCGATCAGGGCGTTGGGGCCGTGCTTCATTTCGCCGGCAGGATACCCCTCGGCGTGGATGTAGGAGATTTCTTTGAGCTTCAGGGCGCCTTCGAGAGCAATGGGATAGTGAATACCGCGGCCGAGAAACAAAAAATCCTGGGCGCGCTGGAATCGTTTGGCCAGGTCTTCACAAGCTTCGTCGTGGGTAAGGATGTTTTCCAGCTTGCCCGGGATTAGCGTTAGTTCCTGCGCCGCGGTACGGGTCTGCTCGGCGGTCATAGCGCCGCGCACCTGCGCCAGATACAGGGCGAAAAGATAAAGGGCGGTGAGTTGGCAAGTAAAAGCTTTGGTCGATGCCACGCCAATCTCAGGGCCAGCATGGGTATAGATGGTTCCGGCGGCTTCGCGGGTGATCATCGATCCGACCACGTTGCAGATGGCGAGCGTATGCGAGCCTTTGGCTTTAGCCTCGCGCTGCGCGGCGATGGTGTCGGCGGTTTCGCCGGACTGCGAGATCACGAGCGTGATGGTGTCCGGGCTAACGATGGGATCGCGATAGCGCCACTCGCTGGCGTAATCGACTTCGACCGGCACGCGGGCGAAACTCTCGATCATGAACTTGCCGGCTTGGCCGGCATGCCAACTGGTGCCGCAGGCCACGATGTTGATTTTCTTAGCGGCGCGGAATTCGGCCTCGCTGATCTGCATCTCGTCGAGAAAGATGTGGCCAGTGTCGAGCGAAATGCGTCCCAGGGTTGTGTCGCGGACGGCGCGCGGCTGCTCATAAATTTCCTTGAGCATGAAGTGCTTGAAGCCGCCCTTTTCCGC
>PLIO01000112.1 GCA_003140075.1 Acidobacteriaceae bacterium | reverse complement strand
CTGCGAATCTCCCCACGGCTTCAGCACCTTGTAGCCATGGCCCATCGCCTCGGCCATGGAGCGCAGCTCGACCCACTCCCCGCGTTCCTTGAAAGTCTTGAAAAACTTGAACTCATCCATCTGGCTCCCGCGCGAACGCCGGCTTTTCCGGCGAATCCGCCAAAAGAAAAGGCGCGGCCCATGGGCCGCGCCTCGTTTTTCTGAATTTTTACTCTATATATCCAGTATATCAATTCGAAATAGCTCACTGGGACATGTTTCCCAGAAATATATCCCCGCTGCTTTGATCGACTTAGAGCCGATCGGGCAGTTTTTGCCTATTGACAAGATTTTCCAGGTTTCCCGGTTCGGGAGGGACGGCAGCCCTGCTCCCTAATTTGTTAGAGGGACCACTTCCGGCTGGCCCAGCGCGGACTACAGTTAGCTTGAGGATCTCTTTGTGCTTTCTGGACGGGTTTTATCCCGAAATGCCTTTTCCGGGCAGGCTACGCATGCGGTGCTCCGTTTCCTGAACTGGCTGGCTGACCACACTCTGCCTGCGGAAAAGACAGCGGAGCATCATCGCACGGGACGCCGGGGCGAGGAGGCGGCTTACTTTCATCTGCGGAAGCTGGGCTACACGATGGTGGCGCGAAATTTTCGGTCGCCGCGCTGCCGGGGAGAAATTGACCTGATCGGATGGGAGAAAGATATTCTGTGCTTTGTTGAGGTTAAGACGCGCACGACGCGTGACGTGAAGCCCGGGGAAGCGGCTGTGGATCGGCATAAGCGGCGGGAAGTGGCGGCGGTAGTGCGGGAGTACCTGCGGCGCTTCCCACCTTCGTGCCAGTGGCGCTTCGATATCGTAAGCGTATACTATGGGAATTCGAAAGCCAGCCAGCCGCAGATTGAAGTGTTTCGAAACTCCTCCCTGACGGTTTAGAATGCGAGTTTCGTCTATCCTACGTAAAGAGGTTGAGTGAGTGCCCGATCTTAGAAAAGATCCTATTGTTGGCCGCTGGGTGATTATTTCCACGGATCGCGCGAAGCGTCCTACGGACTTCGCCCGGGAAAACGTGAAGTTGAAGGGCGGATTCTGCCCCTTTTGCTACGGGAACGAGGGCAAGACTCCGCCGGAGATTCAGGCTTACCGTCCGGGAGCGAATGGCGGGCCGGCGTCGCAACGGGATACGCCGGGATGGACGGTGCGCGTGGTCCCGAACAAGTTTCCGGCGTTGGGGATTGAGGGAACGCTGAACCGGCAGGCCGAGGGCATGTTCGACCGGATGAACGGCATCGGCGCGCACGAAGTGATTATCGAGACCCCGGACCATAATGCGAGCCTGGCGACACTGCCTCCGAAGCGGATTGAAGACGTGTTGTGGACGTTTCGGGACCGCATCCTCGATCTGAAGAAAGACCGGCGATTCAAATACATTTTACTGTTTAAGAACCACGGCGAGGCGGCAGGAGCGTCGCTGGAGCACGCGCACTCGCAACTGATCGCGCTGCCGATTCTTCCCATCAACGTGGTGCAGGAGCTGGAAGGCGCGAAGCAGTACTACCTCTATAAAGAGCGCTGCGTTTTTTGTGACATCATTAGACAAGAAACGGAGAGTGGGAACCGTGTGGTGGCCGAGAACGAAGATTTTCTGACGATCGCGCCTTACGCGCCGCGATTTCCCTTCGAGACGTGGATTCTGCCGAAGCAGCATGAATCGGCGTTCGAGAACTCGTCGTCGCACATGTTCGAGAACCTGGCCAAGGCGCTGAAGACGCTGTTGATCAAGGCGGACCGCGTGCTCGATAATCCGCCTTACAATCTGGTGATTCACACTTCACCGGCGCAGGATCCGACCAACGATCACTACCACTGGCACCTGGAGTTTATGCCGAAGCTGACCAAGACCGCGGGATTCGAGTGGGGCACGGGGTTTTACATTAATCCCACGCCGCCCGAGGAAGCAGCGAAGTTTCTGCGCGAGGCCAGCGTCGAAGAGCCGGTCCCGGCGACGGTGGGGTAGGTCGGGGCGGGCGGCCCAGGCTTTTGGTCTCGCTGGCATCACCAACGCAGTGGGTGCCCCGTCCTTCGCATTCTTGGCGAAGGGCCTGCCCTGAGCTTGCCGAAGGGGCGGGTACCACGGACGCCTGCCGCTGCGAAGCTAAGCCACCCGATTCCGGAACGAAATCTTCGTCCAGCCTTCATTCACGCGCACCGGTCCGGCTTCGTCCAAAAGATAGAAACGGTAACTGCTCCACCGCCACTGTTCCGGTGCGCCGACCAAGCCTCGCTTCACCGGATTGCGATGCATATACCGGAGCTTCTCCACGCGCTTCTTCGTCGTCCATACGTTGAAGTCGTAGGAGCGCGCCTGCCAGAACGCTCGGCGCTGTGCCTGGTCTCCAAACAGGTTGCGTTGGCGGGGGCCCTTCGATTTGCGCTTGGGCAACAACGCGCGCGCCGAGCGCTGCTTCAGCACTTGCATCACGGTAGAAGGAGTTCCGACCTCGGGTTCAGTCAAAAGCAGGTGGATGTGTTCCGGCATCACGACATAGCCGACGACTACGAAGCCATAACGCTCGCGAGTCTGTTCCAGAATCGTGAGGAAGGTATCGCGGCTGCGCGCGGTGCGCAGGAAAGGCAATCGCCGGTAGCACGAGGAGGTGATAAAGTGCAAGTGATGAGCGCCGTAGGCGCGATGCAGGCCGCTGGGCATAACAAACCCCATGGTACAGGCAGCATCGTACCCGCCCTTGCAAAGAACGCAAGGACGGGGCACCCACGGTTCCGGAACGGGAAGCGAAAACACGGAAAGCCGGGCCACCCGCCCGGGATCTGGTCGAGGCGAGTAGCATGAGGCCGCTATGAAACGTTCTCTTGTCGTTTTGCTCCCGCTGCTGTTGTCCGTCTTCAGTGTTCCTCAGAGTTCTTCCCCCTCATTTGCGGATATTAGGAAGAGCGGCAATATGTTCTTAGCAAAGTGCGAGTCTGAGGGCGTAGCATCGCTGGACGAGCTCTCGACGAAAGACTTTTGCCGTGGCTACATCACGGGGCTGTCTGATGGTGTTGAGATGGCGATGATATCGGTTCCACCGAGTTGCCCGCCGGAAAGCGTGACGCCCGCGCAGATGGGCAGGATTGCCACGAAGTACATGCATGACCATCCCGAAAAAACACACACCAGCACACCCATCCTTATCTTCGAGGCGTGGGCGTCGGCGTTTCCTTGTCCGGCAAAGAAATGACTGAAGCGGCAACGCCGGGGCATTCCGGCGGCGATACGCGCAGCGTTATAATCATTGGGCATGTCGTGGATAGATGAGGACGGTGCCGAATTACAGCGCCAGCGGGAGTCCGCAGCGGAGCTGGCAGCTCGCAATTCTCATATTGCTAGCTGCGCGGAGAAAATCTACAGCGATTTATGGAACGAGTTAGTGGCGCGGATAGACGAAGCCAAGAGGAAAGGCAATTATCACGCCGCTGGCCTTATCATCGACGGTGACCCCTATGAGCGCAGAGTTTATAACCACCGAATAGTCGTGCCTCAGCCAATAAAGCCGGGCTCGTCATCTTCCGAGCCAAGGTATGTTGTCCTCACATTGACTGCTGATCGCCTGAAAATAGAGGTAACTGGTTTACAGAGGACTCCCCTGTATTTGCTGCTTGATATTTGCGAGGATGGTGCGGTGCTGCCGAAATACGAAGGGGAGTGCAAGACAATACAGGATGCTTCTAAAGTGATTCTCCGCCCTTTGATCTTTCCGGAGCTTTTTGCGGTAAGAGGATAACCGCGCATACGCAGCAAACGCCGCCGGAAGAGTCGGCGAAGTTTCTGCGCGAGGCCAGCGTGGAAGAGCCGGTTCCGGCGACGGTGGGATAAGCGCGTCAGTTCCAAGGAAGAAAAAGAGGGCACGGCCGGGTGGCTGTGCCCTTTGCAGTTGGATGGAGAGAGAGGTTGAGGCCGAGGATTTCTTCTGGGAGTCCCCGCCACAACGGTCAAGCTTAGAGTAGGTCCGGGCGGGCCCTCAGTTGTCACGAGAATGTAAAAAGATGGGCGGCTTTCCTTATCCCACCGTGCGGTCCTGGAACTCTTCATGCCATGCCATCTGGATGGCCTCGAGTTTGCCTTCGTTCGATGCTCCGGGATCGCCTTTGAAGTCGGGAAGTTCGGTGACGTAGCGATGCAGGTCGGTGAAGCGGACGGTGAGCGGATCGATCTCGGGATGATTTTCGGAGAGGAGGATGCCGATGTCTTCGGCGTCGTTCCAGGTGAGAGGTTTGGGCATGGAGAGTTTCCTCAGTGAGTTGAAGTTTCAAGGTTTCAGAGTTTCAAGGTTTCAAAACCAAAGCGCTTACCGAGCGAGACCATGTGCTGCGGTT
>PLIO01000207.1 GCA_003140075.1 Acidobacteriaceae bacterium | reverse complement strand
ATGCCCATGTTGTTGAGTTGCCGGGTTAGCGGCAACGCGTCCTCAACCTCGGCCCCGGTGGCGCGCACCGACGAAGCCACAAATTCCAGAGGTGTCTTTACCTTGGCTCGGTAGGTTTCGTCGTCCCAAAACTCAGGCGAATGGAACAGCGTGTTCAGCACTTCGCGAATGTCGCCCTTTTTCTTGAGAAACGTTTTTGCCATGCGATCGACCAAAGCCGGCGGCGGATCGTCCGAGACGAATCTCTCCGCGAGCTTCAACGAAATAAAATGCGCCGTCTGCGGACTCGTCGCCAGCCGGTGCAGCACTTCCAGTCCCTCGCCTTCGCCCTTGGGCTTGATGCGATGCCCGAGCACAAACTTTGGCCCCGGCTCATGCATGCTGGCGTCGAACTTAAAGCTGCCGCCTTCGGCCGGGTTCTCAATCGTCCATCCCGTAAAAACTTTGGCAACTTCGGTGACGTCGCGTTGCGAGTAGCCGCCGTTCACGCTCAGCGTGTGGAGCTCCAGCAATTCACGGCCGTAATTTTCATTGAGGCCGCTTGGCCGCTTGCCTTTGTTCGCCCCAGCCGGACGGCGGCCATAACCGTACGGTCCCGGATGCGCCGGAATTCCCAGAGCTTTCGCGGAGTCCGGCCCCACGCTCAGCCAGTTGTCCAGATAAAACAGCATCGCCGGGCTCTTCGCCGTAGCCACCAGCAGATCCTCAAACTTGCCGAGCGCCCGCGGCCGGATCACATCCCGTTCATAGCCGGTCACCATCAGCCGGTCAAGTCCCTTGTCCACGAACACATTGAAGTGGTTGCACCAGAAATCGGTGATCACCTCTTCAAACTGGCGCTGACTATAGATCGCGCGCAGTAGCTTCGCTTGCGCCAATTCATTCGTGACCACGCCCACCGGATAGTTGAGCGCGAGCACGGTCTCCTTTTGCTTCGGAGCCATGCCTTCCACAATCTGCTGCCCTTTGCCTCCGCCTCCGCGCAGCGCGTCGGCAAACGCAACCAGTTCCGTCGGAGTCATGCCGAGAATCTTCTTGAAACGTTGATCGGGAGGCAGGCTCAGCAGCGGCTGGAGTTCGAGATCGGCGCGAGCTTGTTCTTCGCGGTGCCGGGCCTGCTCTTCATCCTCCGGCGATGGCTTCGCCGCGGCCGCCATCGTATTGTCGTTGCCTGCGGCGCTGGAGTTGCTTGCGCTATTCATCGCGGCCCGGCTCATCGCGCCGCTCGCATCGGTCGTTGTCATGTCGCCGTTCGTTGCGCCGTTGTCCGCAGCTGCGCCGTTTGTATCTGACGCTGCACTTGCCGGCATTGCGCCAGGTCCAGTTGCGCCCTTTGCCTTGTCTGCAGCCTGTTCCTGTATCGCCGCGGCGATCGCACTCTTTACCGTATCTTGTTTTTCGTCTTTGCGATCTTTCCGATCCTGAAGGCGCGCGAGCTGCACCTCAAACACCGCGCGCCGCGCCGGATCGGACGGCATAGATTTCTTGCCGTTCATCACTTGATTGATCTCTTGCGGATCGGGAAAGTCTTCCGCCAGCTCCTTCGGGCTCATGCGGACAGTTCGCAGCGGCTCCAGGCGAGCCTCCAGCGCGCTGTCGTCGATCTTCCCGGGATGCAGTTGCAGATCAATCCACTGGTCCACGCCCATTTCCATGACCTGCTGCACATCGCCCGGGCGCGGGCCAAAGGTCAGTCGATTGAGCGCGTGCAGCGCGCGCCGCTGCTCGCCGTCGCTGGAAGCCGCCTTATCCTTATCTTTTTTCTTGGCCAGCAACTGCGGCACAACGCACACCAGGCTGAAGCACAGCAGGAAAACCGCCGGACGAATGAGGACAGCTCTGCGACGAACTGACCTTGTACCACAACGCTTGGTGCGGCCCACGCGCATGAGGACTCCCGAGGGAAAGACGAGAAATATCTGCCTATTATGAACCCGAAAGGAAGGGAATAGTTGCTGGCCGAGGTTACCAAAGACGATGAAGCCGCTCTGACCTGGAAGCGAGAGCTAAGAGCCAAAAGCGAAAGCTGAAAGCTGAGAGCTGAAAGCTAAGTCAGATAAGTCTTCCCGCGAGACACCTTGTGCTGCAGCGTCGCGGCCAACTGATCCACATCGCTGGGAGCGATGTTCACCGCCATATGGTCGGCCAGGAGCGGCGCTCGATTGCTGCCCACGGCATCGCGCCGCACCTGAATCAGCAGCGCCTGCACCACATTGGGATCGTACTTCTGCGGAGTCATCCGCACCAGATCGCTCAGCGCGCTCCCCAGGGAAAGCGATTCGCGATAAGGACGCACGCTGGTCATAGCGTCAAAAGTATCGGCCAGCGCCATGATGCGCACCGGCAGCGGCATTTCGTCGCCCGCCAGAGCGTCAGGATAACCGGAGCCATCGCTGCGCTCATGATGCCAGCGCACCGCTTCATGAATCTTCGGCCAGGGAAACTGCACGCTGCTCACAATCTGGTGTCCGACCACAGTGTGGTCCGCCATTTCGCGAAACTCCTCGGGATTGAGCGCTCCCGGCTTGCTGAACACCCGGCGGTCGACCGCCACCTTGCCTATGTCGTGCAGATATCCCGCGCTGCGCAGCGCCGCGATTTCACTCGCGTCCATCCCCATCGCTTCGCCAATCCCCGCGGCGTAACGGCCCACGCGCAAAGAGTGGCCATGAATGTTGACGTGCTTCACGTCGATGGCGGTCGCGAATGCCTCGAGCGCGGTGTCATAGAATCCGTGCAGGGAAGCCATCAGGCGCAAATTATCCGTGACCCGCTGCGCCAGCGTCTGCGTTAGCGCGTGATTGTGCACGGCCAGCCCGATGTAGTTGCACAGCAGATCCATCGCATCCAGTTCCGTTTCCAGGTAGGGCACATCTCCCGGACGCCGCCCCAGCGCGACCACGCCAGCCAATTTCCCAACCGATCGTAAAGGCGCCAGGCACTTGAAAAGCTCGGGAGCGACGTTGCCATTAGAACTGAGAAACACCGAATACGTGGAAGCATTCAACACGATCGGCCGGCGCGCCGCGGTCAGCGCGTGCGCATGTTTGGGAAGAAGAGGAATGAAGGCCGGCTCCGGCAGCATCGCGAAACCCTCCGCAGCCACGGAGGTCAGCAGGGTGGGCTTCTCGTTGAAAACGAAAAGCGCTCCCTCGCGGGCCCCGGCCGCTTCCATCACGGCCGATAACATAAGGCGCGAAGTCTCGGTGAAGTCGCGCTCCGCCGTCAACTCCGGACCGAGTTCGGAGAGAGCTTCAACTGTGCGCAACAGCCTGCGGAAATTATTGGTCTCCACGGCCACGATGTGAGCGGTGCAGGGAACGCTGAGCAAAATGAGCGTAGCATGCGGGAACAGCGCGCTGCGAGGGCACATTGTTGGTTAGTTTGGTGCATCCTCAGACATTGAGGAGGGAGACGTCAGGAGGAAACAGCGAGGCGGAATACCGTGGAAGAGCGGTGCTTCAGCGCCGCGAAAAGCTCGCCATCAATGCGGGCTTTTGCCCCTGCGAGTTCCAGAATTATCCACCGCTCAAAAATGCTCGCGCAGTTCCGCAAACCGCCCCACGATCAGCAGACGCTGCGGCGGCGAAGCCGAGCTCACCTCGTCATGTTCCAGGATCCAGGTGTTGCCATGCGGTACGAACACCGCATGCAGTCCCGCGGCCAGCGCCGGATTGATGTCGGATCTCGGACTGTTGCCGATCATCCAGGTGGAATCGCGCGCGAGTTTATGCTTCTCGATGAGCGCTTCATAGGCCGCCAAATCTTTTTCCGCGACGATCTCCGTCGCCGCGAAATATTCCTTCAGCCCCGAGCGTTCGATCTTTCCCGTCTGCTCCGCAACGGCGCCTTTGGTCATCAAGATGAGGCGATGCCGTCCGCCAAGGTATTCGAGTGTCTGCGGAACATCGGGCAAAAGTTCCATCGCGCGGTCGGAGATGTTATGAGTGAAACTCCGAATCTGATCCTGCAGTTCGGTCGTGACCGGCCGCACGCTCAGCCGCTCAAACGTCTTCACCAGCGCGTGCGCAAAGCTATGCAGCCCGTAACCGTGCGTCACAATGCATTCTCTCTCCACATCGTTGAGCACCTCCCGCACCTGCTCGGGAGAAAACTCGTGGTGATTGAGAAACGAAATGAAGCTGGCGATGGCCCGCTCGAAATAGATGTTGTTCTCCCAAAGCGTGTCGTCGGCATCGATGAGAAGGGTTTGGGAAGACAAGCTCTTAGTTCTTAGCCTTTAGCTCTTGGCTCGAGTCTCGCTGATTTTGGCTTACGGAATAGCGACGAATGGCACGCAAAGACATTGGCATTTCGGAGCGCTACGCTCCAGAGTTTCGAGAAGGGCCAAAAGCTAAGAGCCAAAAGCCAAGAGCCTCTTACCCTACCCAATCCACCCGCGCCTCCGGCCCAATAATCCCCGCCTTGTGCCCCATATCCAGCAGCCGCACCACGCCCTCGCGTCCCTCCGGACCGTAGTCCAGCGTGCGTTCGTTCACATACATCCCGACGAACCTATCGGCGGTTTGCGCGTCCAGATCGCGGGCGAACTGCATGGCATAAGACAACGCCTCTTCCCGGTGGTCGAGCGCGTACTGAATGCTGTCGCGCAACGCGGTATTCACCGCTGAAATGAGTTCCGGCCCGAGCGCGCGGCGTATCGCGTTCCCGCCCAGCGGCAGCGGCAGGCCCGTCATCTTCTGCCACCATCTCCCGAGATCGACAATGCGGTGCAGGCCGGCCTTGTCGTAAGTCAACTGGCCTTCGTGGATGATGAGTCCAGCTTCGTACTTGCCCTCGAGCACCTGCGGAATGATCTGGTCGAAAGGCACAACTTCAGTCTCCACGCCAGGAGCAAAAAGCTGCAGCGCGAGATACGCCGTAGTGAGCGTGCCTGGGACCGCAATCCGTTTTTCCTTGATCTCCATCTGCGTGAACGGACGCGGCGAAACGATCATTGGCCCATAGCCTTCGCCCACGCTGCCGCCACACGACATCAGCGCGTACAACTCCTGAATATAAGGATAGGCGTGGAACGAAATCGCGGTCACGTCGTAAACGCCCTCGCGCGCCTTCTGGTTCAGGGTCTCGATATCGCACAGCGAGTGCGTAAAACGCAGCCCGGGGACGCGAATCTTGCTGGTCGCGAGGCCGTAAAACATGAAGGCGTCGTCGGAATCCGGACTGTGAGCGATCGAAAGCTCGCGCACCTGCGACGGATTAC
>PLIO01000060.1:31534-31695 GCA_003140075.1 Acidobacteriaceae bacterium | reverse complement strand
AAGGTCATCGATCTCATCCAGCCCTTCTTGAAGGGCGGCAAGATTGGATTGTTCGGCGGCGCGGGCGTGGGTAAAACCGTTGTCATCATGGAGTTGATCAATAACGTCGCCAAGAACCACGGCGGCTTCTCTGTGTTTGCTGGCGTCGGCGAGCGCACGCG
>PLIO01000060.1:0-31500 GCA_003140075.1 Acidobacteriaceae bacterium | reverse complement strand
GCTGGCTCGGAAGTGTCGGCGCTGCTCGGCCGCATGCCCAGCGCCGTAGGCTACCAGCCGAACCTCGCCACGGAGATGGGCGAACTGCAGGAGCGCATCACATCGACCAAGAAAGGTTCGGTCACTTCGGTGCAGGCGATTTACGTTCCTGCCGACGACTTGACCGATCCCGCACCCGCGACAACGTTTGCCCACCTCGACGCCACCACCGTGCTCTCGCGTGCGTTGACTGAAATCGGAATTTATCCCGCAGTCGACCCTCTGGCCTCGACGTCGCGCATTCTCGACGCTCGCATCGTCGGCCAGGAGCACTACGACGTGGCGCAATCGGTGAAGAAGACGCTGCAGACTTACAAAGATCTGCAGGATATCATCGCGATTCTCGGCATCGACGAACTCAGCGAAGATCAAAAGCTCACTGTCGCGCGCGCGCGAAAGATTCAGCGCTTCCTGTCACAGCCGTTCCATGTGGCCGAACAGTTCACCGGCGCGGCGGGACGATACGTGAAGATTGCCGATACGGTGAAGGGCTTCAAGGCGATCGTCGAGGGTAAGTACGACGACATCCCGGAGCAGGCGTTCTATATGAAAGGCCCGATCGAAGAAGTGCTGGAAGCGGCGGAGAAGATGAAGACGGCAGCGTAAAAACCGTCGTTAGTCGTCGGTCATTAGTCGTTGGCCAAACCACTCGTGGATGGCGACAACAGACCGACCAAGCGCGGTTTTGCTAACGACCAACGACAGATGTCCGATACTTTCCAACTCGAAATCGTTACGCCGGAAAAGAAAGTCGTAGACACGGCGGCGACGGAAGTTCAGATTCCCGGCGAGAACGGATATCTGGGCATCCTTCCGGGGCATGCGCCGCTCATCACCGAACTGGCGGTGGGTGAAATCACGTTCCACACCGGCGCTGAGGCGCAGCGGCTGGCGGTGGCCTGGGGATTCGCGGAAGTGCTGCCCGACAAAGTCACAATTCTTGCCGAGACGGCGGAACGTCCTTCGGAGATCGACGCAGACCGCGCTCGCAAAGCGAAAGAACGCGCCGAGCAGCGCCTCACCAGCGGCGATACCAATGTCGATGTGGAGCGCTCTCTGAATGCCTTGCACAAGGCTGAGACACGACTAGAAGTCGCGGAAAAAAGATAGTCCTAATTGGTTTGATCTTGAACCCGCTGCGTTTTGAGCGGATTCTCCACGCCTCACGGCACGTTCACCGACTCTCGATCCTCGGAGGCCACACGCTTCACCGCCGCCGTCCGCTCTAACTTATCCCAGGCAAATTTCCTGCCCTCCAGCGCACGTTTCAGCGTCTTGAATAACACCACCGAAAACAACTGGCGGTAGGCGAAGCGCTGCAGCCAAACCTGGCTCAACAGCCACACGTCTTCCTTGTCGTCAGGGCGACGCCGCTCCAACGCAAACGCCAGCGCTGACGCCAGGAAGTCGATCACCAGGAACACGAAGAAGAATGCGACCAGCTTGTGGAAGCTGGCAGGATCGGTGGAATCGGGATGAAAATGTTTCTGGATTACATACCAGATGGCGCCGAAAGCGAACATAATATCGATCAGCGGCGACACCAGCGGCAGCAGAATCTGGAAGATCACGATATTCGGCAGCGCCACAAAGCCCAAGGCTCCTTTTCGCGCGAATACTCCGCTGTGCTTGTAGACGGCTTGCAGAATCCCAAACGACCAGCGGAAACGCTGGCGCATCAACCCACTCGCATTGGTGGGGGCTTCGGTATAGGCCAGGGCCATATCTTCGTACTCGACACGGTAGCCGCGTCGCAACAGGGCCATGGTGAGATCGGCGTCCTCAGCGACCGTATCGAGATGGTAGCCACCGGCCTCGCGCACGGCGGAAACCCGCCACGCGCCAATCGCGCCGGGAACGACACTCACCGCCCCGAAAACATCCAAAGCGCGGCGCTCGAAATTCTGGCTGGTGATGTATTCCAGAGCCTGCCAGCGTGTCCACAGATTCACGCGGTTCCCCACCTTGGCATTGCCGGCGATGGCGCCGACTTTGGGATTGATGAAGTGTGGCACCAGCCGCGAGATCGCGTCACCCGCGATGATCGTGTCAGCGTCGATGCCCACGAAGAGTTCGGCATCCTGAATGTGTTCGATGCCATAATTGAGAGCCTCGGCTTTGCCGGAGTTCGGTTTCGAAAGGATAAGGACCTGCCCCGCAGCCTCTTCCCTGGCAAACGCAGCCCGCGCCACCGCCAGCGTGCGGTCCTTGGATCCGTCATCGATCACGATCACGCGCAAGTCGGGATAGTCGGAGTTAAGCGCAGCCCGCACCGTGCGCACAATCACTTTCTCTTCGTTGTATGCGGGAATGAGTACCGCAACCTTTGGCCGGTACGATGCAACTTCCGCAGGCTTGCCGAAAATCTTTTCCTGCAAGCGGTCGTAGACAGCCGCCGCGCCAATAAATAACAAGCGCCCGGTCATGAGCAAGTCACCGAGAAAGAATATCCACGTGATTCCGATGATGCCGGCGTCGAACAGCCAGAAGCCCAGCCCGTCGAGCCGCGCGGCCCAACGTTCGCCGGTACTCAACGGCGCCATCACATCGGCTCTGGTCTTACCAAACAAATCGTAAACCGGCACAATCTCCAGCCCGCGGGCACGAACCCCCTCGATAATCATAGGCAGCGCTCGCACAGTCTCGGCACGATTGCCCCCGCCGTCATGCAGAAGTACGATGTTGCCGCAGCGCAGATCGTTGGGGCCGCAAGGCGGCAAGTGTGCCAGAACGTTGGCTGCTATCTCCTCCGCCGTGTGCCGTCGTGGCTTGTCGCTCCAGTCGTTGGGATCAATCCGGTTGCCGACCGTGATGTAGCCCATGTCCTGTGCGAACGCGAGCGGGCGCACTTGATCGGCGGTATCGGGCTCCTCATCAATCGCGTACGGCGGACGCAGAAGTGTCACTCGTACGCCCATCAGACTGGCGAAAAGCCGCTCTGTAAGGTTCAACTCCACCTTCATGTACGTCGAAGAAATGTTGCTCACGTCAGGATGAGTGAAGGTGTGGTTGCCGATGGCGTGGCCTTCGTTATAGATGCGTTTGGCGACCCCCGAAAATTTGTCGGTTTGAATGCCGATCAGAAAAAACGTGGCCTGAGCGTTCTCCCGCTTCAGCACGTCGAGAATCTTAGGCGTCCACTCCGGATCGGGGCCGTCGTCAAACGTCAGAACTACTTTGTCTGGACTATAACCGTAACGCGCCACGCGATAGGGTTCTGGCAGGTTTTGGAAATTCTCATCGGTAATTACCTTTGTATTTGCATCGATGGTGAGGTCGCGTGTGCCGTGAGTGGGACGGTCTTCGATGCGCAGGATTTCGCCCTGGCCTTCCATATCCACATCCTGGCCGGGAGGTACGTCGCGCAATTTATCGGCCGCCCCGGCATCGCCCGGAATGTCCCATACCCGCCACAAGGACCGGTCCTCGCCGCCCAGCCGCCACAAAGCGAAGGTCTGTATGCCCAGCGCCTGCGCCGCCCGCATGTGGTTCAGCGCCGTGACCGCATCCAGAAACCAGATGTCGTGGCGGATGCTGCGCTCATCCAGGTAACTGAAATGGGGGTTGAGCGCGTCGTCGTCGAAAATTACATCTTCATCAGAATCGCGCGCCGCCAACCACGCTTCCTGCACGGTGACGGAGCTGTCGTGCGCGTCGGCAGGCAGCAGCTTTCCCTTCTTTGGCTTAAGCACCCAGTCATATCCATAGTTAGCGATAGCGCAGATCAGTTTTTCCCTGGGGACTACTTTCACCGCGGACTTGAGATTATCCACGAACCAATCCTGCGACGCGACCGGGCCGGCAGCGGCCCCAGGGTAGTGCTCATCGTAGTTCATGATGACCACGCCATCCGCAGGCGCAGCGATCGCCGCGTAGTCGAAACCCTTGCTCCGCGGAGGCACGCTCACATACAGCTTCATCCCGCGGGCGTGCAAGTCTGACGCAAGCTCGTTCAACAGTGCAACATAACCCGGCTGACCCGAATCTGGAAAAGCCTCGAAGTCCACCGTCAGGCCGCGAAAACGATCGGACGAAAGAAATATCCCCACCTGCTTTCGGAACGACGCGCGGGCAGCAGGGTCGTTCAAGAAGCCGGTGATGTCTCCCATCCAGTTCGCCCCATCAAAGTTGTTGACCATAGGGAAGACTTCCATATTGTTGTCTTCCGCCTTCAGAAAGGGCATCACCCGGTCGTCTACGGAACGCGCGTGATTGTTTTGCACCACGTCGAAGAATTTGTTGGTCTGGTCGTCCACACCCTGTAGCCGGCCATCGGGCGTAAGCACGTGCAGCCAGTCGGGGTAAAGCAGATCGATCTGGTGGGCGAAATCGCGAAGAGAAGAGAAACTGGCGGCGTCCCAGGGGATGTAGAATGCCGCGCGAATGCCTTCCTCCTGGTTTAGTTTCACCTCTGAGGCAGGCACCTTCGACTTGCGGTGAGAGCGGCTGACCAGCTTCTTTTGGCGGTCGCGGGCCTTTTCCTTTTCATCTTCCTTCAGCGCCCTGAAGGCGCGCTTCTGCGGCGAAAACAGCAATTCAGGCAGGCGCTCGTCTCGCAACGCCGTGTACACAAAGAAAATGACAAGCGCGGAAAGTAGCAATACCAGAGCGTCGACGAAGCGTCTCAGGCGCTTCCAGCGGGCACGTTGCGGATCGTAGAAGACTGGTTCGGACATGAAGGGCTAATCGCTTATCGTATGCCGCACGCGGCTGATGGTCAATTCTCGGCAGGACAATGCAGAGACAGGGAGGAGTGAGCAGTTCTTAACCGTTAGGATGCACTTTGGCAACCCGAAGTTGACTTCAAACGCGCTATAGTCTCAGCGTGTTGCAACTGTTGCGTAAGGATGCTCGGTTCTTTCTTGCAGGCGGCCTGATGGCGCTAGCGCTGCGGCTGCTCTTTGTGCTTCACTTTCCCGGAATCGTGGACGATTCACGGCTCTATGCCGATATCGCCACGAACTGGCTGCAGTATGGCGTCTACGGTATCACCGATTCTGGTCACGTCGTGCCTACGCTCTCCCGCTTGCCCGGATACCCGGCGTTTCTGGCCGCGATTTTCGCTGTCTTCGGGTGGAGCAATTTCCGTGCAGTTCTGCTGATCCAGGTTTTGGTCGATTTGGGGACGTGTTTCCTCATCGCCGACATCGCACGCCGCATCCTTTCCGAGCGTGCGGCGAAAGCAGCGTTCCTGTTCGCCGCACTGTGTCCTTTCCTCGCCAACTACGCGGCCGCGGTTCTCACCGAGACACTCGAAATCTTCTTCACAGCACTAGCGCTGGATTTAGCCGTGTGCGGTTTGGCAACACTTCGCCCCGCTGGCGCGAGAGCGAAAACAGCATTGGCAACCTGGTTCGGATGTGGACTATCCGTCGGCGCCTGCATCCTGTTACGCCCAGACGGCGGAATCCTGCTGGCCGCCTTCGGCGCCTACTGGCTTTTGCTCGTGCAGCGCTGCCTCGCGGGCAAGAAGCGCGCCGCAGATGCCGCGCCCCGACTCCTGCCCATTCTCCGCGCCGGAGTCATACTCGTACTCAGCGCTCTCTCTCCCTTGCTGCCATGGACGCTGCGTAACTTGCACACCATGCACCGCCTGGAGCCTCTGGTGCCCCGCTATGCCAACGATTCCGATGAACTCGTGATGGTGGGCTTCAATCGCTGGACCAGGACCTGGATCGCGGACTACACGTCCGTACAGGAAGTCTACTGGAACGTGCCGGGCTCAGCCCTTGACATCACTCGTCTGCCGCATCGCGCCTTTGATTCGAACCAGCAACGGGAACAGACCGTGCAGCTGTTCGCCGACTACAACCATGACCATGACGTAACTCCGGAACTCGACGCTCGTTTTGCAGCGCTGGCTGCGGAGCGCATTCACTCGGCACCTTTGCGCTACTACGTTTGGCTCCCGGCTATGCGCATCGCCGACATGTGGCTCCGGCCGCGAACCGAATTGCTGCCTTCGGACCCGCGCTGGTGGGAGTTCAATGACGCACGCGTGTGGCTTAGTGTGAGCATCGTCTTCGGCCTGGTGAATTTGTTGTACGTGCTAGCGGCTGCCGCCGGTCTGCAGCGCGCGCACGCGTTTCTCGGCATCGGACCGTTCGTTTTCTTTGTGTTACTGCGTTCCTTGTTTCTCGGCACCCTGGAGAATCCCGAGCCCCGCTACACGCTGGAATGCTATCCCGTGGTCATAGTCGCAGCCGCTGCGCTCTTCATCGGCAAGTCGCATGGCAATGATCGAAAACCCGCATGAACAGGCTTCCAAATGCGGTACGCCGTTTGTGGAAAGCTGTATTCAATCGTTTCAGACCGCCCAACCTATTGCAGATTCAGCTTGCACAATGTGGCCCCGGAGTTGCACAATAGCGCCCCATCAGGTCCCCAGGGTCTCCCACTCGTCTCTAATCGCCTGGGCAACATATTCGAAAGTTACGCCCTCGTGGGTAAAGGAGCTCGCCATGCGTTCTGGCTCACGTGTCACTTTGGTGGTTGGTTTCTTCCTAGTCTGCAGCCCGCTGGTTTTGGCGCAGACTGCCACAACCTCTTTGCGCGGCACAGTCTTCGACCCCAAGGGTGCGGTGGTTTCCGGTGCCACGATCACCATCACCAATCCTGCCACGGGATTTAGCCGCACGATGAGGAGTGACGGTCAAGGCAATTACCAGTTTCTCGAACTCCCACCGGCGAAGTATGACCTGACGGCGAACGCCGCGAGTTTCGCGATCCTGAAGCAAATTGGAATCGAGCTCCAGGTAGCGACTCCCGCCACACTAAACGTCACCATGCAGGTCACTGGCGGAACGGTAACCGTGGAGGTTGCCAGTACGGCTCCCCTGGTCAATACCCAGGATGCGACCATGGGTCATGCTTTTGGAGCGGACCAGATTGCCGACCTTCCCTTCGAAGGCCGCGATCCCGCCGGAATTCTCAGCCTGCAGACCGGAGTCGTATTTACTGGCAACAGCACTCATATTTCCAGCGCATCCGACAGCCGGTCCGGCTCCGTGAATGGCGCGCGCAGCGACCAAACCAACATCACTCTCGACGGCGTCGACAACAATGACGAACTCCTGGGCACGGCCTTCACGGGAGCTATCCGCGAGCCCCTTGACGCCGTGGAAGAACTCAAGGTAACCACCAGCAATTCGGACGCAGACACCGGTCGCTCCTCCGGCGGACAGGTTTCAGAAGTCACAAAGAGCGGAACCAACCGCGTTCACGGATCGCTCTACGTCTACAACCGGCCTACCTTCACCACCGCGAATGACTGGTTCAACAAGGCCTCTCAGATTGGAGCCAGTGAGCCCAACACGCCTCCGTTCCTGCTGCGTAACACGTTTGGAGCGAATGTCGGCGGGCCCATCATCAAGGACCGGCTGTTTTTCTTTGCCGCCTACGAAGGCCAGCGCAAGCGCGAGGACCTGCAGGTCACACGTGTCGTTCCTAGCGGACTTAATTCGTTGGGCCCAGGGCTGCGAGGCGGCTCCATCAGCTATCCTTGCACCGAGGATCCGACCTGCCCGGCCAGCGGGGTGAATACTCTGTCGGCGGCCCAAATCGCCACCATGGATCCCATCTGCTCCACCAACACTCCCTCCACTTGCCCTCTGGGACCTGGAGCGAATCCGCTGATCGCCTACCTCCCAGGCAATCCAAACTCCAGTCCGAGCGCCATTTTCAATCTCTACCCACAGCCCAATACCGACACTGTGGGCGATGGCCTCGACTTCGAGGGATTCACCTTTCCATCTCCACTACCGCAGAGTCTGAACGACTACGTCGTGAAGTTCGACTACAACCTCACGAAAGACGGCAACCACCGGGTGTTCCTGAAGGGCATCATGGATAACGAGAACGAAGCTGAGCGTAACGTAGGGACCGGCTATACCATCACCGGAGACGGCGGCGAGGAGTTTCCCGGGCAGCCCCAGTCCGAGACCGAGCACGATAACAACAAGGGCATCACGGTGGGTTACACGGCCACGCTCAGCAGCACGCTGATTAACAATTTTCACTTCGGTTACATCAGCCAGCTGATCAACATACAGGGCCTGCAGACTGAGCCCTATGTAGACTTCCGCGGCATGGACAACCTCTATGGCTTTACCCCGACGATTAACACCCACGTACCGGTCAAGAACATCGTCGATGACTTCACCAAGGTGAGGGGCAGTCACACCCTTCAGTTCGGCGGAAACTACCGGCAAATCGACAACCTGCGCGAATCGAATGAGCAGAACTTCTTCGGTGCACTGACCAACGTCTATTGGTTGAATTTCTCCGGCATCTCGAACACCGGCAGCAGCCTGGACCCGGCGGCCTTCGGAAACCCAGCCGTCGACACTGGTTTCGAAGCCAGTTATGACTTCGCCATGGCGGCTTTGGCCGGGATCATTACCCAGGTCAACGCCAATTATGAACTGGACAAGAACCTGAACGTCATCCCCCAGGGCGAACTCGTTCCGCGTCATTTCCGTGATCACGAATATGAGTTCTACGGCCAGGATCAGTGGAGAATGAAGTCCAACTTCACATTTACCTATGGTCTGCGTTATACGATTCTGCAGCCGCCCTATGAAACCACTGGCACCCAAGTCGCGCCGACTCTCAGTCTGCATGACTGGTTTAATCAGCGCGCGGCGGCGGCAGCGCAAGGGCAGGTTTACGATCCAGCGATCGGGTTCGTACTCTCCGGCCAGGCGAACGGGAAAGCGCCTTACTGGGGATACGATTACAAAGACTTTGCCCCACGTTTGGCCTTTGCGTATTCCCCGAAGGCCGATGACGGCTGGTCCAGGCGCCTATGGGGCGGACAGGGAAAAACCTCGATTCGCGTCGGCTACGGGATGTATTTCGATCACTTCGGGGAAGGCGTCACCAACACCTTCGATCGCGAAGGTTCGTTTGGCCTGACTACTGCCGAAATAAATCCCGCTGGCATTCAAACAGTAGATGGATCGGCAAGATACTCCGGACTCTACAACATCCCCACCACTAGCGACGACGGCTGCAGCACGCCCCCCTGCTCCCTTGTCGGGGCGCCGCCGACTGGCCCATTTCCGGTCTTTTCACCATCCGGCGCGGCTACGCCGGGTGGCTTCGCTATTACGTGGGGATTGGATGACAAGCTGAAAACACCCTATTCGCACGTGATCGATTTTTCGATCACTCGCGAACTGCCCTCGAACTTTGTCTTCGAAGCTTCGTATGTTGGCCGCTTCGCCCACCGCCTCTTGCAGGAAGAGGATTTGGCGGAGCCCACCAACCTGAAAGATACGACCGGAGGCCAGACCTATTTTCAGGCCGCGCAGGCGCTGGCCAGGCAATACTATGCAGGCACTCCGATCCAGGACATCACTCCCGCTCTGATTGGAACCAACTACTGGGAGAACCTTTTCCCGACGGCCAAAGGGTTCGCCGCGAGCCAGCTTCTGGGAACTTCAAGCGAGTTGCCAGGAACTACTCAACCCTGCCTTGGAAGCCCTCTCAGGAAATTCGCCACGGTGACGGCCACGCAGGCGATGTACGATCTGTTCTGCAATTTTTCCGGCAACGAAACCACTGCCCTCGAACTCGCCGACTCGCCAGGGTTGATCACCAGCACCTGCTTTCCCGCTTGCGCTACGCTCAACGGCACCCTTACGCAGGGCTATGATTACTACTCCCCGCAATTTTCGTCCATGGATGCGTGGAGGAGTATTGGCAACAGCGCCTACAACGCGGCCCAGTTCAGTCTGCGCCATCGCTCCAATGGTTTTGAATTCGATTTGAATTACACCTACTCCAAATCCATCGACGTCGGCTCTAACGCCGAACGCGTCAGTACGTTTGAAGGCGGCGGCTTCGCCAGCCAGATCATCAATTCATGGTTCCCGCGCCAGAATCGCGCGGTATCGGATTTCGACACCACGCAAATCTTCAACGCGAATTGGGTGTACCAACTGCCCTTTGGACGCGGCAAGCACTTCGGTGGCGGCATGGGAAAGATTGCCGACTCGGTTTTCGGCGCTTGGACCTTGTCCGGTCTCGGGCGCTATTCCAGCGGCTATCCCTTCACTCTGATTAGCCCCGAGTGGGCCACCAACTACGACCTTGAAACTCCGGCCGTGCCGATCAGCAGCGCACGCCCAAAGACCGGCAGCTTCATCGTTGCTCAGGCTGAAGGCGGTACCGGACCGAATGTATTCCAGGATCCCGGAATCACGGATGCCGGTACCAACCCGAACGCGGCCATCAATCTCTTCCGCCCCGCCTATCCGGGCGAGGGAGGACTACGCAACGGCCTGCGCGGTCCCGGCACCTTTGATATTGACACGACGGTGACAAAAACCTGGCCGATCCGAGAAAGCCAGCTCGTGAAATTCAGTTGGTCCATGTTCAACGTGACCAACTCCGCGCGCTTCGATGTGGGGACGATGCAACTGAATGGCAACGACCAGCTCTCGGCCAGCAGCAGCTTTGGAAACTTCAGCTCAACGCTTTCCAATCCGCGCGTGATGGAGTTTATGCTGCGCTACATCTTCTGATCGGCGAGGTCCCGAGATTATGACAGCGGCGAGTCGCTCATGCGGAACCGCGTGCGCACATGCTCGGAAATCAGCTCGATCGCAGGCCGGTTAACGACCGGGTCGCTCTGGGCGAGATATTTCATAGCCTCGACCAGCAGCCGCTGTCCATCGACGTATCGAGGGTCGGAGGTGCGCTCTCTTTTTCTGGGACGGCCCAGCTTGGGCGGGGCGGGAATCGTAAAAACTTTGGCCATGAATGAACTCGATAGCAAATCCTAGGGCAGTATAGCGCCCGCCGCACACATTTTCATCCTAGATTCTTGCGCTTTAGATTCAACCACTTACCCGCGAGGCGAGACGAATTTCGTCTTGCCTGTGGTTTTCAGGCGAAATACGTCGTTATTGATTTTGGCCGGCACCTTTATGGCAGAGTACTTGGCCAAACGATAATCGCCCTGAGTCTGCAGCAACTTCTGCTGCACCGAGATGCCGCGGTCCAAATCGATCCACAACGTAATCTGCGAGAAGTTGCCGCGTACTTTTTCGCTCTTGGGAATCAGTTGCAACTTCGCCGTCGGAATGTTGTCAATCGTCTCTTCGCCCTCGAAGGTAACGTCGAAAGACTTCTTCAAATCCTGCCCGCTGCCTCCAAAGCCCAACACCAGAAAGCTTTCGAACTCTTCGTGGTTTGCGCCCGCAGAATATTCCATGACCTGCTCGATTTTCGGCTGGTACACCTGCAGCTTGCCGTCTTTATAGAGCACAAACTTCCGGTCGGGCTCCTTGAAGTCGGCCATCATCTCGATTTGCTGTCCCGTCCGGCGGTAGTAAACCGTGCCCTTCTGCGTGTCGGTTTCATCCACGACTTTTTGATACTGGTTGAAGACGAAATCGGCTTGCGCGCTTTGGAAGTGCGCCGCAGTCGCATCCATTCTTTTGAGCACACTGTCCAGGGTCGGAGCTTGCTGTGACTGCGCCGCGCCGACTGAACTCAGCGACACGAACAGAAGGCCGAGCCCAGCGACATGAAGAAAAGTGCGTCTCACTATTCTCTCTTTACCCAAACCCGGTAGCTCTCCACTTTTCCCCTACGATCCGCAACGGCTTCGTACTTCACGATCGAGACGGCTCCCGAAATCGGCTCGATGACGCGCAACAGCTGGCCGCGGATGGAACCATCGTCCCCGGCCGAAATTGCGCCGGCCGAAATTTCATAGAGCAACCCGCCCTGCGCATCGGTAGTAACGACGATGTCAGTCTGATGCAGATTGCGGGTAACAGGTTTGTCGTTGTAGCTGATCCAGTAGGGGGAGGCAAAGATAAAAATCAGGATCAGCGTCACCATGACGTCATAGTGCAGCGTGCCACGTTCGTGCTGCCAGAGGATATAGCTGCGAATTGTCCGCCAAACGGCGTTCATCGATAGAGAAGGCGCGTCCGCCGCAGTCGTATTGATTTCCACACTCTGCAAGTCTAGTGACCTCTTCTTCTCTTGGCAATGGCTGCGCAGCCTTTGGCTCTTAGTCTGTGGCTCTTAGCGAAAGGCCAAGAGCCAAGAGCTAGAAGCTCTTTGCCGTGATACGCTCGGCCCCGATATAGGGACGCAGAACCTCGGGGATGACTACGCTCCCATCGGCCTGCTGATAGTTCTCTACAATCGCCACCCAGGTCCGGCCCACCGCCAGTCCGCTTCCGTTCAGTGTGTGCACGAATTCGGTCTTGTTCTTCCCCCTCGGACGATAGCGGATATTCGCCCGCCGCGCCTGGTACGACTCAAAATTCGAGCACGACGAAATCTCCCGAAACAACTGCTGCCCCGGCAGCCAGACTTCAATGTCATATGTCTTCGCCGAAGACGGGCCCATGTCCCCGGTACACAACGCCACAGTGCGATAGCGCAAGCCGAGCTTTTGTAAGATCGTCTCGGCGTTCCGCGTCAGCTTCTCGTGCTCCTCATACGAATCCTCCGGTCGGGAGAACTTCACCAGCTCAACTTTCTGAAACTGATGTTGCCGGATGATTCCCCGCACGTCTTTTCCATAGGACCCCGCCTCGCTGCGGAAGCACGGCGTGTACGCTGTGAGTGAGATCGGCAAGCGCGCAGCATCGAGCACTTCATCGCGATAGAGATTCGTCACCGGTACCTCGGCCGTCGGAATCAGCCAGAGATCTTTTTCTCCATGCGGCACACGAAACGAGTCAGCGGCAAACTTGGGCAACTGTCCCGTGCCATACATCGATTCGGAGTTCACCAGGTAGGGCGGCAGGACTTCCGTATATCCATGCTCGCGTGTGTGCAAATCGAGCATGAAATTCGCCAGTGCCCGTTCCAGCTTTGCGCCCAGATCCCAGTAAACAGCGAAGCGCGCTCCCGTCAGCTTAACCGCGCGTTCCAGATCAAGGATGCCCAACTCCGCGCCCAGATCCCAGTGCGGCTTGGGAGTGAAATCGAACTGCGGCGCCTGTCCCCAGCGGCGCACTTCCACATTGTCTTCCGCGCTATGGCCGACTGGTACGCTGGCGTGCGGCAGGTTGGGAATGCCAGAGAGAATATCCTGCAACCGGGCATCGAGGGCAGCAGCAATGTTTTCCCGCTCCTGAATCTGTTCCCGCAGTTCTTTGGTCTCGGCTATGGCCGCAGTCACGTCCTGGCCGCTTTTCTTCAGCTTGGCAATGTCTTCGGAGGCTTTATTCCGCCGCGCCTTGAGAGTCTCGGCTTCGGTAATGGCCTGGCGCCGCTGCGTGTCTACGTCGCGGAAGTCTTTGAGTACAGCAGTCGCATCGGCTCCGCGCTGGCGCAGCATTTCTTCCACTCGGGACAGATTGTCGCGAACAAAGTTCAAGTCAAGCATGGGAACCAACTACTTTATCGGAAAAGGGGTCGGGATTGCACATCATTCGCCGCCTTCCCCGGCGACTCCGGGTGCGGTTAACAACGGACCCGGACTCGCGGCGATAGGAAGCCTGCCGACAAAAAACTAAGCAATCGCGGGCCTGCGGTGTTACTATGGCGGACTGTTTCAAGGTCTGGACATCGGAATCGCAGATGACAAGAGCCTCCCGATCTGTGGCGTCGCCGAGAGTTGTTTGCATAGAGGATTTCCGCCCCATCGCCCGCCAAAGAGTGCCGCAATCGGTATTTGATTATCTCGATGGCGGCGCCGAAGGCGAAGTCACTCTCCGCGAGAATTGCCGCGTATTCAACGACGTTACTTTTCGGCCGCGTCATGCGGTTGCAGTCTCGAATTGCAATCTGTGCACCCGCGTTTTGGGCTTCAATCTTTCTCTACCATTCTTGCTTGCCCCTGTCGGGTACAGCCGCTTGATGCATCCCGGCGGTGAAGTGGCAGCGGCGCGAGCGGCCGGCCGGGCCGGCACGGGTTATATTCTCTCGACGATTTCCGGACACAAGCTGGAAGACGTAAAGGCCGGTTCTACAGGCCCCGTCTTTTATCAGCTCTACTTGATGGGAGGCCGCGGGGCTGCCGAAGCTGCCATCGAAAGAGCGCACGTAGCCGGATTCTCCGCGCTTGTCGTCACCATTGATACTCCCGTGTCCGGAATTCGTGAGCGCGATTTTCGCAACGGCATGAAGGAACTCATCAGCGGCGGCCCCCTGGAAAAGATTCCCTACCTCCCCCAGATTTTCTCGCGTCCGCGCTGGCTCATCAGTTTCCTGCTCGACGGCGGCGTGCCCGCGCTTCCAAACGTGGTTGTTCCGGGCAAGGGGCCGATGCCGCTCGTCGATGTAGCCGTAGCGCTGGCGGAATCTACGGTGACCTGGGCAGACTTACGTTGGATTCGTGAATTGTGGAAGGGACCGATCGTGGTCAAAGGTGTGCTGACCGCCGACGACGCGCGCCGGGCTATCGACGAAGGAGCCGCGGCGATTTCAGTTTCGAATCATGGTGGCCGACAGCTCGACGGAGTTCCGTCTTCTCTGCGCGCCCTGCCTGAAGTAGTGGAAGCCGTGAAGGACCGCATCGAAGTATGGATGGATGGAGGCATTCGGCGCGGCACCGATATCGCAAAGGCCCTCTGCATGGGAGCCCGCGCCGTTCTGTGCGGCCGCGCCTACGCCTACGGCCTGGCGGCCGGCGGTGAAGCCGGTGTCGACCGGGCCATCGAAATTCTGCGGACTGACCTGGATCGCACCTTGCGGCTTCTCGGTTGCGCGTCAGTCGCGGAGTTGGATCGCTCTTATGTGAATGTTCCCAAGAGTTGGGAAACAAGCTGATTCGCAGTCGGGGATTGCTAAAGCAGCGGGCAGTGACGTGGAAGAGCGGCGCTTCAGCGCCGCGTAAAGCGTCGAGAGTCATTGCGGGCTTTCAGCCCCTGATGGAACGCCTTTAGTTACTTGATTTCTGTTACGCAGCAAACTCCGTACGCGGGAGGTTGTTATGCAGTGGACCCAGATCTACGACCCTTTTGGTCATTGGTGGCTTTCCACGTTGGTTGCGGCTCTTCCCATCATCGTCCTATTCGGACTGCTGGCCGGCCTTAAAGTAAAGCCGCACTGGTGCGCGATTGCCGGGGCTGCGACCGCCGTGGTTGTAGCGATGATGTTTTTCAAGATGCCTCCCGCTCTAGCCGCAATGAGCTTTGGATATGGCGTTGCTTATGGATTATTGAAGATCGCCTGGATCGTTCTGGCCGCAGTTTATCTCTACGATATTTCCGTTGAGACCGGTCAATTCGAAATCATGAAAGAATCGGTAGCCGGAATCACCGCCGATCGCCGGCTGCAAGTGCTGCTGGTCGCTTTTTGTTTCGGTGCATTCATCGAAGGCGCGGCCGGCTTCGGCGCACCCGTAGCCATTGCCGGAGCCTTCATGATCGGCCTCGGCTTCAAGCCCTTCCACGCTGCTGCCTTGAATTTGATTGCCAACACCGCCCCTGTTGCTTGGGGCGCTATCGGCACGCCGGTCCACGCGCTCGCGGCCGTGTCGGGGCTGCCGGAATCCGACCTCAACGCCATGATCGGCCGCATTCTCCCGTTCACCGCTGTCATCGTTCCCTTCTGGCTGGTGAAAACCATGGTCAGTTGGCGGGAGACCTTCGAAGTATTTCCTGCAATCGCGGTGGTCGGGATTTCTTTTGCTCTCACCCAGTTCTTCTGGTCGAATTATGTGGACAGCAATCTCGTTGACATCATGGGAGGCGTAGTCTCGATCGTCGCAGTCTTGATTTTCCTGCGATTCTGGAAGCCGAAAAAGATTTGGCGCTTCGATTACGACGATAAAGCGCCGGCGCTTCCTCCTCCAAGCGACAAGGTCACTGACGACATGGGCGGCGAGTGGCCAGCCGACAAGTTTGACGGATTTCTCAAAGTGCGCACGTATACCGCCGGACAAATCTTAAGAGCCTGGACACCTTTCGCAATCCTCTCGCTCTTCGTATTGCTCTGGGGATTGCCGTCGATAAAATTAGCCATGAATCAGGCCACCACCCCTGCTTTTCGAGTGGTACTTGCCAACGGCAAGGTCCGTCCTGGCCCGCCCGGCTGGGATGTGCCTTACTTGCACAATGCCATCTCTCGCGCCGCGCCGATTGTTACCAAGCCCACGCCCGAAGCGGCGCGTTACGATTTCAACTGGCTCTCCGCCACCGGAACTGCTTGTTTTTTTGCCGCGATCGTTTCGGGGTTCTTGCTCGGACAAGGCCCACTGCAACTGCTGAAGATCTTCTGGAGAACCTTGGTACGAATGCGCCTTGCCATGGTTGCGATCTCATTCATGCTCGGGCTGGGATTTGTGACGCGCTACGCAGGCCTGGACGCCGTGCTGGGCCTGGCCTTCACGCGCACGGGATGGTTGTATCCATTCTTCGGCACATTTCTAGGTTGGCTCGGAGTGGCGCTTACCGGCAGTGACACGTCGTCGAACGCGCTCTTTGGCAGCCTGCAGAGAATTACTTCTCAACAGCTGGGCATCGACCCTGTCCTTATGTGCGCGGCCAACAGCGCCGGAGGTGTGATGGGGAAAATGGTCGATGCGCAGTCGATCACGATTGCGACCGCTGCTACCGAGCAGGTCGGCAACGAAGGAATCATTTTCCGCTTTGTCGCGTGGCACTCGGTTGCTCTCTGTTCCATCGTTGGAATCATCGTGCTGCTCTACGCGTATGTTTTCCGATGGGCCGTGCCGCACGGACTCCAGTTTGTGAAATAACGGGGAAGCGATTGCCTGATAGTGGACAATTGCGGCGGAGACGACGTAAAGTCTGCGTGTGATTAGATGCCTCAGCAGCCATCCGCTCATGGTGCGCGCTCAGCAGCACGGCGAACGCGCCGCGGTGGTCGATTCGCAAGGGTCCTTTACCTACGACGATTTGCTCGCTGCCTCAGAGCGCGTGGCCACGGCGCTGATCGGCGGTTACACCGATCTTCGGCAAAACGACCTGCAGGAAGAGCGCGTGGCGTTTCTGCTGACTCCGGGATTCCCCTGGGTTGCGGTGCAGTGGGGCATTTGGCGCGCAGGTGGGGTGGCGGTTCCCTTACCACTCAACTCCGCAAACCCTGAACTGGAGTTCTTTATCGACGACACCCAGGCATCGACCGTCGTGTTCGACGCTCACGCCGCATCCACGCTAGCGCCAATTGCCGCGGCCCGCGGCATTCGCGCGCGGTCGTACGATCAACTACTCGCCCACCAGCTAGCGGAAATGCCAAACCTCATTTCGGACGCCGCTCCGGACATCGCCACTGACCGCCGCGCCATGATTCTCTACACCAGCGGCACCTCAAGTCGGCCGAAGGGTGTGGTTACAACCCATGCCAACATTGCAGCGCAGATCGAGACCCTGGTGGAAGCCTGGGAGTGGTCGGCCGACGATCGCATCCTGCTGTATTTGCCTCTGCACCACGTTCACGGAATCGTCAACGTGGTTTCCTGTGCGCTCTGGTCGGGCGCGACCTGCCAGATGCTGCCGCGCTTCGAAGAGAATGCCGTGTGGGACTGCATCGCGAGCCGCAGCATAACGCTCTTCATGGCCGTGCCCACAATTTACGTCAAGCTCATCGCCGCCTGGGACGCCGCTTCGCCGGAGCGCCGCGCCGAACTGAGCCAGGCGTGCGCGAGGTTGCGGTTGATGGTCTCTGGCTCAGCGGCCCTGCCCGTGGGAACACTGCGCCGGTGGAAGGAAATCAGCGGCCATACATTGCTTGAGCGCTACGGCATGACGGAGATCGGCATGGCGCTCTCGAACCCGCTGCGGGGCGAGCGCGTGCCGGGCAGCGTCGGTGCGCCTCTCCCGCGCGTCGAGGTTCAGCTTGTCGGAGAAAACGGCGCGCCGGTTGCCGCAGGAACGCCGGGCGAGATCGAAGTCCGCAGTCCCAGCGTATTTGCGGAATACTGGGGCCAGCCCGAAGCCACCCGCGCTGCCTTCCGCGACGGTTGGTTCCGCACCGGCGACACCGCAGTGGTGGAGAACGGTGTGTACCGCATTCTTGGCCGCACCAACATCGACATCCTCAAAACCGGCGGCCACAAGGTCTCGGCTCTGGAGATCGAGGAAGCGCTGCGCGAACATCCCGCGGTTGCCGAGTGCGCCGTAGTCGGCATCGCCGACCCGGAATGGGGCGAGCGCGTGGCCGCGGCAGTGGTGCTGAACGATGGCGATGCCCTCGATCTGCACTCCTTTCGCATCTGGGCCAAGGATCTGCTCGCGGCGCACAAAGTTCCTTCGCGTTTTCTGGTTCTGGATGCCCTTCCGCGCAACGCGATGGGAAAGGTGATGAAGCCCGCAGTGGCGGCCCTGTTTCAAACCGGGGGCGAAGTCGACCCTGCCGTCTAGTACTGCCTGACGCGCACTGACGCTCCGTGATATGCTGCTGCCCGCGAAGGATGACGCTATGGCCAATGAGGTAGTGAATCGTCCGCAACCCGCAGTTCACACCAAACTCTCACGCCAACAAATCACCGGATTCTGGGGCGCATGGACCGGCTGGACGCTGGACGGCATGGATTCGGTGATCTACGCGCTCGTCCTCAGCCCGGCTCTCACGGAACTGCTTCCCAAGTCCGGGTACAAAGCCACTCCCGCCAATATCGGATTCGCTGGATCGACTCTGTTCGCCCTCTTCCTCGTTGGCTGGGGACTCTCGCTAATCTGGGGACCGATCGCCGACAAGTTTGGCCGCAGCCGGGTGCTCGCTGCCACAATCTTCGTCTATGCCATCTTCACCGGAGCTGCAGCGTTGTCGCAGACGGTGTGGCAATTGGCTTTGTTCCGCCTGCTGGCGGGCATCGGAATCGGCGGAGAGTGGGCGCTGGCGGGCACCTACGTGGCCGAAGCGTGGCCGGAAGACCGCCGCAAGATGGGCGCTGGATATCTGCAGACCGGTTATTACGCCGGCTTTTTTCTAGCTTCAGCTCTCAACTACACGGTCGCACCGCATTACGGCTGGCGCGCCATGTTCTGGTGTGGCCTCACGCCCGTCATCGTCGCCTTCATGGTTCTGTTCCGCGTGAAGGAGCCGCAGCGCTGGCAACAAGAAGCCAAAGTCAAAGCTGCCGGTGGACCTTCTCCTCTGCGCCGGATATTCAGCGCTCCTTACACGCAACGCACGCTGGTCAACACGGTCCTGCTGGCCTCGGCTATCTGCGGCCTGTGGGCGGCTGCGGTTTATGCACCCACGGCAATCATCAACCTGGCGAAACGGGCCGGCATGTTGCAACCGCAGGCTGTGCGCATGTCTTCCTTCGGCATGGGCTTGCTCTCGCTCGGAACCATTCTTGGATGCCTCGCCGTTCCCCCGCTAGCCGAGCGCTTTGGCCGCAAACGAACCCTCGCGTTTTACTACTTTGGAATGGCGGCCTGCATCCTGCTCAGCTTTGGCTGGGCCTTCTACCTGCCCCAGGGACTGCATCCCTTCATCGCGGTGCTGTTCTTCTTAGGATTCTTCGGCGGCAACTTCGCCGTCTTCAGTCTTTGGCTCCCGGAGCAGTATGGCACCACAGTGCGCGCGACCGCCTTCGCCTTCACCACCTCGTTCGGACGCTTCATTGCCGCCGGAGTCAACTTTGGTGTGGGTGCGCTGGTCAGCCGAATGGGAACTCTCGGCAAGCCGGTTGCATTCACCGCCATTGCCTTCGGGATTGGCCTGCTCGTTATTCCCTTCGCAGTAGAAACCCGAGGCAATGTGTTGCCTGACTAGGGTTTCGCAGCAGTGCCTTAGCCGCCTATCGCCTGAGCAAACCTCTGCTCGCGGCGATCCGCCGAATGAATTGGGGAACGAGTCCCACCGGTACCCTCGAAGTGCTTCACGAGTATCCGCTGAAGTTCGAGGGCTACCTGCTCTCGTGTACCCAGATGCCTGCCGCGNNAGTCGGGTGCGCAGAGGATGCATCCGTAGAAAGCTGGCTCGTAACATTCCCACGCCCACATTGCCGGCAATGAGCGAGAGCTGTAAGTCCGGATTGTGCAACTCGGCGGCAACCGCCAGTGGAGCACCCAGCCGTTCGACCCGATTCTTTATCTCTTCTCGCACTAGACATCCGGCCGGATTCAGAACCCAATTTCGCCGATAAAATTCTGCGGATCTCGAAGACGACACTCGGGCCGAGGTTCGTGCCTGCACAAGTCGCATCGCTTCATGCGCGAGCGTTACTCCCTCCAGGTCGTGTGGCAGAGGCGTTTCAGTGGGCAACACGACAAGCGCACCATCCAGTTCCCCAAGGTGCAGACGTGCCAATAACTCGAAACTGACATCATTGCAAATGCTGGGTTGAAGCTGGGGAAATTGCTTGCCCAGTTCGATAATGACCTTCGATATTTCCGGCCGTGCCAACGCATGCGAGAGGCCCAGACGAAAAAGCCCAATCGGAGTTGTGTTTCCGCACGTCGAAGCCTTCAAATCGCTCAGAGACGAAAGAATAGTGCGGCTCTTCTCCAGAACTTCCAATCCTGCTTGCGTTAGCTTTGGAGGTTTGAAATGCCGGTCAAGGAGAACAACATCAAGTTCGACCTCTAAGCGTTGAATCCTTCGAGTCAGTGCTGAAGGCGTAACGTAGAGATCGTTGGCGGCCCGCTCCATCGAGCCGGTCTCAGCGAGTGCCACAAGAGCTTTGAGTTCCGCAAACACGCTTAGCCCCCACAACCAGAATTAACCTAATATTGCGTAATAAGCAAGTTAATTATGAATATTCTGATATTGACGCAATCATCTCTTAAGTTTAGTTTGATCGTGCTGCCCGTGTTCGAACCAAGAGGAATCGTGCAGGAGATTCCTTGGAGGAAGTATCGCGTTTACCTGGCGATTCTAAGGAGTGATGAGTTCGTAGGAGTGAGGGCATGAGCATAGAACTTCGAATTGANNGCGGGCATGTACGGGCTGCTCGGCCCGAATGGCGCCGGCAAATCCACCCTTATGCGCACGCTGGCGACTTTGCAGGAACCGGACAGCGGCACGGCCTCGCTGGGTGGCATTGACGTACTGAAGCAAAAAGACGAAGTGCGGCGAAGGCTCGGCTACCTTCCTCAGGAGTTTGGCGTGTATCCTCGCACCTCCGCGCAGGACATGCTCAGCTACATCGCCCTGCTCAAAGGCGTCACCAAAGCCAAGGAGCGAAGGGACCTGGTCGCGTGGATGCTCAAGCGTGTCAACCTTTACGACGACCGCAAGAAGGCGCTCACCGGCTTTTCCGGAGGCATGCGCCAGCGCTTCGGTATTGCTCAGGCGCTAATTGGCGATCCGCAACTGCTTATCGTGGACGAGCCTACCGCAGGTTTAGACCCCGGAGAACGGAACCGTTTTTACAATCTACTGGCTGAGATTGGCGAGCAGGTGATCGTGATTCTTTCCACTCACATCGTGGAAGACGTAACCGACCTGTGCACCAACACGGCGATTATCAACAACGGCCAGGTGCTATATCAGGGGCGTCCGCAGGATGCCATCGCTCAATTGAATGGCCGAATCTGGCAAGTTTCCATCGCCAAAGCCGAACTAGCCAGTTACGAGCAGCGTTACCAGGTGGTCTCCAGCAGGCTCGTCGGCGGGCGTCCTCTGCTCCACGTTTATAGTGCCTCGCCCCTCAGCGGGGGATTTGCTCCCAGTGCGCCCAATCTGGAAGACGTTTTCTTCACCAAAATTCGTTCGTGGAATTAGAAGACGATTATGCTCTGGCGTATCGCGTGGTTTGAAATTCGCTTCTGGCTTCGTTCCTGGATGCTGTGGATTTTCCTCTTCGTCGTTGGTCTGCTGATTTTTGGCGCGATCGGCTCCGATGAAGTCATGGCGGAACTCAATCTCTCCAATATTTACCGGAATGCGCCATTCACGATTGCATCCTTTTACGCAGCCATCGGCGTGTTCGCCTTGCTGATGACGGCCGTATTTGTCAATTTTGCGGCTCTCCGCGACTTCAGTTGCGACACCCACCAGATGATGTTCTCGACGCCCGTACGGCGCCGCGACTTCCTGCTGGGGCGTTCTCTTGGGGCCACGCTGGTCTCGGCGATGCCCATGCTGGGAGTTTCTCTTGGCATTCTGCTGGCCAAGTACATGCCCTGGGCCGATCGCGAACGCTGGGAGGCAGTGATCTGGACCGCGCATTTGAAAGGCATTCTGCTATTCGCCTTGCCCGACACGTTTTTCACAGCCGCCATTTTATTTGCCGCAGCGGTGGTGTGGCGCAGGGACATCGCGCCCTTTGTTGCCGCGATTCTCCTGCTTGCAGGCCGCGCTGTGACCTTATCAATGCTGCAGGGCCCGCAGTGGGATCGCATGCGATCTCTGTTCGACCCTTATGCCGTCACCACATTTCTCGTGGTCACCAAGTACTGGACGGTGGCCGACAAGAACATTCTGCCTCTCAGCTTCAGTGGCTTACTGCTTTGGAACCGTTTGATTTGGCTCGGAGCCGGGTGCGCGGCTTTTGCTCTCGCTTACTCCCGCTTCAGCTTTGCCGAGAGGCGGACGAAAACCAAAGCGCTCGAACCCGGCGCGCAACCGGCCACAGCTCCGGCCGTAACACCCGCGCCCTATCTGCAACTGGCGGATTCGCCGTGGACAAAGTTCCTCGGGTCACTCAAAATTCATTTCCGCGGAATGGCCAAGAACACAGCCTTTGTCGTGGTGGTCTTGATCGCCAGTATGCTTTGCATTTTGGCTCTGGCCCTGGAATCAACCCAGTTCCAGGGCAATCAGACAGTGCAAACATTTCCGGTTACCTACTGGGTCATCGAGCTGATTCGAGGAACTCTTGATTTCCTTCTGATCGTGATCATCACGTATTTCTCCGGTGCTTTGGTTTGGAAAGACCGAGACGATCGCGTGGATGAAATCGCCGACGCGACGCCCACCCCGGAGTGGGTGTCATATACGGCGCGGTTGTTCACGCTCATCGCCATGCTCATGGTGATTCAGGCCGTGGCCCTGTTGGCCGGCATCGTCGTGCAGGCAGTTCATGGCTACTATCGCTTCCAGTTCGATCTGTATGCTCACGAATTGCTGGCGCGGGACCTCTCCTGGTTCGTCCTGATGGCGATTCTGGCATTCTTTATCCAGGCCCTGGCGCCCAACAAGTACGCGGGATATTTCGTTTTCATAGCCTTCTATTCCGTAAATAGTTTCTTGTGGAAGCCCTTGAACGTGGCCACGAACCTGGTTCAATTTGCGGCCAGGCCGCGCGTAATTTATTCCGATTTCTTCGGCGACGCACCCTACCGTGCCGCGTGGAACTGGTTCACTGTTTATTGGCTGCTTTTCTGTGTGCTGCTGGCCATCGCCACTGTAATGTTCTGGCCGCGTGGCAAGCCTGAACGCTGGCGCGCCCGCCGCCGCAACGCAGCCTTGCGGTTTGGTTCCGGGTGGAAAGCCGCCGCGGCTGTTTCTCTGCTCGCCTTTGTCGTTTGTGGAGGCTGGATCTGGTACAACACCGAAATCTTGAATCGCCTCCTCGGCCCCAAAGACGTGGCGCGCGCCCAGGCCGACTATGAGAAGATGTACAAGTCGTTAGACAAGCTGCCCCAGCCGCGCGTGCGCAGCGTGAAGTTCGCTATCGACATTTTCCCCTCGACCCGCAACGCGACCATGCACGGCGACGAAGTTATCTACAATCCCTACTCCCATCCCCTGGACGAGATTCATTTCTCACTCAACCCGCTCTACGACGCCACCATTGAAATTCCCGGAGCCGTGCTCACTAAAGATGACACGCGCCTGTCCTATCGCATTTATCGTTTTACCTCAGCCTTGCAGCCCGGCGAAGAGCGCACCCTGCGCTTTACCGTGAAGAGCAGGAACCGCGGGTTTGACAATAATGTGAGCAATACAGATATCGTCCAGAACGGAACGTTCTTCAACAGCACCCCTATCATCGGTTACAACTACTTCCGCCAGCTCAGTGATGCGGTGCAGCGCAAGAAATTTGGCCTTCCGGAATTTGACCTCATGCCCGCCCTGGAACGCAACTGCACTGCCGATTGCGGCAACACTTACATCCCAGGACATTCAGATTGGGTCGACATAAGCGCCATCATCAGCACCGCGCCCGATCAGATCGCCATCGCCCCGGGATCGCTGCTGCGCGAATGGCGGCGGGATGGCCGCCGTTATTTCGAATACAAACTCGATCATCCCTCATTGAATTTTTACTCCTTCATTTCCGGCCGCTATGAAGTGGATCGGGAGGAGTGGAACGGCATCAAGCTGGAAGTTTATTACCTCAAGGAACAACCCTGGAATGTTCCTCGGATGATGAACTCCATGAAAAAGTCTCTGGGCTACTACATCAAGAACTTCGGCCCCTACGAGCACAAGGAGGCGCGCATCGTCGAGTTTCCCCGCGTTGCGTCTTTTGCCCAGGCATTCCCCGGGACCATGCCTTATTCCGAATCCATCGGATTCATTGCCAATGTGAATCACCCTGACGACATCGATACTGTTTTCTACGTGGTGGCCCACGAAATGGCGCACCAGTGGTGGGCGCATCAAGTGATAGGCGCCGACATGGAGGGAGCAACCGTGCTTTCCGAGACCCTGGCGCAATACTCCTCTTTCATGGTCATGGAGAAAGAGTATGGCCGGGATCTGATGAGGAAATTCCTGATGCTTGAGATGGATAACTACCTGCGCTCCCGCGGCCAGGAGCGGCTCAAGGAACGTCCGCTCCTGACCGTCGAGTCCGGCCAGGGCTACATTCACTACGCGAAAGGGGGCGTGGTGCTCTATTACATGAAGGAGATGATCGGCGAGGATGCCGTGAATCGAGCTTTGCGCAAGGTAATTCAGCAGTACGCTTATGCGCCTCCACCCTATCCCACATCCTATGCTTTGGTCGATGCCTTGCGGGAAGAGACTCCACCCAACCTGCAATATCTGATCAAAGATTTGTTCGAAGACATCACCCTGTTTTCGAATCGCACTCTCGAGGCTACGGCGGTGAAGCGCGCGGATGGAAAATATGATGTCACCATCCATGTAGAAGCCCGCAAATTCAAGGCCGATGCTACGGGTAAGGAAACCGAAGTGCCCGTGGATGACTGGATCGACATCGGGGCATTCGCCAAGCCTGCCAGCGGGAAGAAATACGGCGACACGCTGTACCGCGAACGTATGCACATCACCCAGCGCAACTCCACGTTCACTTTCACGACCGCCCAATTGCCGGAGAAAGCGGGAATCGATCCTTTTGCGTTGCTGATCGATCGAATTCCCGAGGACAACGTGAAGACGGTGACTCTGGAATCTGGGCCGGAGCGGCAAGCACAGATTCGGTAGAAGAAATGCGGCTTGGCCGTCAGGCAGACTCAGAGATGTCCTTCGCATTGCGACCATGCCGCGCTGGAAGGATCGCGCCCTCCTCCTCAGCTCTGTCGAAAGTCGAGGCGTTAGCACTCACGATGGCCAGTCAATCAAACGTGAATCCCACTTAAAAAGAGCAATGTCGTAGAACGTTTTGAGCCGGGCTTTATACGTTTCCCAGACTCGGGTCAGTTCATCGCCGTAGGCGGTTGCGGCAAAAGATGGTTCCGACCCTTTCTTAATAAGAATTTCGGCGGCTAACTTACCGGAATACAGCGCCGTAAAAATGCCTTGCGAGGATAGGGGATCAAACGATAGTGCTGCATCTCCACAGGCCACCCAGCTCTCACCGGAGAATCGATCCAGGCGCGCTCCGCCGGCTTCCATCGGCGGAAGACAATGCGCCTCCTGCATCTCGGGAAAGAGACGGCAGACATGCCGCGTAAGCCTCCAGGCTCTCTGCCACGCGTCTGGCGTTCTCAAACGAGCGGCCTGCCCCGGTCTGACATGCAGTCCGGCTACGGCGAGTCCGGAAGGAAGATACGCGGCATACCACCACCCATCAGGTGCGGCTTCTATTACTGTGCGTTGCAGCTGCGGACCGCTGGCTGCAGTTGCGGCGAGAGCGTAGAAGGCAACGAGGTGGCTGTCGCGCAGCCTCCTGGCGCCGAAAGCGCGGCTTAACGCAGACCGCCTGCCGGTAGCATCGATGAGCCAGCGCGCGCTCAGATGCGTTCCATCATCCAGTCGGACCTGCCAAAGCTCGTCCTGGCGATAGAACTGTTGCACGAAACCAACCAGTAGCACAGCTCCGGAAGCCACGGCGGATTGTCGCAGCTCTTCGTCGAAGCGCCCTCGTTCCAGCCGCCAGGAGGGGCCCTCAGAGTTGCGTAGTGCGTCGCTTGCCACCAGTTCGTGGGTTTCCCAGCTCGACAGGCTTCCGACGATCTTTGCGTGCACGCCGGAGGCTTCCGGCGTCTGAAGATGGAGAGAGCGCAGCAGACGGCAAGCTGCACTCGGCAGAACTTCGCCAACCTTGGGGCGCGTTGCATCGACCCGGTCGACAAAAAGAACGTGCATGCCGGCCCGTGCCAGTGCATGGGCCGCGGTCGCCGCGGACGGGCCGGAACCTGCAATCAACGCGTCCCAAAGCATCAGTCGCGGAAGCGGATGCGCACGCTGCGGAACTCCTCCCATTGTTGTTGGCTGGTCCAGCCCGCACGCTGGAGACGCGTTGGGGGATGTTCGGGAGCCCGCGAAAGCTGCGCCGCCCGCATGGCATTCTTTTTCAGCCGGCTGCCGGCGAGCGATTCCACATAGATCGTTTCCGGAAAGTCGGGATCATTCTTGAATCCAGGACGCGCTTCAACAATGCCCATCGCGCCGAAGTGCGCCACCATCTCCTTCATTGACTCCACAACGGAACCGGTCAGAGCCCGCGTCCACTGCGCACGGTGATTGTAAGCAGCGATCCGTTGCGCCCGAGGCAGCGTTATGTT
Organism: Acidobacteriaceae bacterium; assembly: GCA_003140075.1. GTDB lineage: Bacteria > Acidobacteriota > Terriglobia > Terriglobales > Acidobacteriaceae > Sulfotelmatobacter. The sequence continues at coordinate 4,702 of PLIO01000060.1, read as the reverse complement.
CATGACGATCTCATAGTCTTCCTCGGTCAGCACCTGGTTGGGCACACGCGCCGGCCAGAAAGTCGGGACGTAGGGATCGTACTGAAGGTCGTAGCCCGAACGGCAGAACGCAGTGTCCCCTTGCCAGGGCAGAGCCATCCACCGGCTGATGTCGCCCGGACCCTGGGAATAAAGCGGCCCACCGGGCATCAGCACGGTCGCTTGCGACAGAGTTCTTCCGTAGTCGGGCTCAGGTACGCCAGCCTCTCGGTGCCGAAGGCGGAACGGTTTGGAGTACATGCTCGCATGGCGCATCGGCCATGTCATCTCGCATCCTGGGTGGAAAGCGTCCGCCAGGCAGAAGTGCAGTGCCGCTTTGTCCAGCATGGCCGGCTGCTCGGCCACGGGTACCTCCTCCAGGTTGTGCGGCGGCTTCTTGGTGGAATCCCAGTCATCGACGAAATCGCCGTCCACCCAGCGACGCAGCAAGGCAGCCTGCACGGAAGGCAGCGGCAGGTTGTTGTTTGGCGAGGTCGTCGAAAACGACCCAAAGGCATCGCCGTAAAGCCAGGGCCAGGCATTGCTGTCGTAGCTCAGCGGTTCATTCGTCGCCGTGCTGGCCGGGCGGAAGCTGTTGAACATCACCTGCCGCAGTTCAGCGTAGGGATCGGCTTTGGTCTGGAGATCCGGCGTCTGCGCCAGCTTCGCAATGAGCACCGGATCCTCGAAGTCGATAGGACAACCTTTACCGAACAGCGAGGCGAACCCTTGGTTCACCCACTGCAGATTGGAAAGCCGCTGAAGAACCGGAAGCACATGCTCGGTGAAGGAAGCGGTCTCCGGCACGGCCATCCAACCGCATGCGGTGTAGACGTCGACCAGCAGATCATAAAGCGTTCGCCAGCCAACGATCCGAGGAGCATAGTTTGGCGGTGCCACGGTTACCCACGCGGGCTCGACCGGGACCGGGACACCGTTGATCGAAACAGTCGCGGTGACCGGACCGTCGGAGATATCGTCATACCAGCCATTCGCGTTGTTGAAGCTGTTCGGATCCTCGGGGCGATAGATCGGCGCATCCGTGGGCGAAGCCGATACCCCGTGTCCGCCGAAAACGAGCAGGCAGCCGTTCTTGTCCGTCTGGATTTCACCCAGCCGCACCGGTGTTCCCTGGAACGTGCCGGTATCAAAGCGATACGCAGGACCGGATACCCCCGCGCCAGAGATGCTGCGCGGTCCGGGGTCGATGACCAGCGTCTTGCGGTCTGCAGCTGCGACCCCCGGATTGCGCAACGGCACGGTCAGATTCACAGCCTCAGTAATGTCGAGCGCGGCCTGAAACTGATACCAGGCCGGCTTCTTGTTGACCAGGTGAACTTGCCAGCGAATGTCGGCATTGTCGGCGGTCAACTCCTGCACCACCTCGCCCGCGCCGTTGTAACCGTAGATATGGAAGCGCGCGACCTCCCTTTTCAGCGCTCCGGTCGCATCGCGATAGCCCTGCAGGGGTTCCGGATGCGTAACCTCAGGGCCGATGTAGTAGTCAGCCTCGCTGTCGCCCACGCGCGCGATGCCCAACGCCGGATGAATCGCTGCACGCACAATAGTCGAGTCCGCGCAGGGGAGATTCCCGCTCGGCGGCCGCAGTTCATTCGGCTCACCCACCGGGATGCCGTTGACGTCGCGGCGCTGCTTGGCTGAAGCGGCATACACGACACGGCGTGCCTCGGCGGTGGATCCCTGAGGCGTGTGCGGTGCCGTGACCCTCCAGATGTTGTACGCCAGGTTTTCCCCGTAGGCCGCCTGTCCACGCTCTGCGATGTCCTGCTGCGGCAGCACTAGATCGGCCACGTGTACTAACGGGCTATCCCAACGGACCATTGCCCGGTCAAGCGGCATCCTAGCCGGGTCCGTGCGGAACTGCACCATGAATCGAAACCTCGCCTCGCCTTCCGCGAGACGCTTCTGCAAATCGGCCGCAAGGTACGTCGGATCGGCGGGCGCCGAAGTTGGCGGCGGAAGCTCCAGCATCGGCTCGAGCTTGTACTTCACATAACGATCCGGGCCGAATGCAAATGGAACACCGCTCCAGTAAGGCGAGGCCAGCACGCTGGCCACGGGTTTGGCCATCTCGTCGAGAAGCTTGGCGGTCTCAGGATGCTTGTCCAGATAGAGGTTGTAATTGTGCTCCACCACTCCGGCTCGGGTGAAGGCGCACATCTCCTCGGCGTTGTCGACGAAGAACACGTCGAAGTTCTGCAGCAGGATATCGAACGTGATGTCGGCTGGGTTGCCGAATATCTTCTCCCCAGGGACCTCGAACAGCTTGATCCCAATACCCAGCGTCGTCTTGAAATCGTTCGCCGAAGGTATCGTGTCCGACGAGAAGCGCACCCAGGCCGGATACTCCCTGCCTAAAAATAGACCGACTCGCAGATCGTCCGGGAGATCCGGATTGATGCGCAACGTGCCGCGGGCCACTCCGTGCGGTTTGAGGAAGACTGGCCGAAACGCGGGACATTGCCCCTTGGCGATGCGGCTACTCTGCACCATGCCGACGAACATCTCGACCAGCGAGCCGATCGGATCGCTGGCACAATCCACGGGCAAATACGGTGCCGCGGCGGGACCGGGCTCTGAAGCGAGGTGACGAATGGAACTCTGCGATGTCATAAGTTTCTCTTGGTTCGACCTACGCTACCAGAAGACCTGGCAGCAGGTTCCACCCCTGGCAAATTTCGTGACCACAAGGCCTTTTCAATGCAGCAGGGCCCGATGGCTGCCAAGGCACTTCGTTAGGTCTCAACAACCGACATACTGCCAGCAGGAGTATTTCGCAGTCGGGAGATGGTATCAGCAAATAGAGAAGACGCGAAGTACTTTTTCGTTGTCTATCTTGCGGAAAAGGTCGTACCAAACGCAATAGCAGAACCAAGATGAACGACTAAGTACCTGAAGTGGACTGCGCTGCGGTCGGAGTACGGTTTGCAAGTAACTCGGGCAGACTCCATCAGTTAATAGGGTGGAGACATCACCAGAGCAGCTTCACGTGCATCCTTATTTCGCGAGTCTATCGGTGGCGGTAGAAGTTCAAACAACCAATCCTTGAGGAGCATATATGTTAGAAGGTCTGTTTCAACCGATGGCATGTGCTGATCATTTTCGGAAGCTGGGTAAAGGAATCGGAGGGGACCTCCGCGGCTTCAAGTCAGCCATGAAAGCGAGGGCGAACACCGATCCTGACCATCGACTTACCGACGCTTCACGCACTTTCCAATCATTGTCCTCAGAAATCGCCTGATCGCCCGCTGCTCCTTAGTTATGCGTCACGCTCTGAGCAATTCGGAGAAGTTTGCGATCGTATCGCTTTACGAGTTGCTCGAAAGCGGGAACATCCCCATTTTTGGTGGCGTGGACAAGATCCAGGTCATTGAATTGTGACGAGTCTACAGTCATATTCGTGCACTTGACGCGGCAAAGCATTGTTCTCCAACCCGCTGCCCACGGCATCCAGAAGTCTGCGCTCACCGCACGACGACTTTACCTGTCATCTTCGGGTGGATCGTGCAGTAGTACGGATACGTTCCCGCCTTGGTAAACGTGTAGGAGAACTTTTCATCCGTATCCAGCACTTTGGACTTGAAGACACCCTCTGTGCTGACCGAGGTGTGGGGAATGTCATCAACGTTTGTCCAGGTAACTGTCGCTCCGACAGGTACTGTGATCGTCTGCGGCCCAAAAACGAAATTGTCGATTTTCACCGCCGCATTTGCCGCGGAGGGCTGGTCATTCGCCTTGACGCTCGGCGATACTACGAACAAGAGCAGCATCGCAATCAGTACCGGCGTCGCCACCCCTGCAACCCACATATTGTTCCTCGTCATTGTTTTGTTTCCTTTCTAGTTTGATGTTCTTGCTTGTTCTTTCTTGTTTGGGACGGGATCTCTTGTCGGTCTCTAGCCATGGATCGAGTCAACTACCGCCAGGGCGCGCCTGCATTTCCTGAAGCCGAAGCCCGCGAATCTCCGAGTGGCGAATCGACGACTGCCAGGCTGCGACCGCTGACCAGATAGTTCACATCGGTGATACCTAGCACCTTCTGCAACTGGTCGGCTGGCACCTTCATAGGTCCGGCTGACGTAGCCGATCCCGGCGCTGGTTGAGGGAAAGCCGTCGACATCGCGGTGTGGAACGAAACCTTACCTTCTACCTTCTGCATGATCTGGTGAATATGGCCGTTCAACACCGTCACGGAACCGAAATGCTTGACGTAAGACAAGGCTTGTTCGCTGTCATCGGTTCCCCACCCCCAATCGGGATAGATGGTCCATAATGGAATGTGTGCAAAGAGAACAATCGGAGTGCTGGCAGAGCGGCCCTTGAGATCGTCCTCCAGCCACTCCAGCTGTTCGTTACCGAGCGACCCCATGCCCCCGGCTTTCAAGTTGGCGACATTTACGAGACCGACGAAATGCACGCCTTTGTGATCGAAGCTCGACCACCCTGTGCCCTTTGTACCCTTCCCGTAACGCTGGAGAAATTGCTCGCCGTTGTCGGAGAGCATGTCGTGCTCACCTGGCACAAAAAAGATCTGTTTTGCGGATGCTCCTTTTAATACCTGGTCCAGCGTGTCGAACTCACTTGGCTTCGAGAGCTGACTCAAGTCGCCGGTGTGAATGATGAAATCTGGTTTGTGGGGCATGGCATTGATCTTGTTGATCGC
>PLIO01000176.1 GCA_003140075.1 Acidobacteriaceae bacterium | reverse complement strand
AGCCAGGTGCAGTCGCGGCGCAAGGAAGTGGAACGGTTGCAGGTGACCGAGCTGGCGAGGTCCAACATCCAGCGGCCTTACATCAAGTTCGAGCAGAAACGGCCTTCGGGCAAACACATTCTGGAAGTCGAGCATCTCAGCAAGGCTTATGGCGACACCCCGGTGATTCGCGATTTCACGGCGAGCATTACGCGCGGGGAAAGAATCGCGCTGATGGGGCGAAACGGAGCCGGGAAGACCACGCTGGTGAATGCGATACTCGCGAATTCGCCGACCACGCCGGAAGCCGAGTTGCGCAAGACCAGCGGTTATGACGGGCCTTTCGTCGGTGCCGGCAAGGTGATCTGGGGGCACGAAGCCTCGATCGGATACTTTGCCCAGGATCACCGCAGCCTGATCGAAGGCGGCACCACGGTGCTGGAGTGGCTGCATCAGTGGAATCCGGCGGCGGTGGGCGAAGAGATTCGCGGCTTGCTGGGNNGCGGCGCGGCTGCTCTTCTGCAAGCTGATGCTGCAGAAGCCGAACGTGCTGGTACTCGATGAACCCACCAACCACCTCGATCTCGAGGCCATCAATGCACTAAATATTTCCCTGCAGCGTTATCAGGGCACGGTGTTCCTGGTGTCTCACGACCACGATCTGATCGACGAAGTGGCGACTCGCATCTGGCACTTCGAGAGCGACCACAAAATCACCGATTTCAAGGGAACTTACGAGGAATATCAGGCCGCGGTGACGGTCTAGGCGCGGCCCGGGAAAAGCACCCTGTCTTTCCGAGCGCAGCGAGGAATCTTGGTTTTGCTCAACTGCACCATTTCCGTTGCATGTAAATCATCCAGGTTCTCCACAGATTTCCACAAGCGTTTGCTGTTGCGTTTCGAGCCGCAAGTTGCGGATAATGGCGCGTGATGTTCTCGTGCCGTGAAACCGGCGCTGGAAGTTGCGTATAGTCGTGTACAGTCGAGCCGATTTACTTAGAATTCTCCACCTCACGCCGCGCCAGTTGGCAAACTGGGAGCGCGCGGAGCTGATCGTCGCCTCCACGACCTATTCCTTTTCCGACCTGCTGAAAATCAAGAAGGTTCGCGACCTTTGCGCCATGCGGGTGCGGCCGGCCGTAATCCGCCAGTCGCTGGAGGCCATGCAGCAACAGGCTTCGGGCATGGGCAATCCCTTGCTCGATGCCGGAACCTCGTACACGAATAAGCATCGCGTCGCCTTCCGTCATGAAGGCAGGCTGCTGGAGCCGATCGCGGGTCAGTTTGTGATGGACTTCGCGACGCGGGAAAAAGTCGTGACCAGCACGCCGATTCCTACTCCGGACCCCGGGCCGCAGGAAAACGAGGCGGCCGCCTGGTTTGCCCGTGGCATCGCATTGGAAGAGGATCCTTCTACGCAGACCGAAGCCCTGGCCGCTTACCAGAAAGTGCTCGAGTTCGAGTCTGAGCACGCGGCCGCCCACATCAACCTGGGCACGCTGTACTACAACCGCCAGGATTTCACCCTCGCGGAAAAACATTACCGCGCCGCTTTGCAGGCCGACCCTCGCTATGCGCTGGCCTATTTCGATCTGGGCAACGTTCTGGATGAGACCGGCCGCGTGCAAGAGGCCATTCAGACCTACAACATGGCGATCCAACTCGCCCCCACCTACGCCGATGCGCACTACAACCTCGCNNTCAAGCTCGATACCACGGGCCCGTGGTCGGTGCATGCCCGGAATCAGATTCAACGCATTTTGCAGGCGGATGGGCTGAAGTTGGTGCATACCAGACGCACCACGACGTAAGCTGCTGTTGCGAAATGGTTTATCGTTTGCCCCATTGCTCCAGAAAGCTCTTGTTTCTGATCTCGCCGGGCAGTAAAATAACTACTGTCAGCATATAAACGGAGTGGCTCTTTAGGGTCGCGTGTTGATACCGCCAGAAAATGGCTTCCACCCAAGGTGGATATACCCAAGAGTTCCGATTAGTTGTTAAGTTTTTCAAAAGGCTCTCGCAAGAGGGCCTTTTGCTATTTCGGAGCCTTGATGGGCTGTCGTGAAGTGTGTTGTAAAGAATCACTTCGAACCTGATCGGCTTGGCCCGAGGCCTGGATCTGTGCTGAGCATCCCTCACGTATGCGCGCTGAACGAACAGGACCAAACCTTTGATTCGAGATGCCTCGAAAAAAACATCGTATTCCACCTTTTGTCCCAAGTCTCCCACTAGCTCCACGGTAAAAAAATTGCCTTTGCCAGTGTGGTAACACTTTCGATTGGCCAAATTTTGAATAATCTCTGGCAACTCCTTCGACAATTCATAACGCTGAAAATCAAATACGCGCGTCTCCCGCGCGTCCGAGTACAGCATGGTTCTGTCCGGCCTTTCTTTCTCCTTCAGCCCTCGTGTGAAGCAGTGCATACTAAAGCTGACGCTAACTTTGTATTGAATAGCTGGCTTGTCGGCCTTGGAAGGCTGTACGTAAGTTATGTGTTTGGGATGCAGATGCGACAGGTCGTAAGAGATGTTGTGGCGGAGAAACGGCAGCCATTTCATATCAATGCAGGCGGCCATTCTACCCTTTGGGCCTGCATTCCTTACAAGGCGATTTTTCAGAATCTCGAAGTGCTAGAATTCAAGGTTTGCCATTCCACCGCCTGAAGGTAGTCATATGCCCGAAACCGTTTTACAATCCGCCCCTCCCCCACCCCTAACCACCCTCACCGAAGACGAAATTCTCTTCCGCGACAACATTCGCCAGTTCGCCGACGAGCGCGTCCGTCCGCTGGTGAAGGAGATGGACGAGAAAGGCATCTTCGACAAAGATCTCATCCACGAATTCTTTCAGCTCGGGCTGATGGGCGTCGAAATCCCGGAGCAATACGGTGGAGGCGGCGCTAAATTCTTCGAGGCGATCCTGGCCGTCGAGGAATTGTCGCGCGTCGACGCATCCGCCGGCGTAGTGGTCGATGTGCAAAATACGCTGGTCAACAACGCGCTTTTGCGCTACGGCAGCGCTGAGCAGAAGAAGCGCTATCTGCCAAAGATGGCCGCGGACACAGTTGGAGCCTACGCGCTGAGCGAGGCCGGCTCCGGCTCCGATGCGTTTGCGCTGCAGACGCGCGCCGAACTCAAAGGCAGCGACTACGTTCTCAACGGCCGCAAGCTGTGGATCACCAATGCCAAGGAAGCCGGACTCTTCATACTGTTCGCCACGCTCGATCCCGCCGCGGGATATAAAGGCATCACCGCGTTCCTCATAGAAAAAGATTTTCCGGGATTCAGCGTGGGGAAAAAGGAAGACAAGCTGGGCATTCGTGCGTCCTCGACCTGCGAACTCATTTTGGAAGACTGCCGCGTGCCGAAGGAAAATGTGCTCGGCGAGCCGGGCAAAGGCTACAAGATTGCGATTGAAACGCTGAACGAGGGCCGCATCGGCATTGGCGCGCAGATGATTGGCGTAGCGCGCGGAGCCTGGGAATTTGCCGCGAAGTACGCGCAGGAGCGCAAGCAGTTCGGCAAGGCCATTGCGGATTTTCAAGGCATCCAGTTCCAGATCGCGCAGATGGCGACCGAGATCGAAGCCGCGCGCCTGATGGTCTACAACGCGGCTCGCATGAAAGATGCGGGCGTGAACTTTGTGAAAGAAGCGGCGATGACCAAGCTCTTCGCCTCGCAGGTGGCCGAGCGCGTGACGTCACTCGCCATAGAAATCTACGGCGGCTACGGCTTCACCAAGGATTATCCCGTGGAGAAATACTGGCGCGACGCCAAGATCGGCAAGATCTACGAAGGCACATCCAACATGCAACTCGCGACCATCGCCAAACTCCTGCTTGCTGGGAAGTAGCCGCGGCTATACGCCGGTCCTGTCCGCCGGTCTTGTCCGTCGGTCCCAGGGATTGAATTTCCGCTAAAACGGAACCCTACCCATGACGGTCGACATGCGTCGGCCTGGACGTAAAGAATGGCTAATTCCCCTTGCTCAATATGTGCATTGAGTTGCACTTCGGGTACATTGGGAAGCACGTCAAACCCCCACTAACCCAAGTAAATTCAGCGCTTTCCGGCCACTCCGGCCATTGGTGAACAAGCTGCAATCTCTCTCTGTGCCTGCCGTTGCGGGGCAAGACCGGGGTGGCACTTGACGACATTGTTCGGTAACACAGCGGTGATGCCAGTTGCGGTTCCGAAGAAGAAGCGGACCCTTATGCCGCTGCTCACAGTGGTTTTCCTTTGCTCCTACGGCCTGATGACCTTGCTCATCGTTGAGCAAGGCACGACCATTCAGGCGCAGCGCAATCTGATTCAGGTTTTGCTCGGCGACAGCAGGGAACTGTGGGCCATGAAAGGAAAGGCCGTCAGCGATAAGGCGGCCGAAGCACGAGCGCATGGCCACGCCCCAATGACCCAGGGGCAGTCTCCGTCGGTTCAAGCTCCGTCTACCCAGACTCCATCGACTCAATCCCCGTCCACCCAGTCCCCGTCGACCCAGGCGGTACCGCCGCACCACTCCCAAAGCCGGGCAGGAAAAACGGCGAAACCCCAGACCCATGTTCCGCCCATGCCCGCTTCGGATTTAGGAGATCAGCGTCGCGCTCTGATTTCAATTTGAGTCCCAGGTTTCAGCAGTACGCGTCTCACGGATGTTTTTGGAAAGTTCGCCGGTAATGAAGGCCCTGACCCTAGCCTTGTTGTTTAGTCTGACGGCTGCCAAGCCCGCGCAGCCGGTGCGCCGTCCATCGGGCACGGTGGAGCATCACTCCACCACCGGACGCTGGTACTTTGCCGCCACTGGCCACGCCGTTTACTGCTATGGACCGGTCATGACCCTGCCTCAAGCGAACGGCGACCTTCAAAAAGTGGCCACCTTCTGCCGCGACGGCAAGACTGTCGTACCGTTGAAGGACTAGCTCGCCGCCAGCTTCAAATCCTCAGCCATTCGCGCACCACCTCCGGATTGTTACACTGATGAGGTATGCCGGAACTCCCAGAAGTGGAAACCATCGCCCGCGGCTTGGCCAAACGTGTGTCCGGCGATGTGGTCGAATCAGTCTGGTTGGGTCAGAAGCCGGAGCCGCTGAAATCCCCGGCGCGTGAAATTGCCGCCGCGCTCGAGCACAGCCGCATCGCCGGCGTGCGGCGCATGGGGAAGCACATCGTCTTCGATCTCGAGAAGAACAACGTCCGCCCCACAAAACTTGGTGCCGCTTCAACTGCAGCCCAGTGGATCGTCCACCTCGGCATGAGCGGCCGCCTGCAAGTTTGCGAACCACAAGCGGAAGTTCTCAAGCACACGCACGCGATTCTGAAACTGGCATCGGGCCGGGAACTGCGCTTCGTTGATCCCCGTCGTTTCGGACGTTTGAGCGTGGCCCACGCCGGCGGATTCGATGCCGGCGGAATCGAGCCGCTCGATGCCGATTTCGATCATTTTCTCACTCTGTTCCGCGGCCGCAAGACTCCCATCAAGAGCGCGTTGCTCAACCAGAAGCTGCTGCGCGGCGTGGGCAACATCTACGCCGATGAATCTTTGTTCCGCGCCGCTATTCGCCCGCGCCGCCGCGCCTCCACGATCACGCGTGACCAGCTGGGCAAGCTCCTTACCTCCGTGAAAGAGGTTCTACGCGAAGCGATCGCTCTCGGCGGCTCGTCGATTTCAGATTATGTAGACGCCGACGGGGAAGAAGGCTTCTTCCAGTTGCAGCACCGCGTCTACGGCCGCGAAGGCGAACCTTGCCTCGTTTGCAAGACGCCCATCAAACGCATCGTGATTGCCGGACGCAGCAGCCACTATTGCCCGAATTGCCAGAAGTGAATCAATTGCTGATTGTTGATTGAGGCTCCTCCCATCTGTCACCCTGTGTGCAGCGAACGCTTCGTGAATGCAAAGTTCCCCTTGCCCGTATGCCGCTACCAGCGCTCCATAAGCATTCCAATTGCAGAGTGGGTTCTGCAATCGTCAATCAACAATCAACAATCAGCAATCAAGAANNATGCCTGATTTCTCCATCGGAGTCGATCTCGGCGGCACCAACCTGCGCATCGCCGCCGTCAGCGGCGAGGGAGAGCTTCTCGAAAAACTCACCTTCGGCAGCCAAGGTGCGCCCAGCCGTGACCAGGTCATCGACCAGATGTGCGAGGCGATTCAGCTTCTATCGGGCAAGTACAAGCCGGCGGGAAAGTTTCTCGGCGCGGGCATCGGCATTCCGGGCATTGTCGACCTGCAAACCGGAATGCTGCGCAAGTCGGCGAACCTCCCCGGCTGGGAAGAATATCCGGTGCGCGCGGAAATCGAGCGGCGACTGGGAGCACGCGTCGTCCTCGAAAACGACGCCAACGTCGCCGCGCTGGGCGAGCAGTGGCTCGGCGCAGCCCGGGGCATCGAGAACATGGCGGTGGTTACGCTGGGCACGGGCATCGGTGGCGGAATCGTGCTCGGCGGAAAAATCTGGCACGGCATGAACGGCATGGCGGGCGAGTTCGGGCACGTCACCATCGAGCGCGATGGCCATCCCTGCGGCTGTGGCAGCCGCGGATGCGCCGAGCAGTATGCTTCCGCCAGCGCGATTGTTCGCATGGCCCGGGAAGCGATCGCCAGCGGTGATGCGCCGTCGCTGGCGAAGGCCGCATCGTCGGACGCTGCATTCAGCGCGGAGTTGATCTACAAGCTCGCGATCCAGGGAGATGAGCACGCCCGCCGGATTTTCTGCAGCTTTGGGCGCGCGCTCGGCGTGTTGCTCGCCGGCATGGTCAACGTTTTGAATCTCGAGATGTTCGTTCTCGGCGGAGGCGTATCGACCGCCTGGGACGCTTACGCGCCCGACATGTTCGAAGAGTTGCGGGAGCGGTCGCTCGTCTATGCGGCGACCGCGCCCCCCGATCCGCTGCGGAATGGTGCTCTGGAGAAAAAAGGCGCTTCGCCGCACACCGCAAACCGCCGCGAACGAACAACCACAATTACACGCGCCTTGCTGGGAAGCGACGCGGGTTTGTACGGAGCAGCGCGGGGGGCGATGCTGGCTGGTTAACGTCCTCAGAGCAGCGGACTCACAGGATTCGATGGCCTCTTCCATAGAGCCGTTTGTGTCGCCCTCCGCGCTGGGTGTAGGATGCCTTTCGATTAGGCTGGCAGCAACGGCCATTACTTGCTTGACCTGGAGCGAGGATGAACACCTTCCCGGTTTTGTTGGCTGCGCTGTGCGTGTACGCGCTCGCCTACCGCTACTACAGTGCATTCATCGCCGCAAAAGTTCTCTCGCTCGATGATCGTCGCACAACTCCCGCGCACGTTTATCCAGATGGACATAACTATTGCGCTTCGCCCCGATGGGTGCTCTTTGGCCATCACTTCGCCGCTATCGCCGGAGCAGGTCCGCTCGTCGGACCCACTCTGGCGGCGCAGTTCGGGTTTGCCCCCGGATTCCTTTGGCTGCTGATCGGCGCCGTTCTGGCTGGCTGCGTCCAGGATTTCACCGTGCTGGTAGCTTCCGTGCGCCATCGCGGACGCTCCTTGGCTGACGTTGCCCGCACAGAGATCAGTCCCTTTGCCGGCCTGGTGACAATGATCGCCGTGCTCTTTATTCTTCTGGTCTCGCTGGCCGGCCTCGGCATCGTCGTGGTCAACGCGCTGTCGAACAGCCCCTGGGGAGTCTTCACCATCGGCATGACCATCCCCATCGCCGTCATCATGGGATGGTGGATGTTCAAAAGCCACGCCGGAAAGATCACCGTCACCGGTCCCAGTATCTTTGGCGTCGTTCTTTTAATCGGCAGCGTCATCGCCGGGCACTGGGTGGCGCAGACCGGATTCGCCTCAGCTCTCACTTTCACCCCTCATCAGATCACGTATTTGATGGCGGCCTACGGCCTGATCGCCTCGGTTCTTCCCGTCTGGCTGGTGCTGGAACCGCGCGATTACCTCTCGACCTACGTCAAACTCGGCACGATTGCCGTCCTGGTCGTCGGTGTCTTCGTGGTTCATCCCAACATAAAGTTTCCAAATTTCACTCCCTTCGTTCATGGCGGCGGGCCCATCATCAAAGGAAGTTTGTTTCCGTTCCTCTTCGTGACCATCGCTTGCGGTGCAATCTCCGGCTTTCACTCGCTGGTCTCTTCCGGCACCACGCCCAAAATGCTGGATAAAGAAAGCGACGCCCGCTTCATCGGATATGGCGCCATGATCTGCGAGTCGCTGGTTGGCCTCCTGGCTCTGATTGCCGCGTGCTCCCTGCATCCCGGCGACTACTTTGCCATCAACACCACGCCCGCAGTTTTCAGTCACCTGGGCATGAGCACGGTCAATCTGGATCTGTTCTCGCGCGAAGTCGGCGAAAAACTGGCGGGACGCACCGGAGGCGCGGTTTCGCTCGCCGTCGGCATGGCGCAAATCTTTCGCGGCCTGCCCGGCATGGACCGCCTGATGGGTTACTGGTATCACTACGCCATCATGTTCGAAGCTCTTTTCATCCTGACCACGATCGACACGGGAACTCGCGTGGCCCGCTACGTCCTGCAGGAACTCATGGGCAAAGTGCACAAACCGTTCGGCAACAGCGCCTGGCTACCGGGGAATTTGATCACCAGTGCCGTGGTGGTTCTGGGCTGGGGATATTTGATCTACACCGGAAGCATTTCCACGCTGTGGCCGTTATTTGGAACCGGCAACCAGCTATTAGCGACCATCGCTCTGGCGGTGACGACCACTTTTCTCATCAACATGGGCAAGCAAAAATACGCCTGGATCACCGTGGTGCCGATGTGCTTCGTCGGGGTCACAACGATTACGGCGGGAGTGCTTTCGATCAAGAATATTTTCTGGCCGTTGACCTCTATACCCGGCCAGGTTCTCACCGGCTACCTGGATTCGGTGCTCATGACCATCTTTATCGTAGGCGTCGTTCTGGTCGTGTTCAGCGCCGTAAGGCGTTGGATCGCAGTGCTGAACGGTGCACCCGCGCCGCAGGAGGCTTTCGGTCCTCCGCTCACCCCGGCAGGGGAAGTGAAGATGGGCTGCTGTTAAAGGGTCGTTTGCAATTATCTGCGAGGAACCGCGTCCTTAGCGCGAACGGTAAGATAATTTTCGGAAATAAATTGGCCGCGTCGATATCGGATTGTCAGCCGTGCACCGGGCTCATGCCGCAGAAGGTCGGCGCGGACTTCGTCGATGGTGAAAAGATAGTGGTCGTTGATAGCGAGGATTACGTCTCCCGGTCTTATATCAATGCTGTCCGCGGGTCCCTTAGGCCGTACACCGAAAATCCCAACCCCATCGTGTCTCACAGTCGGGTTTCCCGCAAACGAAACTCCGATCAGCGTTTCCTCAGGCGGTCCGGATGACAAATCAGTGGAGGACTCAGGAACTCGCACGGTTGCGGCCACTTCGACGACCGGACTGTCCTGTTTCGCCGGAGCCGTTACAGGTACCGAAGAGGAGGTCTGCCTCCCTGAGGATGGGCTCGTGTCCGGGGTTTGAACAATCGCGTGGGCCGTTCCAGCGGAATCAATAGGTATCAATTCCAACTCTGCCGCAATCTTGATGTTTCCGGTTGAACTCCTAAGGGTGCGCACCCACCGTTTGTAGCCGTTCTTCGACACCGTGAGGGTATGTTCCCCCGCTGCGATCGCCATCGACGATGGCGTGCTTCCGACGAAGTTCCCGTCGATTTCGATATCTGCTCCCGCAGGATCCGATGAGACTTCGGCAGTCGTCTCACCCGTTGACTGCGCAGTGTTGTTTGCGCTTGCGGCCGGTCCTGCTAACGCTGCCGTGGGCTGGGTCTCGATTGCCGATGTTGTTTTGACTGTTGCTTCCTCTGCTGCACGTGACGGTAATGGAGCATCCCGATCGGCAGAAATGGCTAGAAGGGCGGATTTGAGCATCTTGCCCCTAGCATTTATGTTCGACAAAGCAGAGCCGAAGTTGTAGCCGGCGGTATTAGACGCGTCCCCTCCGGTTCGTGTTCTGTACAGATGCCCGTCGCTTCGGATCATCCGCCCGGTCGAGTCGTAAGTCCTCGCAAATAGTCCAACTACTCGGTCCGTGTAGGGTACGTTTTCGTTGACCCTTGCTGTAGTCGTCGTCTCAGCATCTCCCGTAGCCGTGTAGTTCCAACGGTTGCCGTACTGATCTGAGGCTGAACCGTTCGCACTAAAGGCAGTCGAGCTGGTACTCGTGTAGGTATGAGTTGTCGGCATCAGGCCGCTGTAATAGCTCGCCGAAGTAGAGAAGACCATCAGATAGTTTCTTGCCTCTGGGTTGGGCTTGGAGGACAGGCACACACCCGGATAGTTCTTCGCGTTCTTCTTCCACCAGTGCGTCACAAAGTCTGGGAACAGCGGGTCCACTCCCGCGGACGTTGCAATAGCAGACGAGACATTTTTCATGCAGGGGCCGGTGTAGTTCTCATTCTTTGCCCAGGCGACTGAACTGCAGATCAAGACAAGTGCAGCTAGAACGGGGTCGAACGACCGATAGTACTTCATCACATTTTCCTCTCCCCCGGCGGTTAGTTCGTGCAGCAGGGAGCCAAGGAACAAACACCTTCCTCGCGTCTCGGGTCCCAAGCAGCATGAGCCGCTGTTGCAAAACCCGCAAACCCGGAAAGATTAGTGTGTGCGCGGCAGTTTGGAAATGGCACTCAGGTGGGGCTAGCCGCCCCCGGGGCAACTGTGATCTTTCAACACGTTGTT
>PLIO01000131.1 GCA_003140075.1 Acidobacteriaceae bacterium | reverse complement strand
CTGACCACGCCAATGGTGGCGCGATTCCACACCGGGCTAGCCTCCAGTTCCGCGACCGAAACGTTGAAACCGGCGCGCAGCCGGTCTTTCAGGCTGCGCACCACCTGCCGTTTGTCCTTGAGAGACTGTGCCGCTTCGATGTGTAGTTCGAGGGTGAGGAAGGCGATCATGCCAGTCGTTAGTCGTTGGTCGTTAGTCGTTGGCAAAACGGCTCGGCTCACGGCTCTTGGCTAACGACCAACGACTGACGACCACGACGGGTTCTATGCAATTACTTCCGCGGCAATCCGCTCGGTGGCGAAAGCCTCGATCACGTCGCCAACTTTGATGTCGCCGTAGTTGGAGATCGAGATGCCGCACTCCATGCCGTTCGTGACCTGGCTCGCGTCATCTTTGAAGCGCCGCAACGATCCCACTTTACCTTTGAATACCTGCACGTTGTCGCGCAGCAAGCGCACTTCGGAGTCGCGCTTGATCAAGCCGTCGCTTACGCGGCAGCCGGCCACGGTCCCAACTTTCGGGATGCGGAAAACGTTGAGCACCTCGGCGCGGCCCTGATAGTGTTCTTTGAACGTGGGCTCGAGCAGGCCGCTCATGGCGCGCTTAATCTCATCCTGCAGTTCGTAAATGATCGAGTGCAGGCGTATGTCGACTTTTTCCTGTTCCGCGATTTCCTGCGCCTTGCGCTCCGGCCGAACGTTGAATCCGATGATGATGGCGTTCGACGCCGAGGCCAGCAGCACGTCAGTTTCTGTAATCGCGCCCACGCCAGAGCGCAGCAGCTTCAGCCGCACTTTTTCGTTCGAGAGCTTCGTGAGCAGATCGGTGATTACTTCCACCGATCCCTGCACGTCTCCCTTGAGAATGACGTTCAGTTCCTTGGTGCCGGCGGCCTTGATCTGCTCCGCAAGACCTTCGAGCGATACGCGAGAACTCTTGGCCAGCGCCGCCTCACGCGCTTTCTGTTCGCGATACTCCGAAATGCCGCGGGCCTTGTCGCGATCCGCTACCACGACGAATTGATCGCCAGCCTGCGGCAGCGCTTCCATGCCGATGATTTCCACAGGAGTGGAAGGCGGAGCCGTCTGCAGCTGCGCGCCGCGGTCATCAAACATGGCGCGCACTTTCCCGTACACATTGCCGACCACAAAGTTGTCACCCGCGTTGAGGGTCCCGTTCTGCACCAGCACGGTAGCCACGGGTCCGCGTCCGCGATCCAGCTTCGCTTCCAGCACTACGCCGGTCGCCGCGCGTTCCGGCGTCGCCTTCAACTCACCGAGGTCGGCGACCAGGCAAATCATTTCCATCAGCAGATTCAGATTCGTTTTCTTTTTTGCCGAAACGTCCACAAACACGGTCTTACCACCCCACTCTTCGGGCACCAATCCGCGGTCCGCGAGTTGCTTCTTGACGCGGTCAGGCAACGCGTCCGGCTTGTCGATCTTGTTCACCGCCACAATAATGGGAACTTCGGCGGCGTGTGCGTGGTCGATGGCTTCGAGCGTCTGCGGCATGACGCCATCGTCGGCGGCGACTACCAGCACGACAATGTCGGTCGCCTTGGCGCCGCGCGACCGCATGCGCGTAAACGCTTCGTGACCGGGCGTGTCGAGGAATACAATCTCACGCCCGAAGGCCGGCGACTCCTTGTCCGTAATCCGCACCTTGTAGGCGCCGATGTGCTGCGTAATCCCCCCCGCTTCGCCCCCCGCCACATTTGTGATGCGGATGGAATCGAGCAAGGTGGTCTTGCCGTGGTCGACGTGTCCCATGATCGTAACCACGGGCGGTCGTATGCCGGTTTCTGGAACCAACTCTTCGCTGGCGGCAGCGGCATCAATCTCTTTCGCCGTCTGCTCTTCGAAGGTGATTACGTTGGTATCCGCGCCGAAGAAGCGTGCCATTTCGCTGGCCAGTTCCGCGTCCAGCGTCTGATTGATCGTGGCAAAGACGCCCTTCGACAGCAGCCGCGAGATCAGATCCTTGGCGCGAATTTCCAGCTTCTCCGCCAGATCCTTGACGCTGATACCTTCGGTAATCGTGATGCTGCGCGTGATGGGCTGGGGCTCGTTCGACACCACCATACGCGGTGGCGGCGTGTAGCCCTTCATCGGGCCTTCCTTCACGCCGCGCGGAACGTAGCGCTGGCCGGGCCGTCGCGCTGGACCGCCAGGACGGCTGCCGGGCCGCGTGGTTCCCGGAGGTGGAAGCGCCGGACCTACTCCAAGCGGGCGCGCACCCGCAGGTGCTGACCGCGTGGGATGCATCGGCCTACGCTCGCCGGGACGCAGCGGCGGACGGGGCGCACCCGCAGCGCCTCCCCCTGCGGCCGCAGGTGGCCGTCGTTGAAAAATCGGCTGGCCGGGCACCGGACGTCCAGGGACGGGCCGCATTGCACCGCCAATGGGTACTCCGGGCTGCACTGGCGGAGCTGGACGAACCGGCGCCTTATATACCGGCCGTGGCCCGGTTTGCGGAACGATCATACGCGGCGCTGGAGATTGAGGAGCAGCCGGACGCTCCACAACTGGGGACGCAGGCGGTGCGGCAGCCGAAACCACCGGGGGCGCTGCCGCTGTTGGAACTTGTGCTGCGGGCGGCGACGATATCACGGGCCGTGCCGGCGGTGCGGCAACTGGAGCCCAGGGAATCGACGGCGACGCTGCCGGAGCCGGCGGCACAACCGCAACCGGCCGGTCCGCGACGGAAGGCGGTACGATCAAGCGCGGTGTGGGCACCGAGGCCACCGGTTGAGCAGCCACAGGCGGCGCCGGAGGCACACCTGCCGGTTTCATCACTGGAGGCGCTACTGCCGGTTTTTCTACCGGAGCCGGTGCGATGGGACGCGGCGCTAACGGCGGAGCCACCGCTTCCTTCCGCTGCGTAATCGCCCTCAGTACATCCCCGGGACGGGAGATGTTCGACAAATCAATTTTGGTTTTGATTTCTTCTTCGCCGCGAACCAGGCGGGAACTGGACTTGCCAGCCTGTGACAATCCTTCCGCGGAGGAACGGATGTACACACGTACTTTCTCGGCTTCATGCTCTTCCAGAGAACTGGAGTGCGTCTTCTTCTCCGTCACTCCGACCAGCGCTAGCGTATCCAGAATGGCTTTGCTCTTGACTTCCAGCTCTCGGGCTAGATCGTTGATTCGAACCTTACTCATCCGGCCTTTCGTTTCTCCGCGTTTTAGTTAGGTCATCATCGACCTCGCGGAGTCACTTTCTGCGGTCCCACGCCGTCGAACTTATGCCAGCGTGCCATGATTATTCTCTGGTTTCGGAAGCGGCTTCTTCTTCCGGAGCAGCCTGCTCCCCGGAGCGCTCCGCTTGACCTTCGTTCTCGTCTGCGGCAAGCGTCTCGGCTTCGACAGTGCCTTCTTCGGTCGACGCAACTTCCGCACTCGCCGCCGTTTCGTCAGCGGACGCCGCTTCCTCCGTCGCCACAGGAACTTCCGCGGTAATGTCTTCCGCACCTGCTTCAGAAAGCTCTGGTTCAGAAGGCTCCGCTGCAGCCGCCTCGCCTTCCGCCGCCACTTCACCTTCGACCGCGCCCTCAACCGCCGCGCCTTCCAGGCTGGCAAAGTAATTATTCACCGCGAGGCTGATTTTTTCCACCGTCTTCGGCCCAATGCCCTCAATCGCCTCAAGCTGCTCCGGAGTCATGTCGGCAAGCGCTTCTACCGTCGTCACGCCTGCAGCTCCCAGCTTCTCCACCAGTCCATCGCCCAAGCCGGGCACTTTTTCCAGGGGCGTAACAGTCTGCGGTACCATGTCCGCCATCTGCTGTTCCACTTCCTGCCGTTTCTCTTCCTCGCTCTTGATGTCNNTCGATCTTCCAGCCCAGCAGCTTCGCCGCCAGCCGCACGTTCTGCCCCTTCTTGCCGATGGCGAGCGAGAGCTGGCTGTCATCGACCACCACTTCCAGGTGCTTGCCGCCGGAATCGACCACGGTGACCTTGCTCACTTTCGCGGGCTGCAGAGCTTTCTCGGCGAACGTCACCGCATCTTCGTGATACTCGATGATGTCGATCTTTTCTCCGTGCAGTTCGCGGATGATCGACTGCACCCGCATGCCCTTCATGCCCACGCAAGCGCCCACGGCGTCGACATCTTTGTCCTTGGACATGACCGCGATCTTCGTGCGCTCGCCGGCTTCGCGCGCGATGGCACGGATTACCACCGTGCCGTCGTAAATTTCCGGCACTTCGGTCTGGAACAGATGCTGCACCAGGTCGGGCACGGCGCGAGAAACCACCACCGCCGGCCCCTTCGAAGCTTTTTCCACGCGCGCAATTACTACCCGCACCCGCTCGCCGATGGCGAACGATTCCAGCCGCGACTGCTCCTTGCGCGGCATGCGCGCTTCTGCCTTGCCGATGTCGAAGATCACATCCGGACCTTCCACCCGCTTCACGGTGGCGTTCACCACTTCGCCCACACGTCCGATATATTCGTTGTAAACCGTGTCGCGCTCGGCCTCACGAACCTTCTGGAAAATGACTTGCTTCGCCAGTTGCGCCGCGATGCGCCCGAGGATTCCTTCCGTAACTTTGGGAATGCGCAACTCTCCGCCGATTTCCAGCGCGGGATCGGCCTTGCGCGCATCTTCCAGCGTGATCTGCAGCAGCGGATCTTCCACCTGCTCCGGCGTCTCCACCACGGTCTTCACCGCATAGGCATTGATCTTGCCAGTCTCTTTGTCCAGCTCGGCGCGCAGGTTTTCCTGCGTCTTGTAGTACTTGCGGGTGGCCATCACAATGGCGTCTTCCACCGCAGTTACCACAATCCGCGGATCAATCCCCTTCTCACGGCTCAACGCGTCAATCGTGTTGTAAAGCTCACTAGCCATAGGACGTATTCCGTTATGAAGACTGCTGCTGTGTACCAGGTTTCAAAGTTTCAAGGTTTCAACGTTTCAAAACAGCGCGCCGACGATCTTCAACTTTGAAACCTTGAAACTATGAAACCTTGAAACCTAGATCTCTGGCACCAGGTTCGCCTTCTCCACATTGGCGAAGTCAATCCCGATCTTCTGTCCCTGCTCTGCCGCCGCCGCGCCCATCTTCTTGCGCGACTTCTTGCTTGCCGCGCTCAAGTCCAGCGTCAGGCGCCCGTCCTGAAAACTTTCCAGCCGTCCCTCGAAGTACCGGTTGTTGTTCACCGGCTGCCTGGTCATCAGCTTGACCCGGCTGCCGACGAAGCGCTCGAAGTCCGCGACTTTCGTCAGCTTCCGGTCCAACCCCGGCGACGAAACTTCCAGCGTGTAGCTGGTTGAAATCGCATCCTCGACATCGAGGATGGTGCCAAACTCGCGGCTAAAGTTGGCGCAATCTCCGTGCGTCACTCCCGCCAGCGGATCGCCGCTCGCCGCTCCAGGCTTGTCCAGAAACACGCGCAGCATGCGGGCTTTGCCACTCCCGCGAAACTCGATATCGACCACTTCCAGCCCGCCGGAGGCCGCTACTCGCTCCGCAATCTCTCGTACTCGATCAAGCTCAAGTGCCATGCATCCAATAACTTGCAGCTCGCCCACCCAGCGGAGTCCCCCGCAACGAAAAAGTGGGCTTGCGCCCACTGGTGTGCTTCGCCAAATACCGTGTTACACAACAGTTCTCAGTTCTCTAATATACGCTGGAGTGGGGATAAAAGACAAACGCCTGGCTCCGGAAAACCGCCCAGTTCGATTTGTACCTTCCTGCATTCCTGTCGGTCCCCGGTTAACATTTCCACGTAGACTCCCACCCATAGAATTACAATAGCTGGCTCTGAGCTGTGGGGTAGTTATGTTCACTCGACGTCTCGCCTCCACTCTTTTTTGTTGCCTTCTATTCTCCGTCTCGGCCGAGGCGCAAGGCGGTGACATTTCCTCGCCTGGCGCACCCGGTAAGAGTGACCCCTCAGTGGTACCTTTTTCCAATCCGAATGTAGGCGTCACGCCCACCTTAGCTCCAACTATCACGGCTGACCAGGAAGGCAAGATCAAGCTCCGCACACAAACTGTTTTGATTCAGGTTCCGATAGTCGTCACCGATAAGACCGGTAGTCATATTCACGGATTGACCAAAGAAAACTTCCACGTCTTTGAAAATGGAAGGGAGCAGAAGGTCGCCACCTTTGAAGAAATCGTCGTCGCGAACACGAAACTCGCCGCAGTCGCGCCTAAGCAGGGAGAGTTCACCAATTTGAGGCTGTCAGATCAGCAGCCGCGCACCATAACCGTCATCGCTCTCGATACCATCAACACTCCCTTTCTTGACCAGTACACTGGCCGCCGCGCGTTGATCAAGTATCTCGCCGATAATCTCGATTCCGGGCAGGTTCTGGCGCTCATGGTGATGACCAGCCACGGCCTCAAGGTTGTCCAGGGACTGACTAGTGACCGCGAGCAACTGGTTCAGGTGCTAAAAAAGGCCAGTGGAGAAACGCCCGCCCTGCAGGGCTCCAGCGAGAATGTGCAGGCGAACGCTGCCGACGGAGATATTCCTGACCTGCCCACCACTCCCGCTGGCTTCGCCAACCCGTTCGCTGCGGCCGCCGCTTTCATTGCGTACGGCGACACACTCACCGCGTCGTTCCAGCAGCCTAGAGCACTCGAAGAAACTCTGAACGCGTTCCTGGAGATTGCGTGGTCTCTCTCCGGAGTTCCCGGACGAAAGTCTCTTATCTGGGCTACCGGCGGATCTCCCTTCGAGATTTCTTCCCCGGCGCAGCTTCCTGGACCAGGGTACCTCGCCCCACTCTATGAGCGCACCATGCAGGCCCTGGCTGCCGCCCAAATCTCAGTTTACCCGGTGGACGTTCGCGGCCTGGTGGAGAATACTTCCGCGGCCGTCGCTTCAGGCTCTGGACCGAAGCTCGCGAATCAAATCGGCAACCTCGCTCATTTTCAACAGTCGACCATCGATACGCTCAACGAATTCGCGGATATGACCGGCGGAAAGGCTTTTTACAATACCAACGATCTAGCCTCCAGTTTTAAACGCGCCGCAGACGATGCCTCCTCTTACTACCTCGCCAGCTACTACCTCGACACGCACAATAACAACTCCGGCTGGCGGCAGCTCAAGGTCAGGGTGAACCAGAAAGAGGTCGAAGTCCGTGCTCGCGAAGGCTTTTTCGTCACCAATGCAACCATGAACCCCGATGTGACGCGCACCTCTGACTTGACCTATGCGCTCACCTCCCCTATCGAGGGCACCGGTGTGCCGGTGAGCGTGAGGTGGCTGGAGACTTCCGGCGACGGTGCAAAGAGAAAGACCGAGTTTATCGTCCATGTGCCGGCTGACGGATTATCCATCGAAGCCAGCAACGGACAGAAACGCCTCAACTTCGACTTTGCGGCCGCCGCCTACGCCAACAATAACAAGACCGGCAAGGCGGCCGTCACCACCGGCAGGACCGTCAACCCATCCGTGCCTGATGCGCAAATGGCATCCTTACGTGCCAACGGAATCGATCTGAAGAATGTGCTTGAGCTTAGCCCCGGACAATACACCGTGCGGGTTGTGATCCGCGACAATGTAACCGGAAAAATCGGCAGTGTCACCGCGCCACTAACGGTAAACTAGAAATTGGGAATGTCTAAGGTCAACGGCCCTTGCCCGAACCAACCTTCCCCGGCCCTAGAATCGCCCGCCCCGGAAACACATCCGGCACGATCTTGCCTTCGTCCACCACCACGGTTCCCCCGACGACCAAATACTGCACGCCCACGCTCGGCTCCATCGGCTTCTGGAAAGTAGACCGGTCGCCGATCGTGGCTGCATCGAACACCACGATGTCAGCGTCGGCTCCTTCTTGCAATCTGCCTTTTTGCCGCGCGGCCGGAGTCGACCGCTCCAGCATCTCCGCAGGCATGAAACTCATCTTGCGAATTGCATCCATCAGCGTGAGCGTCCCCTTTTCACGGACATATTGCGCCAGCACCCGCGAATAAGTCCCGGCGTTGCGCGGATGACCCTCCGCGCCATCGCTCGCGATCATCACCAGAGGATGAGGAATCACCCTGTCCACAATTTCCTGCGTATTGGCGAAAATCAGCACCCAGTGCGTCGTGCTGGAATTATGCAACTCGTCGAAACGCTGCTTGGTGAGGTGCTCGCCAGTGTCGGGCAGCACCAAGTCTCCATAATCGATTCCGAGTTTCTCCCGCCATCCGGGATTAAATAACGCCGAGTTCACGGCAGTCATGCCCGCGATGTAGGGATACGCCTCGGTCGTAACATCCAGCCCGCGGGCGCGCGCTCCTTCCACCATCGCGAGACACTCCAGCGAATCGCGCAGGCAAGTGCTGTTGATGTGCACAATGTGCAGCGAAGCGCCCGTGATCGCCGCCGCTCCAATCACTTCGCTGACCGCCTCAATGGAAGACCCCGGCTCGACGCGCCCCGCGCTGCGCATGTGGGTATAGACCGGCAGCCTGCGCTCGGCGGCCAGACGAAACATGTCGATCACTTCCAACCGCGTCGCACCGGGCGTGTATTGAATGCCCATGCCAACGGCCAAGCCGCCAGCGTCGAGCTCCGCGCGCAGTCGCTCCTCGATTGCCTCGATCTGTTCCGGCGTGGCCGGCTGATCGGTAGCTGGTCCGCTCTTAGGCAAAATCTCAGGCGCGCCACTGTGGTCTCCAACCACTTCGGCTGGAAGCGGCGCGCCAAACACCGCAGCCCGCGCTGCCACATGACTGGCCGCTGTGCCGTAATGAATCAGTGAGCGCCCTTCTTTGGACTTCAGGAACTTCGCGACGTCGGGTGCGCCGATTTCCAGTTCAAGCGCCGTGGTTACACCGTCAAGTGCCTTCACCCGCTGGCTCGCCAAGTCCTGGCCATGCTGATGAAGATCGATGAATCCGGGAGCAACCACCAGCCCGCTGGCATGCACCAGGCGTCGTCCGCTCAGCGCCTCCGGCGCAATGCGGACAATCTTTCCGTCGCGGATTCCGACATTGCGCACAGCATCCAGGCCAGTCTCGGGATCCATGACTCGACCGCCTTCGAGTACGAGATCGTATTGCTGCGCGGCTGCGATGGCCGTTGAGAACACCAATAAACAAATAAAGAGAATCACCCTGCGCATAGTTCGCTCCGACAAGACTAGCGATGATAGCAAGATGCGTATCCAATGACGAAACCTTGTCATTCCGACAGCGCGTGTTTTGCTTCACGCGCGGAGGAATCTCAGCCGGCATAGCCTAGAGCCGTAGGCAAGAACTACTCTCCGCGGACAAAACGCACCGAATCCAACCTTCCATTTGCCTGAATCCCCACCCCCTCTCTAGAATGAAGATTCAACCCAAAGGCTGGGAGCATTTCCGAGATCCTTATGATTCATTTTCCCGTACCCGAAGCGCTCACCTTCGACGACGTTCTTCTCTTGCCGGCGCGCTCCGATGTAATTCCCGCCACGGCCACCACGCAGACGCAACTCACCCGCAACATCAGCTTGAATATTCCCATCGTCAGCGCCGCCATGGACACTGTCACCGAATCGCACATGGCGATTGCGCTGGCCCAGCAGGGTGGGCTCGGAATCATCCATCGCAACCTCTCGATCGAACAGCAGGCTAATGAAGTCGACAAGGTAAAACGCTCGGAAAGCGGCATGATCGTCGACCCAGTCACCATGGCGCCCACCGACAAAGTCAGCGACGCGCTCG
>PLIO01000088.1:41604-41925 GCA_003140075.1 Acidobacteriaceae bacterium | reverse complement strand
GACGGTGCAATCCTTGGTCATCAGCTCACCCAGTTCGCGCCACAGCCGGAACGGATTCTCCGTGCCTTCGTTATTCATGAGCGCGGCATTATTCTCTTCCTGTTTCTTACGCTCCGCTTCAAAACAACCATTGCCGTCAGGCAGCGCCTGCAATCCGCGCGCATACTTCACCGCATTCGGCCCGGCGATGCCTCCGCCATAAATGCATGACACCAGCGAGTTCGCGCCCAGCCGATTCGCGCCGTGATATTGATACTCGCACTCGCCGGCGGCGTAGATGCCCGGAATATTCGTGGCTTGCTTGAAGTCCACCCACAGCCC
>PLIO01000088.1:646-41553 GCA_003140075.1 Acidobacteriaceae bacterium | reverse complement strand
CGCGGAACCAGGTTGCCGTACTTCGGGTACCACTCTTCCAGAAAGTACCAGCGCTCACTCTGCGGAATGGATTTCGGATCGCGCTTGTCGCCCGGAGTTTTAGGCACCCACACGCGTCCGCCCTCACCGCGCGCCGATTCCGACATCAGGCGCAGCTTGTCTTCGCCCGGAATGCAGGTGGGATGCACCTGAATGAATTCGCCGTTCGCGTAATAGCAGCCTTGCTGGTAAAGCGCCGACTGCGCCGAACCCGTACAGACCACCGAGTTGGTCGACTTGCCAAAGATTGCTCCATTGCCGCCGGTCGCGATGATGACGGCGTCGGCAGGAAAAGTGCGCACTTCCATCGAGCGCAAATCCATGGCGCAGATGCCGCGGCAGACGCGGTTCCCATCGAGCACGGCGGAGAGAAACTCCCAGTGTTCGTATTTCTTCACCTTGCCTTCGGATTCATACCGGCGCACCTGCTCATCGAGCGCGTAGAGAAGTTGCTGGCCCGTCGTTGCCCCGGCGAATGCTGTACGGTTGTATAAAGTGCCGCCGAAGCGGCGGAAATCGAGCAGTCCCTCCGGCGTTCGATTGAAGGGAACGCCCATGCGATCGAGCAGATCGATGATGCCGGGCGCGGCCTCGCACATGTCTTTGACCGGCGGCTGGTTCGCCAGAAAGTCTCCGCCGTAAACCGTGTCGTCAAAATGTATCCACGTGGAATCGCCTTCGCCCTTCAGGTTTTTGGCCGCGTTGATGCCGCCCTGCGCGCACACCGAGTGCGAACGCTTCACCGGCACAATGGAGAACAGATCGACGTTCGCGCCCATCTCGGCAATCTTGATCACGGCGGAAAGTCCCGCCAAACCGCCGCCTATCACGATAATTTTCGGGGCTGCCATCTTCACTCCACCGGCTTTCCGTAAGTTGCAGTTGCATGGCTCGAGTCCATGACCGAAGCGCCGGGCTCAGTGGGCTGCTGTGGGCGCGACCGGAAGGACGTGAGGCTGGCGAGTCCCGCACCGGTCAAAATAACAAAGAGCGCCAGACACACCCCCAGAAACCGCTTCTGCGCCTTCTCTCCGGAAACGATGCCCCACTTTGCCGAGAACAGCCAGATGCCATACGCGAAGTGCCACGAAGCCGCGATCAGCCCCACCACATAAAACAAAAAGAACGGAATCTGAAATACCTCGGCCTGAACCTTGCCGAACGACATCTCGGGATACGCGTGCAGGTCGACCCCGGTAAAGCGCATCGTGTACGTATGCCAAAGGATGTAGACGAACGCGACGCCGCCGGTCCAGCGCTGCGCCGTATACATCCAATTGCCGGTCCAGGGATATTCCGTCGCGTTCCCCTCGCCGCGGTACCAGATGTAGAAGCCGTAGAGCGCATGAAACAAGATGGGCAGCCAGATTCCAAACAGTTCAAGAAAAAACACCAGCGGAAGTCCGCCGAGAAAGGCTACCTGTTTCGCGTAAGCCGCAGGACCGCTGATCGCCGTGGAGTTGGAAATCAGAATGTGTTCGAACAAAAACGCGCCCACGGGCACGATGCCCGAAAGCGAATGCAGGCGGCGCAAGAGAAATGACACGCCTTGCCCGGCGCGCAAGGGCGCGACCCCATGCACGGTGCTTTTCGTTACTGCGGGAGCAGCAGAACTGGCTACTGACGCCACGTATCGCTCCTTATGAGTTCTTGGTCGATCAGAAATGGCAAAAGAACTTTTCATTATCCGGCGGGGAGAGAAGCGAAGTCAAGAAAACCGTTGCCGCTTGCCCGCGATCAGTTGCCAGTAAGCCCCTCGCACCACTCGAGAAAACGCCGAAACGCCGCACCACGGTGGCTGTACTTGGACTTCTCTTCTGCGGTTAGCTCCGCGAATGTTTTTCCGATCTCCGGAAAATAAAACAGTGGGTCATAGCCGAATCCATTGGTCCCGTGCGGAGCGTTAAGAACCATTCCTTCCGCCGTGCCGCGAAACGTAGCCAGCGTCTTGCCATCGCGGGCTGCAGCCAGCACACAAACGAATCGTCCGGTCCGTTGGGCGGTCGGAATGTCCTTCAGTTCTCGTAGAACACGTGCGTTGTTGGCCTCGTCATCCGTATTCGCGTCGGCCTCGTGCGGCTCCTTATTCAGCAGATCAGGCGCGGCGTAGCGGGCGGAGTGCACGCCCGGAGCGCCGTTCAGAGCGTCGATCTCCAGGCCGGAGTCGTCAGCCACGACAATCTCTCCGGGAACGTACCGGCTGTATGCCTCGGCTTTCTTCCACGCATTGGCCTCGAACGTGAAGCCGTCCTCGACAACACTGGGCAGGGAAGAGAAGTCAGGAATGCCGGCGATTTCCACTCCGTGCCGCAGCGCGGCGCCGGCGAAGTCGCGCAGCTTGCCGGGATTGGAAGTTGCAATCAGGATTCTTCGCATGGGGATTCTCAAAACGTAGCGCCGCCGTCCCGGCGGCTGTGCCGGCAAGATGCCGGCGCTACAATCGTTTCCGCGACACCAAAACAAGAGCAATCGCAACTATCGAGATCCATCCGCCGGCGGTGCGATCCCAGGTGCGTACAAAAGTGATCTGCACGCGATTCGCCCCCGCTTCTACCGGGACCAGCATCTGTCCCGTGCCGTCCCGCGTCCCGGCCTGTACGACATGTCCGTTCACTTCCACGCGCCACGCCGGATAGTTGAACAGGCGTAGAGCGAGATTGTCCGGTGCCGACATCTCCGCTGTGAACAGCTTGAATTCCGGATTCCACTTAGAAACTCTTATGGCCGCGTGCGCGGGTCCATCGACGGTCACGCGTCGGGCGGTTTTGTCGATGTTGTACGCATCAGCTCCTACGGGCGTGTATTCGTCAGTGCCCTCGTATCCCGCGCCGGTGGCCACGTTGTCCTGCATCTCGCGCAGATCGGCGGCCTTATCCCACCAGGGCACCTGGAAGTGTTGCCACACAAGACCCAGCACACACAGCATAGCCAAGTAGATTGCCACGCGCGCCGTCCATCTCCGGAATCCCATCACAGTGAGCAAAGCGAAGGGAACGCCCAGACACAGCAGCCATCGCCACGGGAACTGAATGAAGCGCAG
The DNA here is from genome assembly GCA_003140075.1 of Acidobacteriaceae bacterium. Lineage (GTDB taxonomy): Bacteria > Acidobacteriota > Terriglobia > Terriglobales > Acidobacteriaceae > Sulfotelmatobacter. The sequence continues at coordinate 38,474 of PLIO01000088.1, read as the reverse complement.
CTTCGGCAGGATGTTCCAGAGGAAACCGGTGATGGGCAGCATAAGCAGCGCGCATGCCGCTGCCCAGACCGCAAGCGAATACCAAAGCTCGCGATTGCGGCTGCGCCAACGGCGTGCGGCCCACACTGCCGCAATCGTCAGGATGATCTCCCCCGTCGCCACAGACGACGCCACGCGGTTGAAGGCAACATGATCCGGGTCGGTGCTGTAGGCGAAGAGGAAGTTGTCCACCGGCCGCAAGCCTGTGCCTACAGCCTCGGCAATCGTGACCCATTTCTGTTCGTAGATTGCCGGCAGCAAATAGAATGCGGCTAGTGCGGCGCCCAGAAGAACCGCAATGGCTCCGGTCAGCAGAACGCGTAGCGAGCGCCGCTGCCACGCGATCACCACGATCAGCGAGGCCAGAGAATAGTGAATCATCACCGCCGCCGGCGCGTTCACCAGCCAGGCGGAAGCCAGCACCAGCGCCAGAGGAACCGTCACGCGGCGGCCTTTTTCGTCCGTCCGCAGAACCAGCAACAACAACAGCGGCAATAAAGAACTGGCCAACAGTTCGGCGAACGCGCTCCGCCAGTAGACGATCATCAGGTGATAAGGATTGACGGCATAAAACACCGCAGCGAAAGTTGCGTCACGCCGGTCAAGCCACTGCCTTGCCAGAAAAAACATCGCTGTCCCCGCTGCCACGAGAGCGAGCCAAATGTAAATACTGGAGACCAAGGTCCAGGGAAAGATCGTGCTTAACGCCGCTCCCAGAGTCCATGACGCCGGAGGATAGAAGATGAAACGCGGTTCACCATAAGCGAATTGCGCCAGCGATGCCCATCGCGGATACACGATGCCTTGCTTCCACTGACCGAGAACGTCGAGCCACGCGTACAAATGGAATTCGAAATCATGGCCGGAGGGTGAGCCGAGAAAGAAGAAAGGAATTTCAAACCCAAATACCGCTGCTGCGATCGAGAGGAACGGAACCCAGGCCAGGCTGTTGCGCGGCGCATTGTGGGTACCTGCGGGCAACCGTGTGACCCGAGCCCGACCGGATTTTGTAGTTGCCGCCAGTTTTGCTTCCACCAGCCTCCGAATGGAAACGCCGCCTGGAGGTTGGGGTACATATTCGCACAAGGAAGAAAACGGCGCACGGGGTGGTGGCCAGAATCACGCATTTCCACAAGAATGCCGCGCATACTCGAAACCTGCCCGCTTTAGCGCCAACTCAATTCATCTAGATTTCATATTCGTGAAACCACGGCGCAACAGGGATCGACTAACGTTACTCGCATTGGGGTGGAACAGACCACGGAGAGCTGAAGAATCCTTTCCACAGAGACGGGGCAGCGGGTTCTTCACCCTCCGGAAACAGCCCACCGCAAGGCCTCTCGCACCCTCCGCTTTTTTCGCTGCCTGTGTTTTCCCGTCTTCTCCCAGTTCCAAAAGCCCTCACACACCTGCCGCGAGAGGCTTTTCCGTCGAGCGAAGTTCGCAAGAGCGTGGCGGCCAGAAATGCAGGAGAATTTCGGAATGGAAGACGGGCTGTCAGGTATGCAAACTACGTTGCGACGCTCTCGCCGGATCGCTGGCGGCGAAGTTCTTCGAGGAATGCGTCCTGCTGCATTGTAGCGGCCTGCCGCAGCAGGTCGAGCAGAGGATCTTCCAGGTCTCCCTCTTCCGCGGTGGCGCTCGCAGCCTCTGGAGCGGATTCAAATTGGCTCAGGTCCGCAGTCAGGGATCGCGGAGAAACACTCAGTTCCGGCGTGGACGCGGGAAAACTACGCAGAAGGCTGATCAGATTGCCTACCTGGGCGCGCTGCTCCGGCGTGCGGGAAGGGAATTCCACTCCCATGCCACGACCCGGGTGCGTAACCCGCACCATGCCTTCCGTGTGGACTGCTATCTCTTCAGTTTTCAGGCATAGGTCGACCAAGGCGTGTTCGGGAAATGGCGAATCGGTTTCCACGTAGCATCCGCCCAAACTCAGATCGGTAAGCTTGCAGTGAGGAACGATTTCCTCCTCGCCAGCACGTTGAACCGAGGCGGCCGCGAGCAACCACACTTGGAGATGACCCTTGACGGAGTCGTCCAAGTCCAGAAAGTGCACTCCCGTTTGCCCGTTGGGGTTCGCCCATGCCACCTGGCCGTGCGCCTGGATTTCAAGACTTCCGTCGGGCAAATGGAAACGGAAATTCAGCAGCGATCCCGGGGTCTGAGATTCGGCGGTCAGAACGTCCATGCCCGTCTCGCTGAGGTCAAGCAGAATTCCCTCGGCTTTGCGACTATCTGGCAGGGTGAGTTCCACTGGAGCCTGCACGGGGACGCGGTAAGCGCGGCGACGCTCGCGGTTCAACAAGGCGGTCACCGCGCGCAGGCCGGCTTTGGCTTTTTCTTCGGAAAGAGGCTTGTACAGTACGAAATGCACCCCGCCGGTCAGAATATCCCGTACTCTGGCCTGCTCCGCCACCAAGGCCACGGTGACGGGTGCGCTCCCAGAGTTCAACCTTCGCGCCTCGTCGAAGACTTCGCCAGCGGCCTTCGCGTCTTCGTAATCGAGAATAAGCGCGTCGAACCTTTGCTGCTGAAGGCGATCGATCGCCGCAGTGAGATCGCTGAAACGCTCCACCGCGATCCCGGCGGCCGGCAAAGTCCGGCCCAGGATCTCGGAAGCGGAATCGTCAGTGGAAATCAGCAATGCCAGTAGGGTCATAACTAAATTCCCCGCCCAGAAAGCGGCAAGACTACGGCCAACGCGGCGCCGTGGGCCGGGCTGCCTTGGATGCGGTTGCACCCGAACTACCCGCACCCGCTTTCGCGGCCATGGCGTCAGCGACCGGCGAAGCGTCGTCTTCCATCAAAACGGCGTTGTCTTCGTCGTCATTTTCGGCGAGCAAGGGAGCCACTTCACGCAGCTTCTCCGCCGCCTGCTGCAGCATCTCGATCTGCTTGCCCAGTGCGGCGTACTTGGTCTGTTTCTGTCGTAACACCTCATGAATATCTTTCATACGACCCCCTGTGGCGAATGTATGGACGCAGGGTGGGGGGCGTCAACGGTAATCCCCGCCGACTGGTTACTGCGGTAATTGCCGGACCCGCGGGGAATGACTTGAATTTGAGGGCGTGCCGAACCGAGAAACAAAAAAGCCCCGCGCACAGCGGGGCTCTCGAGAGGCGGTAGAGCGAACTCAGGTTTTCAGCTTTTTGCGAACAATTCCAGCCAATCCAACCAGCCCGGTCCCGAGCAAGCCAAGAGTGCCGGGCTCGGGAGTGGAGAGAATGGTATCGCCGCTACCGAGTGTGCCAGAAAACGTGTAGCCGTTCGGCCCAACCGTCCCGAAGTAAAGTTGTGAAGTGAAGCCGTTTACTTTCTGTATCCCCCCTGGGAGTGCCAACGTGCCGGAGACATAACCTGAGAGCTGGTAAATGTCCCCTCCCTCCGGAGTCCAGATAACTGGGCTGGTGAACACGCCGTCAAAAATAAAGTTGCCGCCGACGATCGTGAAGGGTAGTATGCCGGCCGCGAACACGGTAGGCAAATTCAGATTTATGGGGAAGGGGGGCAGGCCCGGGCCTGTTGTAAAGCTCTCAGTACAAGGACAAGCAAACAGACCGGGGCCGTCGATATTGATGACATTAGAGCCGACAAGGCTCATGCCCAAAGCATTTCCCGCAAGGGCGCCGTTAATGTTAGTGAAATCCCATGTGTTGGCAAAAGCTGAGAGCGGTAAAGCCAGAGCCAGTAAAGCCAGCAAAACGAATCGCTTCATGGCAACCTCCTGAACGTATGTTGAGAAACCCAAGGTTCGGAGAGATTTGAAGTGCTTTGAGGGTTCCTCTGGCGGGGCCAAACACCTGCGCTGCAGCGCTCAGAGCATCTGGCATGCCAAACCATGGAAAATGTAAGTTGCCTATTTAACTGGTGGTTAAACCAACAGCAGGGGAGATGACGAATCGGAAGTTGCAAAGCGGTGCACACTAATTGTGCAAATTGGCAGCGCTTGAACCAGCAAAGCAAAAGCCCCGCACAAGGCGGGGCTTTCAGGAGACGGGATTAAGTGAATTATGCTTTCAGCTTGCGGTGCAGAGCTCCGGCCAGGCCAACCAGCCCGGTTCCGAGCAATCCCAGCGTGCCAGGTTCGGGAACAGTGCCGCCGATATTGGTGTCGCCGCTGGAGATCGTCGTGCTTCCGTTAAAGAAGCCCTTGCCCGTGTTGATGGTCAACTGCACGGTTGCGCCAAACACCGACGGCCCGGTGCCATACCACTGGCCGGTGATCGATCCCGTCAGGGTGTAATTGTGCGTGCCGTTGGCGAGCGTAACCAGAGTCCAGGTAACCGGACCGGTAAAAGAGCCGGTGAAGATCGTTCCGGTCGGAACTCCGTTCGTGCCGTTGCCGGTGATGAGGAAGCTCCCGCCACCATCGAAGGTCCCGCCCATCTGCAGGCTGCCTGTGGCTAGCGCCCCAGTAGAAAAGCTCACGCTCCCGAGGCCGCCAGTGATAAGACCGCCTCCGCCGAGCCCATCGACAGCGATGAGTTCAGAACCCGACAAGCTCAAACCCGCGGAACTCCCAGCCAGAGTGCCACCGCTGTTTGTGAAATCCGTTGAATTGTCGGCAAATGCAGCCAAAGGCAGAGCCATAGCAAGTAGAGCCATCAAAATTACGCGCTTCATGACTGTCTTCCTCCTGAACCTGAGCTAAAGCCTGTTTTGTTATCGTTCGTCGAGGGCACCAAATACGCCTGCGCCGTCCTTATGTCTTATGCACCCATGATGCCAAACGTGAACAATTACTAAGTTACTGATTACAGGCATGTTAATAGAAAGTTGATGCAAACTTACCAAAATGAAGCTGCAAACCACTGCACACTAATGCTGTCCCTTTGCGGCTGCTGCATCGGACTGGCCGGTGTTTTCTCACTCCCGCCCATACAAACCGACCCTCTGGGACGCTGCAGAATCATTAAGCCAGCTCGTGTCATCCTACGGCACCGAAGTGTAATTCACTTTGGTGTTTGATGCAAGTAGGACTGTAGGATCGCTGTTGAGCAGTTCTGGGGGAGGGCTGTTCGGGCGTTCCGAGATTCGAAAGGGTCCTAGGACGCCCTTAATTTTTGGGGTAGCGGGGCTGCCTAGAAAGGCGGTCTACCATGAATCCGCTACCTCGATTTTCGGGAGTGGATGGTTCGCGGAGGCGGTCGCAATCGAAATCAGGCGCTTCGCCCGATGGCCATCACGGCTGCTCGATCAAGTCTCTGAGTCGGCGGGATAAATTCATGGCCAGCGACCTGTAAAAACGCGAGGCGAGGTGAGGAAAAAGCTCGAACAGGCTCTCCAGGGTGGGCCGATCCAAGTGATAGGCTTCCACGTCATTATCGGCAACCACATTGGCGCTGGCCGGAGCGTCCTCCAGAAATGACATTTCGCCGCAAATCTCACCCGGCCCGATCTCCGGTGAGCCGGCCTGGGCAGCGATTTGTACCCGAGCCGTTCCTTTCACCAGCAGATAGACGCCGTTGGTTCTCTTGCCCCGATGGACCAGAACTTGGCCCTTCCGAAAAGCGACCCGGCAAGCCTTGTCGACAATGAGCGCCCAATCGTTGGGCGTCAGATAAACCAAGCCGTCTTTCGACGAGGTCAGTACAGACACTTCCTGTTCGATAACCTTGGGCATCGGCATGTACGAGCAGCCCGATTTACCGGAGGCACACTCCGGCAGAACGACAGAAACAACAGGGCACGCCCAGACTAGCAGAAAACAAGCCGAAATGGAGCCGTCCCGCAGCCGCTCGGGTACACGGAAGTTACTTGCCTCTCCCTTGTGCCGGTCAACCTTCCCGAACCGCACCCTTTCTCGTCGGCCGAACGCCTCTTTGACTCCCGCCGAGTTCTTCGGTAGCCTCATCTTTCCTTCTTCGATGAATTCCTCTGCCCCAGCGATCTCCGTGCAAGGTCTCAAAAAGTCCTACGGCGAGGTCCATGCCGTGAAGGGAATTGACTTCGAGATCCAGCCAGGCGAGGTTTTCGGCCTGCTCGGTCCCAATGGCGCCGGCAAGACAACCACGGTCGAGATTCTCGAAGGCCTGCGTCCGCGCACCGGAGGTCAAGTTGCCGTCCTCGGCTTCGACCCAGACCGGCAGCGCCAGCAACTCAAGGATCGCATCGGGGTTTGCCTGCAAGCCACCAATCTGCCGGAGAGAATTCGCGTCCGCGAAGCCATGCAGGTGTTCGCGTCTTTCTACACCCGCAACGTGGACTTGAATAAACTGCTGCAACGCCTGCAGCTGGAAGAAAAACGGGACGCCTTCTACAACACGCTTTCCGGCGGTCAGAAACAGCGGCTGGCTCTGGCCCTGGCCCTGGTCAACGATCCGCAACTCATCTTTCTCGACGAGCCCACCACCGGCCTCGATCCCCAGGTGCGGGTCGAGATTCACAACCTGCTCGAGGAGTTGAAGCGCGAACACCGCACCATTCTGATGACCACGCACTACATCGAAGAAGCCGAGCGTCTGTGCGACCGGGTCGCCATCGTCGACGAAGGCCGCATCATCGCGCTCGACACACCCGCCCGTCTGCAGCAGCAGAGCCGCAACGCATCAAGCATTGTCGTGACTTGCGCAACCCCTTTTCCCGAGAGCCGTCCCGCTTGGGCGGAGGCCACGCAGAGCGCGCTCGATCCCAGCGGCCGCACCCTGACCGTGCACTCGCGCCATCCCGCGGCCACGCTCGTCGACCTTGTGAAATGGATCGACCAGCACGGACTGGAACTAACCGACGTCAGCCTCAAGCAGCCAAGCCTAGAAGACGTTTTTATCGAACTCACCGGAAAGAGCCTTCGCGAATGATTGCATAGATGATTGCATCAAGATGACCGCTGAGAAATGAAACCCTACAAAGCACTCATCGCGCTCGATCTCAAGCTGGCTCTACGCAACCGGTCTGTAATTTTCTTCAACTACCTGTTTCCGCTGGTTTTCTTCTTCATCTTCGGGCAGGCGATGCACGCCGAACGCGGCGCCGCCATGACCATGGTGATTGCCATGGTCCTCATCATCGGCATCCTCGGCAACGGACTTTTCGGCGCCGGGATCCGCGCCGTGCAGGAACGCGAAGCCAACATCCTGCGCCGCTACAAAGTCACGCCGATCTCGCCGGCTCCTCTGCTCATCGCTTCCGTCGTCACCGGCTGGATTCTCTATATGCCCAACGTGATTCTCATCTTCACGCTGGCCCATTTTTTATATGGCATGCCCTGGCCGCAGTCGATGGTTTCCATCCTGGTCTTCATTAGCATCGCTATCGTCGGCTTTCGTGCCATCGGCCTGATCATCGCTTCCGTCGTCAACTCGATGCAGGAAAGCCAGCTCGTCGTCCAGTTGATTTACCTTCCCATGCTGTTTCTGAGCGGCGCGACCTTCCCACTCGCCATGTTTCCGCCGTGGCTGCTGGTCATCACGCAGTTTGTTCCCGCCACCTACATGGTCACCGGCATCCAGGGCATGCTGCTGCGGCACGAAGGCATCGCCGCCAATCTTCAGCCCACCCTCGCTCTGTTGGTAACCGGCCTGGTTGGACTCTTTATCGGCTTCAAGCTGTTCCGCTGGGAAAAAGAAGAGAAGATTCGAGCCTCGGCCAAGCTGTGGCTCGCGGCCGTGCTCACCCCATTCCTGGTGCTGGGGTTGTGGCAAGTGCATGCCCGCACCGGCATCGTCAAAACAAAAATCTTGAACCGGCAACTCGCCCGCAGTGACACGTTTCTGATTCGCGGCGCGCGCATTTTCATTGGCGACGGCAAGGTGATCGAGAACGGCTCGGTGTTAGTGCGCGGCGGCAAGATCGCCGAGATCTTCGAAGGCGACGGCCCCGACCCCAAGACTCTGAAAGCCGAAACCGTGGAAGCCGCCGGCAAGACCATCCTTCCCGGCCTCATCGATGTTCACGTTCACCTGCAAGCGCCGGGCGGATTCTACACGGACTCGAATGACAATAACGAAGACCCGCAGAAAAGTATGCTGCGCCATCTCGCCGCCTATCTCTACAGCGGCGTAACTACTGTGCGAAGCGTCGGCGACGACCTGGACGGAATTCTCAAGATTCGCTCAACCGTGGCCAGCGGCGAATATCTCGGCTCGGAGTTATCCACCTGCGGCCCGATGTTCACGACGCCCGGCGGCCACGGTACCGAATACTTCAAGAATCTGCCGCCATCGGTTCGCGCGAATCTCGAAAAACAAAATCTGCGTCTTCCCGCGACCGCTGCCGAAGCCCGCCTTCAGGTCGATGAACTAAAAAAGCGCGGCGTGGATTGCGTCAAAGCCATTCTCGAAGCCGGCGCCGGAGGCCAGGTCTTCAACCGGCTCGATACCGCTTTGTTTGACGCCGTCGCTCAGGAAGCTCATGCCGATTCGTTGCCCCTCGCCGTTCACACCGGAGACGTCCGCGACGTCACGGACGCAGTGCAAGAACAAGCGAATTCGATCGAGCACGGATCTTTTCGCGAAAAAATTCCCGACGCGCTCTTCGACCAGATGGCCAAGCAGGGAACTTTCTACGATCCAACTCTGAGCGTCGGCGAGGCGTTCCAGGACTTCGCTGCCGGCAAGACCGATCTGCTCAAGCGCTCCCTGGTGCAACAAGTCGGCCCACCGGACCTCTTGCGCGGCACCGAAGAAGCCCTGGGCTCCGCCGAGACCGAGCCCATGCGCAAAGGTCTCGCGCAGTATCCCATCAATATGTCGATCGCCATCGACAACCTCAAGCGCGCCCACGAGCACGGCGTATTACTCGTCACCGGCAGCGACGCCGGGAACTATCTCGTAATCCACGGTCCGACCGTGCAGCATGAAGTTCAACTCTGGGTGCAGGCCGGCATCCCGCCCGCTGTAGCCTTGCAGGCCGCAACCTGGAACGCGGCTCGTCTGCTTCGCGTCGACGACCACACCGGCTCCATCCGTCCCGGCAACGATGCCGATCTCCTCGTCGTCGACGGAAATCCTCTTGAGGACATCACCGCTACCGAGCGAATCTCATTAGTCGTTTTCAAGGGCGAACGCATCGACCGCACCGAGCTCTTCAACCAGCACTGACCGAATGCCGGTCAGCGTTCGCGATGCAAGCCCGCAAAATTCAGCACAGAATTCGAAAAAAACTGCACATTGCGCCACTAGCCGAGGTGTAGGATTGCCCAGCCAATCGATTTGCTCTTGTAACGCTGGCAGTTCTTCCATCACTATTCATTGTTAAAGGACTTCGAATTGCAATGATTCGAATTGCAAAGGCTCGAACTGCACAGAACGGAAAGCAACCGTCCGACCTGATTCAAGGAGAATATCGGGACATGAAACTCCATAAAGCCTTGCCGGCCAGCCATCTGCCAGTGGTTCTTTCGATGATTATTGGTCTATGCGTGGGCGCAACCGTCGCCTCCGCCCAGACCGCAGCGCCGGCCATCGTCCCGCCCTCGACCGCCACCATCTTGGTCAACTTCGACGGCACCAACGGCCAGGATCCCTTCACCGAAAACCTGGTCCAGGGCAAAGACGGAAATATTTATGGCACCACCACTTACGGCGGCTCCAGCAACCAAGGCATTATCTTTAAAATGACGCCCGCCGGCGCGATCACCACGCTCCACACCTTCACCGGCGTGGGCACCGACGGCTCGATTCCCGAGTCCGGCCTCGTGCTCGGAGTCGATGGAAATTTCTACGGCACCGCCAGCCAGGGCGGCACGGGCGATTTCGGCATCGTTTACAAAATCACTCCCGCGGGCACGTTCACCTCGCTCCACAGCTTCGACGAAACCGACGGCGCATTCCCCGCCTCCGCGCTGGTGCAGGGCACCGACAAGAATTTTTACGGCACGACCGAATACGGCGTGCCCGGCATTTACGGCACCGCCTTCAAGATCAGCTCCACCGGCACGTTTACCAGCCTGGTTAGCTTCGACGACACAAACGGCTACGAGCCGATCGGCGGCATGGTCCAGGGCACGAACGGAGACTTCTACGGCACCACCGCCACCGGCGGCGCCAGCGATCTCGGCCTCGTCTTCCAGATGACCTCGGCCGGCGCCCTGACGACCTTGCAAAGCTTTGATAACACCGACGGCTGGGAACCCGAGGGCCAACTCATTCAGGCGGCCAACGGAGACTTCTACGGCACCACTCTGCGAGGCGGCGCCAACGGCGACGGTGAAGTCTTCCAGATCACTGCCGCAGGTGCGTTGACCGTCCTTCATAGCTTCGACGTCACCGACGGATACGAACCGAATGACGGACTCGTTCAGGCCACCGATGGAAACTTCTACGGCACAACCACCAGCGGGGGAACCGGCAGCCCCAGCGAAGACGGCACCATCTTCGAACTTACCCCCGGCGGCACTCTCAGCACACTCTACAACTTCACCGGTTATCAAGGCGATGGAGGCTCGCCCTTCGGAGGCTTGCTCCAATACACCAGCGGCGCGTTCTACGGCGTCACCAGTGGCGGCGGCACCGGCGAACTCGGCACCGTCTTCAGCTTCAGCAACGGCCTCCACGCGTTCGTAAAGCTGCTCCCGGCTACCGGCAAGGCGGGAGCCACCATCACCATTCTTGGAGGCAATCTCTCCACCGTGACCGCCGTTAGCTTTAACGGAACAACGGCAGCGTTTACGAAAGGATCAAACTCTTTCCTCACCGCCACCGTCCCCGCCGGCGCAACCAGCGGCACGGTCTCAGTCACCATCAAGTCGGGCACGCTGAAAAGCAACGTGAAATTCCGGGTCACGCCGTAGGTTTCGTTCCAGTTCCTTGCGGCAGGATTCCGCGAACTTACGTAATATTGCAACCCATGCTCCGGCTGAATCCCCATCCGGGAGTCTCCCTTGTCCTTTGATCTCCAGCCGGTCTTGCAAGGCGAGTTTGTCAGCCTGAGGCCGCTTCGCAGCGAAGATTTTCCCAGCCTCTATGCGGTAGCTTCCGATCCCCTCATTTGGGAACAGCATCCGTCTCCCGACCGATATAAGGAGGAGGTCTTCAACCTGTTTTTCCGCGAGGCCCTCGATTCCGGTGGAGCGTTGCTCGCCATTGATGCCAAAGATGGTCAGGTCATCGGCTCGTCCCGCTTCCACGGAGACAAGCCCGGAGACAAGAAAGCCGAGAAAGAAATCGGTTGGACGTTCCTGGCCCGCTCTCACTGGGGCGGCGTTTACAACGGAGAGATGAAACGGCTGATGTTGCAACACGCCTTCCGGTTCGTCGACACAGTTGTCTTCCTCATCGGGCCCCAGAACCTGCGCTCGCAAAAGGCCATCGAAAAGCTAGGCGGAGTCCGCGCCGGATCGAGAACCGATGCAAATGGCCGGAACAGTTTCGCCTATCAGATCACCCGCTCGACCTTCGCCCAGCCATCCGCGCAAGGTGGGCCCGTGAAGGGTGGTGGCCTATCTGCAAGTGCCAGCAAAGATGGTGCGCCCTGAGAGATTCGAACTCCCGACCTTCTGGTTCGTAGCCAGACGCTCTATCCAGCTGAGCTAAGGGCGCAAATTTGCTTCGGCAGGTTAACTCGCTCAAGAATTATAACGGAAGTCTTTGCCGGCTGGGAACATTCGTCGAGTTCACGGTCGCTCGTCCCCTGACGCATCTGGTTCACCCCGAAATCCGCCGCAGCCCGCCACGTTTGGCCCTTTCCTCAACTAATTCGGCCCATCCATGGCTTCGCTTCTCGCGCCCGACGTAAATCTTTCCCGGCGCAGAGCAATTCCTACAAAGCAGCCACAAGATGCAGCCAGCATTTTGAGTGGGTTACAGACGGCACGATAGGTGCTCTAGTAAAGTGCAGACGAAGTGGCGCGCAACGGGGCGTTCCAAGAATGACTTCGGCCAGAGGTTCTCTTGGGCGCCCCTTGCATTTAGTTCGCGCAAGGCAGCCCTCCCCTAACCTAATCTTCTTGTCGGCCCTAGGCCAGCGCCAGCCGATCCCTCACATCCACTCCCGCCTGCCGCAGCAGCCCAGCCACCGCATCCGCCTTTAAGCGCGAAGCGTCAAACTCCACCCGCACCGTGCGCTCCCGCTCGTCGAACTGCACCCGCCGTACTCCGTAAACCTCACGCATGCCATCGATCGCCCGCAATTCGTTCTCGCCGGGCGCCGCCCCATAACGAAAAACCACATCCAGATAAGTCATGATGTTCCTCTGTTGCCGATGAATGCCGCTGCCCGCCCGTCTGCCGGGCTGAATCTAATATAGAGCATTGTCCATCGAACCATGTAGTAGCGTATTCTGCATCCGCTGACTTGGCCCAGACCGCATGTCTTCGAAACCAACGAACCTAACCCCCACGCTCGAACGCGATCCCGTCTGCGGAATGAATGTGGATCCTACGGTCGCCAAACATATCCACACCCATGGCGGAAAAAATTACTACTTTTGCTGCGCGCCCTGCCTGCAAAAGTTCAAAGCCGACCCGGCCAAATATCTGCACACCGCCATACCTGTGGCCCAGCCCGCTTTGGTGACGCTCGGCGTCCCGACCCCTGCCAAATCCTCGCCCTCGCAACCCGCCCCTCAGACTGGGCTACCTGCTCCCGCAACCACCGCAACCCCATCCTACGTCTGCCCCATGTGCCCCGAAGTCCGTGAGCCCAAGCCGGGCGCTTGCCCATCCTGCGGCATGGCGCTTGAACCGGAAGTCCCCATCGCGTCCACGCGCACCGAATACACCTGCCCCATGCACCCCGAAATCGTGCGTCCAGCGCCGGGTTCCTGCCCCATCTGCGGCATGGCTCTCGAGCCGCGCACAGTCACCGCCACTGCGGAAGAAAATCCCGAACTCCGCGACATGAGCCGGCGCTTCTGGACCAGCCTCGCGCTCACGGTGCCACTCATGGCGATCGCCATGGCTGGAATGCTTTGGGAGATGCCGCTTCACCGCATTCTGCCGGGCGCGGCGCTGCCTTGGCTCGAACTCGTCCTAGCCACGCCCGTGGTCATCTGGGGCGGATGGCCCTTCTTCCGGCGCTTCTGGACATCGCTCGCCAATCGCAGCCCCAACATGTTCACCCTGATCGGCATGGGCACCGGCGTAGCCTACGGATACAGCCTGATCGCCACGCTCGCGCCGCGGAGCTTTCCTGAATCGCTACGCGTCATGTCAGGCTACCCGGCCGTTTACTTTGAAGCGGCCGCCGCAATTACCACTCTAGTCTTGCTCGGCCAAGTCATGGAATTGCGCGCCCGCAGCCGCACTAGCGCCGCCATTCGCGCCCTGCTCGATCTCAGCCCCCGCACCGCTCGCCTGCTTAAACCCGACGGCAGCGAAAAAGATGTCCCGCTCGAACAGGTAAAGCCCGGCGACCGTCTACGCGTACACCCCGGAGAAAAAATCCCAGTCGATGGCGTCCTGCTCGAAGGCCGCAGCGCGATTGACGAATCCATGATCACCGGCGAATCCATGCCGGTCGAAAAATCGGCGGCCAGCAAAGTCATCGGCGCAACCATCAACGGCACCGGTTCGTTCGTCATGCGCGCCGAGCGTGTCGGCAGCGAAACCCTGCTGGCGCGCATCGTGCAACTCGTCGGCCAGGCCCAGCGCAGCCGCGCTCCCATCCAGCGCCTCGCCGACCGCGTCGCCAAGTGGTTCGTCCCCATCGTGGTCGCAGCCGCGGTCATCACCTTCTTCGCGTGGTTCCTCTTCGGTCCCCAACCGCGCCTCGGGCACGCGCTGGTCAACGCGGTCGCTGTGCTCATCATCGCCTGCCCGTGCGCGCTGGGTCTCGCCACACCCATGGCCATCATGGTCGGCGTAGGCCGCGGCGCCCGCGCTGGTGTGCTCATCAAAAACGCCGAAGCGCTGGAGATTCTCGAAAAAGTCGACACGCTCGTCGTCGACAAAACCGGCACGCTCACCGAAGGCAAGCCGCGCCTCGTAAGCTACTCGCAGGCTCTACGCGACAATCCCGAGCTTTTTCGCCTAGCCGCCAGTCTCGAGCGCGGCAGCGAACATCCCCTCGCATCCGCAATTCTCGCCGCCGCCGCGAAATACGGCATGCCTCTTTCCTCGCCCCAGGAGTTCCATTCCACCCCCGGAAAAGGAATTTCCGGCGTCGTCGACGGACGCAAAGTAGCCGTCGGCAGTACCGCTCTAATGATCAAGCTCGGGATTCCCGAATCGAATAAACCGGACCTGCCACCAGACAGCCCGCCCGACGCCGCGATTCTCTGCGTGGCTATCGACGGCAAATATGTGGGAAACTTCGTCGTAGCGGATCAACTAAAGACTTCCGCCCCAGATGCGATCCGCGATCTGAAAGCTCTAGGCTTTCGCCTCGTAATGCTCACCGGGGACAGCCGTATGGTCGCCGCCTCCGTCGCCAGGAAGCTCGCCATCGACGAATTCGAAGCCGAAGTCCTGCCCGAAGGAAAATTAGAAATCATCCGCAAGCTGCAAGGGCAGGGAAGAGTCGTCGCCATGGCCGGCGATGGCATCAACGACGCCCCCGCGCTCGCGCAAGCCAGCGTCGGCATCGCCATGGGCACCGGCACCGACGTCGCGATGGAGAGCGCAGGCGTCACGCTCGTGAGAGGCGACCTCGCCGGCATCCTGCGCGCCCGCAACCTAAGCCGCGCCACCATGCGCAACATTCGCCAGAATCTTTTCTTCGCTTTCGTCTACAACGCCATCGGCGTGCCCATTGCCGCCGGAGTTCTCTATCCCTTCTTTGGCTTGTTGCTCAGCCCCATCTTCGCCGCCGCCGCCATGAGCTTCAGCTCCGTCTCAGTAATCGCCAACGCCCTACGCCTGCGCAACGTGAAGTTGTGATCGTGTGGGTCGGACACTCCTGTCCGACGCCTTTGACTTTGGTTTGATTTTGATTTGATCTTGACTTTGACTTGATCCTGAGTTTGACTCTGACCTTCCGGCCGTTGCAAAGCAAGCAATCCCCAGTGCCCTTTCAGCATCGTGGAAGAGCGGCGCTTCAGCGCCGCGTACCCTTACCATAAGGAATTCGGGCTTCAGCCCGAGCCTGCCCTACAGCTTGTTCAGAAAATCAATAACCTCCGGCTCCGTCCAATCCACCGCCCCAATGAACTTGCGCCGCACCACGCCATTGCGGTCGATGATGTAGGTCTCCGGGAACTTGAATGTCCCATACAGTTGATTGCTTTTCTGATCCCCATCCCGCACCGAAAGCAGGTTCACATTGTGGTCTTTCAGGAACCGCTGGTAGCTACTTTGGTCCACGTCGACGCTCACCGCCAGCACCGTCACGCCCTTCGCCTTCATGCGCTGCTGCATCTCCACCAGCGAAGGCATCTCCTCGATGCACGGAGGGCACCACGTCGCCCAGAAGTTCAGCACCACCACCTGGCCCTTAAGCTGGCTCAGCGTAACCGACCGATCGGAGTCGTGTACCGTGAAATCCGGAGCCGCCGTTCCAATCCGCGGCGGCCGGGTCCCGCTGTAGCAGGCGGACAGCGCGAGGAGGATTAAAACAGTGACAATAGAGCCGGAAAAACGAAGGATGCGTTGCACCTCGCTATAATAATAGATTCGACGTATGCCTGCGACCGTCCCAATCTCCGGGCCACCCGCCGTGTCGGTGATCGTCCCGGCGCGCAACGAAGAAATTTGCCTGGGCGCATGTCTTCAGTCCCTGCTATCCCAATGCAGCGTAGCGTTTGAAGTCATCGTAGTCGACGATCACTCCACCGACCGCACTCGCGAAGTCGCCTCCTCATTTTCAAATCCGCAAACGCCAATTCCCGCGGGAGTCAGCCTGCGCGTACTTGAAGCCGCCCCGCTCCCACCCGGCTGGACCGGCAAGAACAACGCAGTCAACACCGGGGCCAAAGCCGCGCTCGGCGAATGGCTCCTGTTCACCGATGCCGATACCATCCATCTCCCCGGATCGCTCGCCCGCGGCCTCGACGAAGCGAAGCGCCACGGCGCGGCCTTGCTCTCGTACTCTCCCGAGCAGATCGTAAAAGGCTTCTGCGAAAAAGCGGTAATGCCCGTGATCTTCGCCGAACTCGCCGCCAGCTTTCGCCCATCGCAAGTGAGCGATCCCCGCTCCCCCGCCGCGGCCGCCAACGGCCAGTACCTCCTGATCACCCGCGAAGCCTACGATGCCGTCGGCGGACACGCTGCCATTGCCGGTAACCTGCTCGAAGATGTGGCTCTGGCTCGCGCCGTAAAGCGCTCGGGCAGAAAAATATTCTTCCGCCACGGCGCCGACGCCGTCCGCACCCGCATGTACCGCAGCTTCGCGCAACTCCGCGAAGGCTGGACCAAGAACCTCGCCCTCTTGTTCCCCTCACCCGTTCGGTTGGCTACGTTGCGGGCCCTCGAATTTGTGCTGATCGTTGCCAGCTTCGCCATCGCCGTCGCCAGCAGCCTACGGGGACACCCGAGGCCCGCCATCCTAACCGGAATTCTTTGCCTGATCTTGTACTTATCGTTTCTCGCGCGCATCCGCCGCGCCCATTTTTCCTGGGATGCGAACATCCTCGCCTTACTCGGCCTTCCCCTATTCGCCTATCTCTTGCTACGCTCAAAAAGAGCGCACGCCAACGGCGCCGTCTCCTGGAAAGGCCGCAGGTATTTCGAGGAAGCAGGAGCACCGACAACTGAGAACTGGGAACTGAGAACTGAGAACTGATTCCCATGCTCTATCTAACCCGCAAAGCCGAATTCTCCGCCTCGCACTACTACCACAATCCGGATTTCACTCCGGAAGAAAACCGCCGTGTCTTCGGCAAATGCAACAACCCGAACGGCCACGGCCACAACTACACGCTCGAAGTCACGGTAAAAGGTGAAGTCGACCCGCGCTCCGGTTTCGTCGTCGACCTCAAGCAACTCAAGGAAATCATGCACCGCGAGGTCCTCGATGCCATGGACCACCGCTTCCTCAACAAAGAAGTTCCGGAATTCCTGCACCAGATTCCGACCACGGAAAACATCGCCATCGCCATCTGGCAGCGTCTCGCCACGAAACTGGAGCGCGCTACGCTCCACCGGGTGCGAGTCTACGAAACCCCAGATCTATTCGTCGACTTCTACGGAGAAGCATAATGGATATCGCGAGGTTCACAAATACGAGAAGCCACGTGGTAAGGCCATTGAAAGCGCGAGTGTTCAACCGCGACGTAAGAGGGCCCAATCCGAGCACGTTCTATAGTCGGATAACAATGCGAAAGGTGTACCAAACTTCAGACTGTTCAGCCGCGAAGCGGCGCAAGAATGCAGCCCACGGCGCAAGCCGTGGGTGGCGAAGCAGAACGCGAAGAAGCCCCGAAGGGGCGAAAGAGAACCAATGGCTCGGACTCGGCAGGGAAGCCACGTGTTCCAGCACCCGCTCCCGTTCGGCTGCCTCCGCGTATTGCGCGACCGCTTTCCCGCGCGAGCGAGCCTCCTGACATGAAAGCCCATCTCTCCCGCCGTTACCTGTTCTCCGCCTCGCACCGTCTCCATAGCGACTCGATGTCCCAGGAAGAAAACCAATCGACTTACGGCAAATGCAACAATCCCTACGGACATGGCCACAATTACACTGTAGAAGTAACCGTCAGTGGCCCGGTCGACGGCCAAACCGGCATGGTCTGCAACCTGGTCGATCTCGACGGCTTCATCGAAAGGGAAGTGCTCGCCCGCTACGATCACGAGAATCTGAATATGCTGCAGGAATTTGCCCAGGAAGTACCCACCACCGAAAATCTCTGCATCCAGATCTACGAAATAGTGCAGCGCGGCTTCCCCCACGCGCATCTTGAAAGAGTGCGCCTGGAAGAAACCATGATGAATTCCTTCGCATACGCAGGCAAAGGTGTCCAGTCTTAAATCGCAAAATCACCCGATCACGCAATGACCCGATGACCATGAAACCCTCAACCGAACCCGCCTCCACTCTCACCAGCGCCAGCTTCGAAGATCTCGTCCAGGAAATGCTCGTCCGCCTCGGCGAAGACCCGCAACGCGAAGGTCTCCAGCGCACTCCCGAGCGCGTTCGCAAATCGCTGCAAACCCTCACCCGCGGCTATAGCGAAGACCCCGAGGCCCTGCTCAAAGGCGCGCTGTTCACCGTTACCTACGACGAAATGGTCATCGTCAAAGACATCGAAATGTTCAGCCTCTGCGAACACCACCTGCTGCCGTTCTTCGGCAAGGTGCACGTCGCCTACATCCCCAACGGCAAGGTCATCGGCCTCAGCAAAGTTCCGCGCCTGGTCGAACTCTTCTCCCGCCGCCTGCAAATCCAGGAGCGCCTCACCACCCAGATTGCCGAGACCATTCAGAACGTAATCGAACCGCAAGGCGTGGGCGTGGTCATCGAAGCCCGCCACTTGTGCATGATGATGCGCGGCGTCGAGAAACAGCATTCCACCGCCGTCACGTCCTCCATGCTGGGCTGCTTCCGCAACGAAAACGAAACCCGCCAGGAGTTCCTCTCCCTAATCCGCCAGCGCCCCAACGGAGTTTGACCGTGTGGGTCGGACCATGTGGGTCGGACACTCCCTTCGGCAAGCTCAGGGTAGGCTCTGTCCGACGCCTTTCACTTTGCTTTTGCTTTTGCTTTGGGTCGGATTCCACATCAGGGGTACCCCACTTCTCGCTTCTTTTGCGAGAAGTGGGATCGCGTGCAGTGGACACTCAGTTGCTTGGACGCTGTGGCCCCAAGCCCCCGCGCCAGAAAATGCTGTCTCCCTCCACCGTCGCCGACGCAGTCTCGAAACCTGGAGATCCTCCGCACCGCCGGACTTCTCTGAAGCGCGAATAAAACGAAGCCACAACAAAACATCTAACCTCTGTGCACCCTCTGTGTCCCCTGTGGTTGAAAGATCTTTTCTAGGACTCCTCCGATCCGGCGTTTACACGGACGAAAATTCGGACTAACATTACGCCGGCCCAAGAGGGCTCTCGAGGAGGAACTGTCCCATGAGCAAGTCACTGGTTCTCATAGCCGTACTGTGCGCCGCAGCAATTCTTACTCTTCCCGCCCACGCGCAAGACACCAAGAAAGAAGCCGCCGTAAAGCCCGCCGATAGCCCTTCCAAGGTCGTGCTCGACTCCTGGAACGACATCGGCCGCAAGCTCATCGCCATGGCCGAAGATTTTCCCGACAAGTACGACTTCAAGCCCACGCCCGCCCAGCGCACCTTCGCCGAACAACTGCTCCATGCCGCCAACGCGAATTATTTTTTTACCAATGGGGTGTTGGGCCAGAAGCTACCGGCTGAGGAGAACCCCAGCCGCGCTCAATACAAAACCAAGGCCGACGTCGTTGCCTTCGTGAAAAAGGCCTTTGCCGACGGCGCCGCCGCCATCAAAACCAAAGGCGATAAAGGCATGTCCGACTTAATCGTCGACCCCTTCGCCAACCAGCAGGTCCGCATCTCAGATGCGGCCTACGGTTTCATCGAGCATTCCGGCGAACACTACGGCCAACTCGTCGTCTACTACCGCTTGTCAGGCCTCGTCCCACCAGAATCACGCCCCAAGAAGTAATGCGTAGCGCCGCCGTCTCGGCGGCCGTCGGGCGCGTCCTCGCTCGTCGCCCTTTGACTTTGCAGTTGATCTTGCTGGTGCCCGTGTGGGTCGGACACTCTTGTCCGACGCCTTTGACTTTTGCAGTTGGTGTCGCTCTGGCTGTTGCCCGATCTAGACTTTGATTTTTTCGCGCAGCCCTACTGATACGCATACGGATACCGCCGCTGCCGCTCCCCGAAAAGCTTCACCAGCAACGCTCCCGCCACGAACCCTCCCACATGCGCCCAAAACGCCACCCCGCCCATGTTCCGGCCTTGCACCGCGAGCGAAGTCGCCGTCCCGCTCAAGAAATTGAGCACAAACCAATATCCCAGGATGACCCACGCCGGCACCCACAGCACAAACACGAAAAACCACGTCAGCACCCGCGCCCGTGGATACAGAATGAAATACGCTCCCAGCACCCCCGCAATCGCTCCGCTAGCTCCCAGGGCGGGCGCTGTAGAGTGCAGATTCATTGCCATATGCGTGCCCATGGCCAGCAGGCCGGTAAGTAAGTAAAACACCAGATACTTAAAGTGCCCGATGTAGTCCTCCACGTTGTCGCCAAAAATGTAGAGAAACCACATATTGCCAATCACGTGCATCCACGATCCGTGCAAGAACAGAGATGTAAAGAAGGGAAGCACGATCGCCACCAGCGGATACTTTGGCGACCCCGCCAGAAACGCCGCCAGATGCGCCGGCACCACCCCAAATTGACGAATCACCATCTCCAGGCTCTGCGGATCCAGCGCAGCCTCGAAGAAAAAAATCACCAGGTTCAGCCCAATCAGAAAATAGTTCACCCAAGGCGTGCTATACCGAGGCTGGTCATCGCGAAGAGGAAGCATAAGAAGTCTGGTAGTTTAGTAATGAGCAATTAAGTGATTGAGCCGCCGAAAATCCAAATTGTTTTTCAATCGCCCGATTACCGGTCGCTCAATGACTCAATAACGGGTAATCTTACTCGATTCGATTTCCAATCACCCGATCACCCAATCGCACAATCACCCGGTTCCCCATGAATGGCGTCATCATCATCGACAAGCCCGCTGGCTGGACCTCCCACGACGTAGTCAACCGCGTGCGCCGCATTCTGCAGCAGCGCTCCGTCGGCCATCTCGGCACCCTCGACCCACTCGCCACCGGCGTTCTCCCCCTCGTCACCGGCAGTCTCACCCGTCTCGCCCAGTTCTACACCACGTCTGAGAAGACCTACGAAGGCGTGATCCGCTTCGGCTTCGCCACCAACACCTACGACGCCGACGGCGACCCCTTGGAGCCACATGTAGAACTAGCCTCCTCAAATCATATGGGGACTGCAGAGACGGCCTCCCGAGGCGATGTGGGAACAGCCGCCCCCGGCTGTCCATCGGGCCGAAGGCCCGATCTTAACCTGGACACTCTCCAACAACTCGCCGCCAAATTCCACGGCCTCATTGAGCAAACTCCACCGCCATTCTCCGCCAAGAAAATCCACGGCGTCCCCGCCTACAAGCTGGCAAGAAAAGATAAAGAGGTAATCCTCAAGCCGGTCCAAGTCGAGATCAAAGAATTCGTCATCCTTTCCGTCGACGCCGACCGCGCCCGCTTCCGCGCCCGCGTCGCCTCCGGAACCTACATGCGCTCCATCGCCCACGAAATGGGCCAACTCCTCGGCTGCGGAGCCCATCTCGAATCCCTCCGCCGCACCGCCGTCGCCGAATTCGACATCGCGCATGCCCACACCATCGAGGAAGTTGAGACTATCGCGGGGAATAAGGAGCAGTTGGAAGTTCAGGCAAGAGCTTGTCATTCCGACCGGAGCTTCGCTTTCCCGAAGGGAAAGGGAAGCGGAGTGGAGGAACCTGCTGTTCTGGACCCTCAACTTCACGCTCTGAAATCGCGCATTCAGGCAGGCGGAAGCGACGGCATGCAGGACCTCTTCATCCACCCCCGCCAGCTCCTGCCCCAACTCCCCTCCGTCACCGCCGACGACGCCACCGCCGCCCGCATCCGCAATGGCCGCCCCGTTAACCTCCCTGAACTCTCCCGCGCCCGCCAAGTCAAAGTCTTCCACGGACAGCGCGATCTCATCGCCATCGCCACCCGCGTAGCCGGCACCTTGTTCCATCCCAAAATCGTCTTCCCGAATGAATAACTCGCGAGTCGGGGACAAAACCTTGTCATTCCGAATCGGGCGATAGCCCGGTGAGGAATCTGCTGTTGCCCGTGTGGGTCGGACACTCCTGTCCGACGTTTTTGACTTTGATTTTGTCATCATGAGCACCCGACGTTCCGACAGTGGCTGATGGACCCTTCTAAGCCGAACCGATTTCGGGATGCAGGTGCGTTTTGGGGCGTCGCACCTGGCACACCGCCGACGGTCATCGTCAAGCGTATTCGAGCAATCGACGACGTTCTGGATACTGCTGCATACGAGCTACTGGACGACGCTGGTTTGGAGGAGCTGGGATCAGGGCGGGGCGCACTGCTTTTTGATCGCACAGACATCGACAGATGCAGGGAGTTCCAATCTGCGTTGAAAGAGCGATTCGCAAAGGATCTTAGGGTGCTAGGCGTGAAAGGTCCGCAGACGCCAGATATCCCGGCGAGGGAAACTGCAGTTTCAAGCAAGCCTGACTGAGCCGCATCGCGATGCAATGTCCGATAACGGGTATTATGTAAACCAGCGTCGCCTTACCCTGTGGACCTCTGTGTCCTCTGTGTTTAACGCTCTTGACCTTCGCCCCTACGCAACCAACTCCACCGTCCCCGCTGGCGCAAACTGCACAATCCCCCGATCCAGCGTCGCCACCTTCCCCCGATTCTTGATCGCCAGCGCGATTAGGTACGCATCGGTGATCTGCTGGTGGCCTCTGAGCGGATGCTCTAGGAACTGCATCGCATCAGGAAAGGACATCGAGTCGGGCCAGAATTGATGGGCATCATCCCGCAGACTGGTTCGAAGAGCTTCCACGGCTTCCTGCACCGAAACCGCACGCGCTGAGAAAGCTGGGTTCGACACGATGCGCACGAATCCAGCTTGCACCAATGGGCAGGTCGCCCACCCTTTCGCGCGATTCTTCGCAAACCACGCCCTCGCCACCGAGTACTGGCGATGCTCCGGCCAGGCCAGCGAAACCAGAACGTTTACATCCAGCAAGGCCCTCATTCCAATTCCGATTCAAGGAGTTCCTTTACTCGCTCACTGCTGATCTTGGGCCCTCCCGAAGGAATATCAAAGACAACGAACCCGTCCACCAAGCGAGTAGGCACTGCCGCTTTGGCGCCTTTGCGTACCAGTTCTGAGGCCGCCTTCCCCAGCGCCAGTGACCGTGTCTCAGAATACTCCCGCAGGATTTTCAGAGCGTCATCATCCAGGTTCAATGTGGTGCGCATGATGACACTATGATGTCATTGTGGACAACTTGATGTCAAGAATGGATATTCGGCATCACAGAAGAAGGACAGATGCCCGTCGCCTCGCAACTGCCAAGCAGCGTAGAACGCTCAAATCACAAAATCACCCGATCACCCGATCACTCAATTCCCCTACATCTTGTACTTGCCCAAATCCTCGTCGTTCAGCCCTTCCAGATACTTGCGCAATTCTTCCGCAGTCACACGATCCGACATGTTCGCCGCCTGCTTCGAATTCTTCAGCACAATCTCATCCACGTAGATCGGACAATCCACCCGCAACGCCAGCGCCAGCGCATCCGACGGCCGCGAGTCGATGCTCACCACCTCGCCCCCGCGCTCCAGCCAGATCACCGCATAAAAAGTGTCCTCGCGCAGCTCCGTCACCACAACCTTGTGCACCTGCGTCTCCAGCCCAGTGAGCACGTTCTTAATCAGATCGTGCGTCATCGGCCGCGGTGTGTTCACCTTCTCCATCTCCAGCGCAATCGCATTCGCTTCGTAAACTCCAACCCAGATCGGCAGCACACTCTCCCCCGCCACATCCTTGAGGATCACAATCGGCGTATTCGTCACCGGATCCATCAAAAGTCCACGGATCGTCATCTCTACTTCCATGCTGACCTCCTCCGGCTGCTCTTCCTCATCCAACCGCTGCGGCTCAGGTGGGGCGAGCGTTCTTCGCTTCTTATACCACCATTTCGCCTACGAGAGAGTTGGGAAAGCTCGCGGTCGCTTTAACTGGCACATAGCTTCCCAGCTTGGGAGTCGCCAGCTCCGGGGCGGTAAAGTTCAGGGTCTTGTTCTGCGAGGTGCGGCCAATCCATTGCCCGCGGGCTTCGTTCCTGCCTTCAACCATTACTTCTATAATTGTTCCTATGTATTTCTTGTAGCGTGCAATCTGAATCTCTCTCTGTGTGGCCATTAGCACGTCCAGCCGGCGCGCTTTCTCCTCGTCTGGGATCGCGTCCTCGAGTGCGAGCGAAGGGGTGTTTGGGCGGGGGGAGTATTTGAAGGTGAATACGGCGTCGTAGCCGACTTCATCTAACAGCGATAGAGTCTCCGCAAAATCTTCTTCTGTCTCTCCCGGAAAGCCCACGATTATATCGCTGGTGATGCTGATCTGGCGTTTTGCGGACCTCATCCAAGCGATGCGTTCGAGATATTGCTCGCGGGTGTAGAGGCGCTGCATGGCGTTCAGCACGCGGTCCGATCCGCTCTGCACGGGCAGATGAACGTGATCGCAAAGCGTGGGGACGGCATCGATGGCATCGACGATGTCGCGTCCGAAGTCGCGGGGGTGGGAAGTTGTAAATCGAACTCGGCGAATGCCGGGAACTTCGCCCACGGCGGCCAACAATTCGGCGAAAGACCGCTTCCCTGCCGGGTCTTTGTAGGAATTTACGTTCTGGCCCAGCAGTTGAATTTCCGTGTAGCCGAGATCGGCCATCTGGCGGGCTTCGGCGAGTACCGACTCGTAAGTGCGACTGCGCTCCTTGCCGCGGGTGTACGGCACCACACAGTAGGCGCAAAACTTGTCGCAGCCTTCAATGATGGTGATGTATCCGCGATGCGGATTGGTGCGGGCGGTGAATTCGGTTTCGAAGCACTTGTCGGTTTCGCGGTCGTCGAGTCCGGTGATGCGAATCAGGCTTCGGGCTTCGGGCTTCGGGGCTTCCCGCTTCCCTACTTCAAGTTGCGTCAGCATTTCCGGCAGGTTGCGGTAGCTGGCCGATCCGCATACGAGCGAGACATGAGGCGCGCGCTCAAAAATCTTTTCGCCTTCCTGCTGCGCCACGCATCCCAGCACGCCAAACTTCTTGCCCTGGGCCAGCAGCTTCTTGTAGTCCGCCAGCCGATGGAAGACCTTTTGCTCCGCCTTGTCGCGAATGGAGCAGGTGTTGTACAGAATCAAGTCGGCCTGCTCGACCGTCTCTACCTGTTTGTATCCCTCGTGCACCAGCGTGCCAATGACCTTTTCGGAGTCATGCACGTTCATCTGGCAGCCGAAGGTTTCGAGGTAAAAGGTCTTGTGAGAATCGGCGGACATGGATGAAGCCAGTATAAGCGATGCCCGCGTGGGATGCTTGTGTGGGTCGGACACTCTTGTCCGACGCTTTTGACGTTGGGGGTGAAGTTGCTTAAGTTCTGGAACCAGTCCTAGCCTAACCGTGCTTAGGTAATTTGTTCTCCACGATGAAGCAGATACTGAATTGAGCTTCGGATAAACTCGGCGAATCCGCGAGGGACGAACTCAAAGCGTCGTCCGACGAAGACACCTTCTAGCATCTCTCTCCATCGAGCCTCGATGGTATTTTCTTGACCTGGGGGCGTTCCGCCGGGGACCCAGTCGACGACAATGAGCTTGTAAAGCCGGTCATTTTCAGCCAGCCCTAAGGCCAGCAAGAACTTGAAGAATGCGTCCGATTCTGGCATCGAATAGCCGATTACACATATTCGCGTAGCGGTCTTAAGTGCTTCAACGGCCTTCCTCCACACTGGCCGCATAATCTCGCTGTACTCACTCTTATCCCAGGAAGGTGGAACCAGGAGCAATCGAAGCCCCGGCTTCTGGCATTTCGCACATTGTCTAGATCTGAACATTTCAGGATCCGTCGTGGCCTTTTGACCGAGAATGTGAATCTGATTGCATTTTTCGCAAATGGCCCAATTAGTCGAGCCGTGGAGCTTAAGCAGGGGCACGGTGCGCTCCACGCTTGGCTCGTCAAATACCGCGTCGGTGAGTTCGTAGCCGGGCTTTATTCCTACTCGTGCGAGCGCGTCGTCAAGAATGAGGTCGTAGTTGAAGGTAATTACTGCGTTGGAACGGGAGGCCAGTTTGCTTTGGTCATCGTATTTGCCGGACAATAACACCGCGAAATGCGTGTAAACGTCGGTGTCAAAAACGTCCCCACCAGACGGGCCTCGACGCACATAGTTAATAAAAGAGGCTTGCGAAGCGTAACCAGTCGCTAACCCAATTCTCACCTGCGGTCGATTGCCGGTGTCCTTGATTGCCAACTGGAGTGTCTTGGCAATGAGATAAACCGTCGCGTCACGCGTCGCAGGGGGCGCAGACCCTAGGCGCTGCGACATCTCGACAAGTCCAAAAAGCTCTTCGATATTGTCGAGGTCAATTCGGAATTTCTCTCGTGCCCTCGCGAGTTCCCTCTTGAATCTGAATACCTCCTCAAATTGCGATCTTTCATGCAGATCAAGCTCTGAATCCGGATCGTCAAAGAACCCACGCGCTCTGTCCAAGAAATCGTGGATCAGCGGAGCACCGGCATCCTTTGAGAATCCGGCACCCAAGATATACACATTGTGATCTTTGATGTTGCCAGGCATTGTATGCACTGCCGAAGCTCGGGCCTTTGTGGGGAAGATATGAATCCTACCCCACGAGGGCACCTAGCACAACCGCATTCGGTTCATAACACCAACAGCCGCCTCAAAAGCGTCGGACAAGAGTGTCCGACCCACACGGGCGTCTCACTTCACTTCGTTTGCTCGACCCATAGCCACTTATAGTCCTCAGGTCTTCTCACCAATCCTCGGCGCACGGGATTCTGGCGGAGGTATTCCAGCTTTTCCTCGAAGCTCTCTTGCGATCGCAGGACGTGGTCGAAGGATTCCTCCTGCCAGATTGGGCCGCTGGAGCCTTCGAGCTTGTTGACGCTTCGGGCTGACATGCCTTTTAGTGTCTTCAAGATTATGGGCCGAGAGTACGGCCAGCCCTTTTCGTCTCGCAGCGGCGTTAGCAGAAGGTGCACATGATCGGGCATTACCACGGCGGCATGAAGGTCGTAGCGTTTGGTATGGTCATGCAGGCAGCGGTGGAGGATGGCGTCTCGGGCTTCTGGAGTGAAAGCGATGCGATTGGCTTTGCAGAATGTAATGAATACGGTTCGTCCTGCTTTCTGGTAGTGGGGGAGCATGCGGTGGTATTCGTATTTTCTTTCGAGAGTTTGTTTGGGCATTGCAGGGTCACAGGCAGGAGCAGAATCAAAGCAAAAGCAAAATCAAAGGCAAAGCAAAGAGCAAATTCAAGAGCGTCGGACAAGAGTGTCCGACCCACACGTGCATTGCCTCCCACAGGGGCATTGCCTTCCTCCACGAGCATTGCAGGGGCTTTGGCCTTTGTCTGTGACGAATGAACTTAGCCGCGTTGGGGGCAGAGGGCGCAGCGGAGGCCTAGATTTTTGCTGCGGCAGCGTTCGGGGTGGCCGCGGCGGAGGCGGACGCTTAGGCAGGAGTCTAAGAGGCACCAGGCTTCGCGGTATTTTTCGAAGAGGGCGCGAGATTGGCGGCGGGTGTGGGGATAGAAGCGGACGCCTTTGCGGTGTCCGATGGCCTGGATGGGAATGATGTACCAGATATTTTCGGGGACGATGTGGCCGACGAAGAAGTCGATTTCTCTGCTGGTGTAGACGCGGCCGCTGGCTCCGGTGGTTTTGACGCGGTAGCGGTTTTCGGCGTAGAGGGTGGCGGATTTGACCTGGACGCGGAGGAGTCCGTGGTTGAGTTCGACGACGGAGTCGTAGCGGTCGCTGTCTCCCCAGGGGATGAGGACGGTGAAGCCGAGATGGGTGGCGCGGGCGAGGAAGGCGGCTTCGGCGGCTTCTCCGCGACGCTTGCGGGTGGGCTCGGTTACGGCGTGGAGGGTGATTCGTTCTGGGGTTTGGTTTTCGGCAAATGGCTTCTGCTGCGAATTGTTGGGTTGCTTGTGCATAACAAAAAAGCGCAGCGGGTGGGCTGCGCCTGAAAGATTCTCCTGGTTAGAAATGATGGAGTGAGATTCCGTGAAAAGATGAAGGGCGCAGACTGGTGGGTCTGCGCCGCTGTCTTCACTCTATAAGTTAATTATAGCAATTTGCAGAGAGCGAATGGGACATGTTTGCCAAGATTCTATCTCCCAGCGAATCGGTGACTTAGGCGGAAAACGTCATTTTCAGGGTATTGACAAGATTCCGGACCTTGGCGCTTGTTGGCGTTTGATCTCTTTTCCGGGGAATGGTTGTCGCCCGATTGCGGAGCGGGCCGTCGTCATTGAACATCGGGAAGAGTGTATTCGAAGTCGTACGAGTGTTTTCCGTCTGTGATGTTGATCGTCATTTTTCCGGAGAGGCCTGCGAGTTGGCCGGTGCCGGAATCGGGGACGACGGTGACGCTTAATTGCGGAGTACCGCGGGTGAGTGTGCCGGAGTGCTGCAGGGCGAAGCTGCCGCTACGCACGCCGCCCGGAGTGCGAAGAGTTCCGGTGACGCGTTCGATCGCGACATAACCGGCGGAGCCTTTGATCTCGGTCATGGCGGTCAGCATCTGGCCTTTGCTGGTGGCTTCGAGATCTCCGTGAAATTGTTTGTCGATGGACATGCGGCCGACGGAGGGGTCGCCGACTTTGTCGTCTGCGGGCTGAGGAACGAGCTTGACGTCAAATGGTCCGCTGGCGTGAATCGGCATGGTAGTTCCCTTCTGAACTGGAGCGGTTTGCGCCCACGCGGAAGAGGCCGCGCCGAGGTAGACCAGCGCGGCGACGAGGGCGATATTGAGGACAACGGCGAGGCCGAGGGCGGCGCGAGATCGCTGCTGCATGCAGCATTGTCGTCTGTGCCGCCACGATGCGTCAATCGCGGGTGTCGATGGTTGCTCCTTTCTCAATGAAAGCTTGCATCCAACCGAGGACGCGGAGCCATGATCAACCGTTATTTGTCTGTAAACTGCTTCAGTTTTTCGAGTACGCCGAGCCAGCCGCTGCTGTAGCCCTTGCGCGCAACTTCTTCCTGCGCGAGACCGCGGTGCGTGACCTTGACGAGAGTTCCCGCGGCGTCCGGAGTTAGCTCCCAGCGGACGATGGTCCGGAGGGATTTGTCCTGGTGCCAGTTGGAAATCCAAGTGTAGACGAGCAGACGCGGTGGATCGAGTTCGAGGATCTCGCCATGACACTCGAACTCGCTGACCTCGTTGACGACGTACGTTCCCTTCTCTGTAACGTACCGATAGCGGCCGCCTCGACGTGCGTCCATCTCCCAGAGCTTGACAGGGCAGCCGGGATCGTTGAACCAGCGGAGGAGTTCGCGATCGTCGGTGAGTGCTTTGAATACTCTGTCTGGAGGAGCGTCTACATGGATCTCTGCGACGATGGAATCGTTATCTGTGGCGACTCGTGTGCTAGGCATAAAGTGCTCCTGAATTATTTTTCGGCAAAGTTCTTGAGCGCTTGCACCAGGCCGGGCCAACCTTGACTGTATCCGAGGCACGCGCTGGGCAGCGGCAGCAATCCGCTATGAATAACCTTCAAATGTGTTCCTAGACTTGTTGGCGTCAGCTCCCATCGAACCACCGTGCGCACCGCGGGATTCTCATGCCAACTGGCAAACCAGGAATAGGCAAGCAGGCGCGGCGGATCGACCTCAAGAACTTCGCCGTGGTGGACGAGATCCGGAGCGGCGGCCCCTGCCTTGCGTTCCCTTGAGACGAAGCGCCACTTGCCGCCCGGACGCGCATCCATTTCCCAGTGCGTCATCTCGTAAGCGTCGTTGCTGCCCCACTGCAGCGCCTGAGCGCGATCGGTTAGAGCCTGAAAGACACGCTCGGGCGGTGCGGCGATTGCGATTTCGGTGACGACGGCGTCCTTGTCAGGTGTAATAGACGACTTGGTATCAGTCATTGTGAACCTGCCTTGTTTCTAGAATTCTGGATTCGAAAGGTTCCCACTTCTCGCTAAGAAGCGAGAACTGGGACGCCCGCGATCAACATAAGAAGCAAAAGCGAGAACAGAGTCAACAGCAACAACAACAGCAAAAACAAGAGCAACAGCAAAGGCAACAGCAACAACAAAGACAAGATCAAAGGCGTCGGACAGAGCCTGCCCTGAGCTTGCCGAAGGGAGTGTCCGACCCACACTCACTGACCCACACTTACTTTTGTGCGAGTTCGCTGCGGTGGAGGTCGAAAAACTCCTTCATCTCTTTGCCCTGGCCGGCGGCGAAAGTCCAGTCTTCGGTGTGATGGTTGGCGTCGACGATGGTGAATACGACGCGTTGCATGTGGCCGGCGTCGGGAGTGGCGAGATTGGTGGCGTCGAGGAAGTCGAAGGTGATGGTTTTGCCGTCAGGGGATGTGCTGGCGGTCATGCGGGGCTGGTTGCCGGCGCCGCAGTAATGAGTGAGCATCAGGCGATTGGGACCATCGAGGTGGAACATGGAGACCATGTTCTCGGGGCCGTGGCCGTGGATTTCGCTCATCAGGGCAGAACCTCCGGCGGTGTCGCGAAAGGAAACTTGCACGGCCATGCCCTGAGTGTTCTTCCCTTCCCAGGAGCCGGTGAGGGATTTGAGTTGGTCGAAAGATTTCTGGGCGGCGGATTGCGCCAGGGCGGTTGCGGCGATGAGCAACAGAAGTGGAAGAGCGAGGCGAAGCGATTTCATGTTAGCGATCTCCTTTTGAAGTTTTTGTTTTTGCGACATGGGGCTGCCCGGTTTCTTTGGCGTACTCGGCTTCGACGAATGTTTTGAGATTGGCGAGGTTCATCTTCCAGAAGCTGCGGTACTGGTCGAGCCATGTGTCCACGGCGCGGAGCGGTTCGGGGTTGAGCTGGTAAACGCGGTTGCGGCCTTCACGGTGCTCCCGCACCAGGTGGGCGCGCCGGAGCAGGCGCAGGTGCTTGGAAATGGCGGGGCGAGAAACCGGAAAAGCTCCGGCGATTTCTCCGGCGGGCTGGCTGCCGCGCCGCAACAAATCCAGAACGGCGCGCCGGGTGGGATCGGCGAGCGCCTGGAAGGTGGCCTCGGGTGAGTATGTAACCGAACGGTTCCGCATAATGCGTAACCTTACAGTTACGCGATGGGGATGTCAAGCAGAAGATGTTGGCCGAGCCGAGGAGAAAGACTTAAACCCAGGGTTGCACGGGGGAACACAGGGGGAACTAACAAACTGCAGAAAACTTCCTTCGTCGTTGGAATCTTCGGTGCGGCGGCTGAAGCCGCAGTTCATTTTATTGAAATGTTGCGGCGCGACTGAAAGTCGCGCCCTTTCGAACCACCGCGAACCGAGTTTTTCCGCAGCTCGCTAAGATCAAAGTCAAAGGCAGCGGACAGGAGTGTCCGCTCTCCACACGTGCAACAACCAAAGCTGAAGTCAAAGGCGACGGACAAGAGTGTGCGGCCCACACGTGCCGATCAGATCCAGGAATGCCTGATGGACGCGCGTATCCTCCGAGAGTTCGGGGTGGAAGGTCGCAGCCATGGTTCTTCCCTGCCGGACGGCGACCTTGTCGTCGCCTTCGGTGGCGATTACTTCCACGCCTGTGCCGACGTGCTCAATCTTAGGCGCGCGGATGAAAACCATTTCGAGCGGCGAAGCTGGCTTATTGTTGACGGAGCTTTGCAGCAGCCGGCCTTCGCGGATGGAGCTATCGAGCTGGCGTCCGTAGGCGTTGCGGCGAATGCGGATGTCGATTGCCCCGAGGCCGGCCTGCTTCGGATTTTCCACCTCGGTGGCTAATAAGATTGCACCGGCGCAGGTGCCGAAGGTTGGTTTGAGGCGCACAAACTGCTTTAGCTTCTCGAAACCGTCTTCTCCCAACAACTTCAGGAACGTGCCGGATTCGCCACCGGGGATGACGAGGCCATCGATGGCGTCGAGTTGCTCGGGCTTTTTGACGAGCACAACTTCGGCGCCCAGCTCTTCGAGCCGGCGGCGGTGGGCGTCGAAATCGCCTTGCAGGGCCAGGACTCCAACTCTCATGTTGGCTGATTGATTTTACCGCGAACGAGGAGAGCAGCCTGGCGAGCGCCCGAACTCTAAAGCCCCGCCTTTTGACCGGCCGAACAATTCGGCGACAAAGACGGCGCTTGACAGTTGACGACTGTCGCCATATATTACTCATCAGTTATGGAACTGATGGGTTATGCAATGACCGCCTCCGATTTTCTTGATGCTACGTTCGCGGCGCTCTCGGATCCCACTCGCCGCGCCATCCTGGCACGGCTGGCTAAGGGGGAAGCGTCCGTGCAGGAGTTGGCGGAGCCGTTCGCGATGAGCCAGCCTGCGATTTCCAAACACCTTAAAGTACTGGAGCGGGCTGGGCTGATTTCGCGCGGGCAGGACGCGCAGCGGCGTCCCAGTCGGCTGGAGGCGCGGCCGCTGCGCGAAGCCACGGAGTGGCTCGAGAAATACCGCCAGTTCTGGGAGGGCAACTTCCGGCGTCTCGATGCCCTGCTGCACGAGATGCAAACCGCAGGACGCAAAACCAAGAGTAATAAACGGATGCGTTAAGCGAATCAAGGAGATCAGCAATGAAAAACAGCGGAACCTTCAGCCTTCGAGCGCATGGTGACCGCGAGATTGTGATCACGCGGGTCTTCGATGCGCCGCGCCAGATGGTGTTCGAGGCTTATACCAAGCCGGAATTGGTGAAGAGGTGGTTGCTGGGAGCAGACGGCTGGTCCCTTCCAGTGTGCGAGATCGACTTGAGGGTGGGCGGCAAGTATCGCTATGTGTGGAAGAACGACAGCGACGGGCGAGAAATGGGGATGGGCGGCATCTATCGCGAAGTGGTGCCTCCAGAGCGGATTGTGTCCACCGAGGTATTCGACGAGGCGTGGTATCCGGGTGAGGCTGTGGGAACGATTGTCCTGGTCGAGCATGACGGCAGGACCACGCTTACGCAGACCATTCTGTATAACTCTCGCGAGACGCGCGACGCGGTGCTTAAGTCGCCGATGCAGGATGGTTTGACCGTGAGCTATGACCGGCTGGAGAGACTCTTGGATTCGCGAGGGCGCGAGGCGCTAAGCGCGTAAGAAATAACGGTAGGAGGACCTATGCAAAAGATAACCCCGTTCTTGTGGTTCGATGACAACGCGGAAGAGGCGATGAAGTTTTATACGTCCATCTTCAAGAATTCGAAGATTGGAGAAGTCAGGCGGTATGGAGACGCCGGGCCGGGACCGAAAGGATCGGTGATGTCGGGGAGGTTTGAGATCGAGGGGCAGGAATTCATGGCGCTCAACGGCGGCCCGCATTTTAAGTTCACCCCAGCCATATCGTTTTTTGTGGATTGCGAAACGCAGGAAGACATCCGTCAAGGCTGCTGGTGAGACGCTGGTTAGGATACTTACCGCCGCCAAGATACAGTTTGATTCGAGTTCTTCAGTATCTAGTCTTCTTGAAGTATTTAAGCAAACCATCATCGCAACAGCCGATGACAATGCGAAGCTCCAGACGCTCGACGCCGCGGTAAAATCCGTAGCAAGTCAGTAAGTGAAATAGAAGGAGAATCCCATGGCCGGAACCGTACCAGTATCAGGTGATCTCACCATGGATAATCTGGCTGCGACCCTTACAAGGCGTGAACAACTCGCCTTCGAGCAGGTAACTGCTCTTTCCATCGATCCTGCGCAGACGCGCAATTTGGTTACTACAGTGAGTCAGCCTCAACAACTGGGCGCGCTCTCAATTTGTGCCGCTGGTGCTGCGAGCCAAGGTACGAAGATTCTCTCAACGACAGTTTACATCTCCGGTGCTAAGACCAACATCGATCTGTATCGATTGTCTTAATCCAAGAACCGGCACGCCGCGACGCTTGGCACACCCACAATCATCCGTCTCCTCCATGCATAGCCGTAATCTTGTCTACCACTTCGTGTCCTTTAACCCCACACGCAATAAAAAATCAAAGGCGGGCCAGTCCCCCGATTTTTGACGCACCAACTTGAAACCGGTTCCGCATTCGTGCATTATGGTGCCGTGCCTCGCTTCCCCCAAGAAAGCGCAGGTATTTGCACATGCCAGACGAACCTAAGGATGTCTCGTCGGGGCCGAATCCCTCCGGCGATGATGTTCCTACAGTTGATTTGAGCCAGGAAACACCGCCGCCCGCGGCCGATATCCTCTAGGATGCGGGCGAGGCGACAGAAGGAACGTTCACGCAGAAGGCGGGAATGAAACTCGCAAAATGGGTGGGCGCGCTCGGCGCCGCGGTGACGCTGATGATCGTTGGCCGGTGGATGTGGATGACGTGGTGCATCTCCTGCCCAAATATTCCCGCGACCATATCCGCGGAGCAGGCGACCACGCTCATCAGCAACTACAAAGCGCTACAGGAACAGGCGCTACAGTCGGGCAGGGAGATGTTTGACGCCGTCGTTGTGAAGGCCCTATTGCCGATCTTCACAAGCATTCTTGGATACATCTTCGGCGCACGCAGCCAGTCCGAGGGCAGAGCGGAGGACAAGGCGATTTGAGCACGCCCGCCCTCAGGGCAGCACTACGTCATTTACAACTTTACCGTCCTTCGTAACAGATATTTTGGCGTCGGAACCTTGGCTCTTAAAGTACTTGTACGCAGCAACCGCGCGCCGGATGACGTCCGCCTTGGTCGTGGCACCGGTGTCTTTCATCAAATCGGTCAGAGTTTTGTCGAAAGTGTTGTCGTAGTCAATCGTATAGCGGGGCATGGAAGCACCTCCATGACTGCAAATATACTGCATTGTTACTGCATTGTCAAACACATATTTCCGCATTTGTACTCGCGATCCTGAACCCGGCTTGTCTCGGAACGGCGGGGTGGCCAGTCTCGCCTCTTCCGCAGGCACGGGAGTAGGATCCTTAGATCTGGGCTGCCCCCCAGCCTGAGTACTTTCGCGCGTCGGCAATGAGTCGCTTCATGTCGCGACGGGACACGTTCCATTTTCTGCCAGCGACGTCCCAGACTGTGGGTGTCCTGACGTTGTCCTTTAGGAACT
Source organism: Acidobacteriaceae bacterium (assembly GCA_003140075.1). Lineage (GTDB taxonomy): Bacteria > Acidobacteriota > Terriglobia > Terriglobales > Acidobacteriaceae > Sulfotelmatobacter. Next base: position 3,813 of record PLIO01000088.1, on the reverse strand, counting down.
GCTCGTCCATCTCAGCGAACTCGTCGTGCCCTTGTTGCTCCTCTAGTGTTCGTGGCAGGAAGCGGGCGTTGATAACGAATGCGCTCTTTCCGTTCACCGGCTCCCTATAGTGCCCGCCGACTCCATACCAGCGCATGGGGCGGCGTCCGACATTGACCACCGAAACCACGATGAAGAGTCCCTCGCTTGCTCCTGGTATATCCTGGCCGGGCTCAATTGAAAACAGTTTGCCGTCGGCATCCCGTCGGCCTATTCGCCTCACCTCTGCCGTCAGCTTGATCTTTGCCCTATCCCGCAAGTCCCGATAGAGGGTCCACCCGAAGGTGATACTGGAAAGTATCGCACCCCAGACGGCGAGGAAGGCGGTTAGTTCATTGGCGCCAGCGATCATCAGAGCGCTCAGTTGAATCCGACGTCAGTCTACCAACCCCTAGTTTGCAGCATCTGCGCCTCATCCATCCCGGCCACAGCCAGCCCTTTCATCGCTCCTTGCAGATCTTCGCTGACTTCAAGTAACACTTTAGGGTCGTTGAAGTGGGTGGCGGCTTTGACGATGGCGCGGGCGCGCTTTTCGGCTTCGGCGGGGTCGGCGAAGGTAGTGGAATCCTGCATGAAGATGCCGCTGCCGACGAAGACGGCTTCGGCTCCTAGCTGCATGACCAGGCTGGCGTCGGCGGGGGTGGCAATGCCTCCGGCGGAGAAATTGGGGACGGGGAGCTTCCCTGTTTTGGCGACCATCCTTACCAGTTCGTAGGGCGCGCCGTGTTCTTTGGCTTTGGCGTAGAGTTCTTCTTCGCCGAGGACGGTGAGGATTTTCATCTCCTGCACAATCTGGCGGATGTGCTTGACGGCGTGGACAACGTCGCCGGTGCCGGCCTCGCCTTTGGTGCGGATCATGGCTGCGCCTTCGGCGATGCGGCGCAGGGCTTCGCCGAGATTGCGCGCGCCGCAGACGAATGGGACCTTGAAGGCGTGCTTATCGACGTGGTGAGCTTCGTCGGCGGGCGTGAGCACTTCGGATTCGTCGATGTAGTCGACGCCGAGTTCCTGCAGGATTTGGGCTTCGGCAAAATGTCCGATGCGGCACTTGGCCATGACCGGAATGGACACGGTGGCCATGATCTCGCGAATCTTTTTCGGCGAAGCCATGCGCGCAACGCCGCCTTCCGCGCGGATCTGCGCGGGGACGCGCTCGAGGGCCATCACGGCGACGGCTCCGGCTTTTTCGGCGATGGAAGCCTGCTCGGCGTTGGTCACGTCCATGATCACGCCGCCTTTGAGCATTTCGGCGAGGCCGGTTTTCAGGCGGAGACTGGTAGAGCTACCGCTGTTTTGCGACATGGGTTGACTCTTTTCTGGAAGCGGCTTTCTGCTGTCTGCGAACCTAAGTCCTATTTTACAGTGCGTTCACAATTCGCGGTACCCCTGGGAGGGTATCCGCTATAGAGATCGGAGATCAGCGAAATTCTTTAACACAGAGGGCACAGGGGTTGCACAGGGTAGAGCGTTTCGAAAAGCACCATCAGGAGCACATCGAAGATCAAAGTCAAAGGCGTCGGCCAGAGCCTGCCCTGAGCTTGCCGAAGGGAGTGTCCGACCCGCACGAGCAAACCACACGAGTTATCGTTCCACGTATTTGGTGAACATTTTCTCGGGATCGATGGCGATGAAAATTCCCTTGCTGCGGGCCAGGACTTCGTTATTTTCGTTGACGATTTCGGCGGAGTTGATGTGGGTGCGTCCGAGTTTTTGTATTTCGCGGCCTTCGACGCGCAGGGGCGTGTGCAGAGGGACAGGCTTCAGGTACTCGACGGTCATCTCTCGGGTGAGTGCAACCACTTGATGGAGCTTGTTGACTTTGCCCATGGCGTCGTCGAGGATGCAGGCGATGATGCCGCCATGGCAGTGGCCGGGAGGTCCGGTGTAGCGCTTGCCGAGGCGGAAGCGGCAGACGAAGGTCTGGCGGGATTCATCGAGGATGAACTTGAGGCGCATGCCGTCGGGATTGTTCATGCCGCAGACGAAGCAGTTATTCTTCTGCATTTTGACGTAGCGGGTGTCGTGGCCTTGGGGCTTGGGAGGCATGGAGGGATTCTAACCTGCGCGAGAGGCGTGGTGAGGGTTTTGGTCGCAGGGGTAGAAACTCCTTGCGAGGGTGCGAGTGGTCTGGTCGCGCAAGGGATCCTTCGACTGCGGCTGTGCTTCGCGTTCGCGAAGCTCAATCCTCGCTTGATTGCATAACGACGTTGGCCCGTCGCGAGTAGATTGGTATGCGATGAAACAAGACCAAGGCTCGTGAGAGGAGCCAACGTCATGCTGATTATAGGCTGTGATTTTCATCCTGGGTTTCAGCAGGTCGCGATCTTTGACAATCGAACGGGAGAGATCGAAGAAAAGCGGTTGCAGCACCGCGCGGAAGCGGAGCAGTTTTACCGTGCTCTGGCGGGTCAGGAAGTGCGGGTGGGCATGGAGGCTTGCGGGCACTATCCGTGGTTCGAGCGACTATTGCAAGAGTTGGGGATCGAGCTGTGGTTTGGGGATGCGGCGCGGGTGCGGGCGTCGGTGGTGCGCAAGCAGAAGACGGACCGGCGGGACGCGGAGCACTTGCTGGAGTTGTTGCGCGAGGATCGGTTTCCGCGGATCTGGGTGCCGAGCCTGGAGGTGCGGGATGTGCGGCAGTTGCTGGTGCATCGGCACAAGCAGGTGCAGGCGCGGACGCGGACCAAGAATCAGCTGCAGGCGATGGCGCTGAGTTGCGGAGTACAGAAAAAACGCAAGCTGTGGACGAAAGCAGGGCGCGCGGAGTTGGAGCAGTTGCCTTTGCTGCCGTACGCAGCCCAGCGGCGAAAGTGCTTGCTGGAAGCGCTGGACGCACTGGAAGTAGAGATCGTCGAACTGGACCGGCGCGTGGCGGAAGAAGCGCGGCAGAGGCCGGAGGCGGTGCGGCTGATGACGCATCCGGGAGTGGGGTCGGTGACGGCGTTGGCCATGGTGCTGACGTTGGGGCCGGCGGAGAGATTCGGATCGGCGAAAAAATTGGGCAGTTATTTTGGGCTGATTCCGAGCGAGGAATCCAGCGGCGGAAAACAGCGGCTGGGCAAGATCAGCAAACAGGGCAGTTCGTTTCTGCGCTTTTTGCTGGTGGAAGCGGGACAGACGGCGGCGCG
>PLIO01000088.1:0-498 GCA_003140075.1 Acidobacteriaceae bacterium | reverse complement strand
AGAGCGAAATGGCGCTGCTTTCGGCGTCCACGCCGGAGTGTCGCCACAAAACGCTTGACAGGGCATAGCGTCGTTAGAGACAGCATGACAGAGTTGAGAAGGGCTCAACAGAAGTCCCGCTTCTCACTCGTACGAAATTCCTGTATACATATCGGTTTTGGAAATCTTTGAATTGGAGCATCCTGTGAAATTTCGCTGCGCTGTGCTTTTCGCCGTCCTGATGATTCTTCAGTCGAACCTGATCGCAACCGGGCAAGATCAGGATGCGGATAAGAAGGCGCAGGCGGTGCCGACTTCGCCGAAGAGTAAAAAATCCGCGAAGAAAGACGAGAGCAAGGCTACGCCCGCTCCGGAAAAGAAAACGGACGACGAGAAAAAAGGTGGAATGACGGCCGACACTTTTTCCGGGCTGAAGTTTCGCTCGATCGGGCCGGCGGTGGCTTCGGGGCGGGTGGTGGCGATTGCGGTGAATCCGAAGAACAAGTTTGAGTATTACGT
>PLIO01000098.1 GCA_003140075.1 Acidobacteriaceae bacterium | reverse complement strand
GTCAAGGTCGTTATACCAAACAGGCTGTGGAAAACATTTTTTCCTTAGCGTATTGCTATAGGTGCCATGCTATACTCAAAGCTATGAAATTCCGAGTGCTGCAAGACAACCTGCGCGAAACTCTTTGGGAGCGCATCGAAGAAGGTGACCTGACCGGTCTTCGCCTGGCACAACAGACGGGATTCAAGCAGGCTCATATCTCCAACTTCCTGAATCGCAAGCGCGGTCTTAGCCTCGAGGGCATGGACCGGGTTCTGGCTGTCCAGCATCTCTCGGTGCTCGATCTGCTCGATCCCTCCGAAGTCAACAAGCGCGCTTCGATCCTGCCTCCAAGTGACGACGAGTTCCAGAACGTTCTCCTGACCGACGGTTCCGTCGCCGCCATCCAACCACTCATCACCAGCATGCACGTCAGGGAAATCCTCAAATTCAAGAAGAGCTTTCTGAAAAAACTGAAACCGGAAACCGAAGGTAATCGCGAACAGTGGGAGCGCTTCGTAATAATTAAAGTAGACGCTCGGGAAGGCATGAGCATGTACCCGCGCCTTCTGCCCGGCGCCACTCTCCTCATCGACCGCCACTACAACTCGCTCAAGCCCTACCGCAAGGGCGAATTCAACATGTACGCTGTCCTCAAAGACGAAAACTGCACCATCAAATATGTGGAAACCGCCGGGAGTCACTTAATTCTGCGGCCACAGAACCAGGCTTATCCCATCGAAGTCGTAACCATAGTAGAGGGCAAATCTGCCTCCGACTACATCGTCGGCCGCGTCTGCCACGTCGGAATCGAAACCTAAACCGTGTTTCAAGAATGGTTCTGGGTAAACATTTCGGAAGCGCATCCCTTGAGCCGTGCCACCCGGAACCAACAAAAACATGGGCCTCAAGAGACCGAGTGAGAACTAGCTCTTAACCCTTCCGGTAGAGCTCCGCACTGATTTTAGCCGCGAAGCGGCGTTCAGAATGCAGCCCACGGCGCAAGCCGTGGGCAGGGAGTCGGAAAGGAATAAGCCCCGAAGGGCGAAAGAGTTCTCACGCACACGATCCTGAGGGAGCTGTCTGTACCAGGCGAAACCGTTTATGAAATGCGACCTACTTTACCTGAGAACCGGGACCTCAAGCCCCTCTACTCCGCATTCAAGCTGTCGAACATCTTCCACAGCTTGTCTGCGGTAGCGCGATAAATCACGTACCCGCTTCCCGTATCCGCAGTCTCCCGAAACAGTAACTCCCCCCGACCGTCCCCGTCGGCATCTACCACGTCAATCAGTTCCAGGCGCGGCGTTACATCAAGATGAAACTTGTCGGTAACCCCGGAATACAGTTTGCGCAGGTCGCCATAGATGTCAGTCCGGGCCACCAGCGCAATACTGTAGGACTCCGGTGTCACCGTCGCGCCCGGCGCGGAAGGAAAGTGCGCCTCCGCGCTGAAGATCATCACCACTTGGCTGTTCAGCCACACGTCGAAACCTCGAAATTGAATGTCCTCAAACACTGGTTGCGCCGGCTTCACTGGTGTCTTTTGTCCCTTGGCAGGCGGTCTAGCAGGCGGATTAGCCGGAATATGATTCTTGACCAGTGCGGCCGCATATGCCCGAACCTCATCTCCGGCCAGGGCCAGCATCTGGTTGCGGCGCTCCTCCTCCTCACCCGGCTTCCAGAAGAACTTGTACGATTGCGGACCGGGCCCACCCGCATCGGAAATCGCCGCCACAATTTGAACTGGCGCACCGGCGGTGTTTGCGATTGTCGCCTCAGGTTTGCCCGTACCCGCCTTCGTCGCTGTTTCATCCTCTTGCGGCGCGGCCTGCGTGGGCTTGCCTCGACGCAGCGTCGGCCGATAATAATTCTCGGATGCTTCACTCGGAGGCGTTCGACTCGTCGCTGCCTCACCCGCCGACGTTTGAGCCGCCGCCACCGGCCCCGTCGCCGTCGCTTGCCCCTTCCCACCCTGAGCCGCCGGCTCCGAAGCCGTCGCACCCGGCGGCTTCTGCGAGTCCTGCCCGGAAGTTGTCCCAGAAGACGAACCGCTTGCCGGCTGCGAGGACACTGGACCTGATGGTGCCGTCCCGCCTGGCTTCTCCGCCGCCGCTGGCCCAGACGCTGAACTTGGATTAGAAGCCGCGGGCTTCGCTGCCTCCCGCCTGGTCAGCCGCGGCGGGGCATCACTGTCGCTGTTATTATCCAACCCCACCGGCACATCTTCCGCCTTGCGCGTGCTCTTCGGAGCCTCCGTTCCATTCGGCAAATACGACCCGGTCCCCAACCACGGACCCAGGATACCAGCGCTCTTGCTGTGCAGTGCTCCCCCGATCGTGAACAGCCCTTGCGAATCTCCCGCCTGCTCGGCCTCATACACCGTGCCCGATTCCAGCGCCATCGGCACCGGATCTGCCTTGTAAGCGCTGGCGTCGTAAAATCTGCCATCGATTAGAATTGCGATCGGTACTAACGTCCCCTTGCCGCCGTTAAGTTGCAACACTCCAATCGCTCGTGGCCCCTTAATCTTTTTCTTCTTTTCTTCCGGAGGCTTTTCTCGCGGAATGTCCTCCGGCCGCTTAAGCTGCGGCCTTCCCCCTTGCGCCACACTCCGCGGAGCGGCCAACGCAAAGAACGCCAGAATCACCATGACGGCGAACCCTAATCTGCGGTATAAAAACTCTCTGGACATAAGTCGTTCCAAACTTGGCGTTGTGAAAGCTGAGTTAGCGGACGCTGTCTTCCACCCAAACTTCTCTGGAAACGAGGCTCTCATGAGTATCGCTATCAATGATAAAGCTCCCGAGTTTACTTTGCAGGACGAGAACGGAAAAGAAATCTCGCTAAAAAGTTTGCGGGGCAAAGTGGTGGTGTTGTACTTCTATCCCCGCGCCGATACCCCGGGTTGCACGGTCGAGGCCTGCGAGTTTCGCGACACCTATAAGCAGATGCAGAAAACCGGCGCCGTGTTACTTGGCATCTCGCCCGACACGCCCAAGGCCCAAAAGAAGTTTCAGGATAAATTCAAACTCCCTTTTTCCCTTCTCGCCGATGCCGACAAGAAAGTCGCCGACGCCTTCGGCGTGCTGAAGGAAAAGAACATGTACGGGAAGAAAGTCATGGGCATCGTCCGCACAACCTTCATTATCGGCCCCGACGGCAAAATCCAACACATCTTCCCCAAGGTAAAGCCCGAAGGCCATGCGGAAGAGGTACTGGCCTACCTCAAAGGATCGGCAAAGGGCGCTGCCTAGCGAACTGCGGAAAGCTACCCTTTATTCATCCGTGTACACATCGAAAAAAATCGTGGCACGCGACACTCAACCGCTGAATCGTGTCTTCTTCGCCCGCCCTCCGCGCCGCGTAGCTCGGGAACTCCTTGGCAAGGTATTGATACGCAATACCGGAGAGCATTTGTTGGTGGCCCGCATCGTCGAGGTCGAGGCTTACCTCGGAGAGAACGATCCCGCCGCCCACGCCGCCGCCGGCAACACCGCCCGCACTTCAGTCCTGTTCGGCCCGCCCGGCCACGCCTACGTCTATTTCATCTACGGCAACCACTACTGCCTGAACGTTTCCTGCGAGCGCGAAGGCAAGGCGGGCTCGGTTCTGTTCCGCGCCCTCGAACCGCTCCTCGGCATCGAGGAAATGGCGCGGGCTCGCGACCTCGCACTGCAGCCCCTCCCCGACCTTCGCAAGCTCACCAGCGGCCCGGGACGCCTGGCCGAAGCCTTCGGCATCACCCGCATCCGCGACAACGGCTGCGATCTTACTTCCCCCGCCTCCGGCTTGTGGATTGGAGACGACGGCTTTCGCCCGGGAAAGCTAGAAATGACTCCCCGCATCGGCATCCGCAAGGCCGCCGACCGTCCGCTACGGTATACCATCGCAGGCAACCCATTCCTTTCGGGTAAGAAAACACTAGCCAGAGACTAAAGGCTTCGCCGAGGACTTGACTGACGGGTGTAGACTATCCCTCGGGTCAAATGCACGAAAAACCGCTCTGCTCAAGGCGTTTGACGAACTGCCCATAGCTTCCTGGGTGATCGGCCAATGAATTGTCCGTTTTTTTCAACATCCCCCTGACGGAACGAATCATCTAATTCGTGGAGCCCGCATGCGCTGCTTTTCCCCGTTTCGCGCTTCCGTGGTCGCGCTGGCGACTTTCGCTCTGATTCTGCCTGCGCTCTCGCGAGCCGTGGATGCCTTGCCACTCCGGCCCGCGACGCCTGCTTCTCCTTCCAACATCGTGATCGGTTTCGTTGGCGGGTTTGTCAGCCATGACGACCAGCACCACGGTCCCGTGAAACTGGCACAACTAATCCAACGAACTGTTCCCAAAGATACCTATGTCCGGATCTTCGAAAACCGCCGAAGAAAACAGGCCTATGCCGAAGTTATTCGCCTGCTCGATACCAACCACGATGGTTTTCTTTCCGCCGAAGAGAAGGCTCGCGCCCGTATCGTCCTCTTCGGTCACAGTTGGGGAGCCGCCGCCGCAGTCTTGTTGGCCCGCGATTTGAGCCGCGAAGGCGTACCGGTTTTGCTCACAGTACAAGTGGATAGTGTCGCCAAAGTGTGGCAAAACGATTCCGTCATTCCCGGCAACGTTGCCGAAGCCGTAAACTTTTACCAGACCACGGGCATCATCCACGGTCGCCGGCAGATCACGGCCGCCGATCCCGCAAAAACGGAGATCCTGGGAAATTACCGCATCGATTACAAGAAAGAGCCGGTCGCTTGCCCGCAAGCCTCTTGGGGCGATCGCTTCTTCACTCCCGGCCACACCCAGAGCGAGTGTGATCCAAATCTCTGGTCACGGATCGAAAACATGGTGCTGCAGCGGCTATCGCCTCCTACAACCTCCGCGGCCATCTCCGCACAGCCTTAGCCGGCAGCCCTCATTCATCAATTCACCCCGCAGTCCCGGCAAGCACGATGTTATCGATAAGCCTCGTCCCGCCCACGAACGCCGCCACCGCCACCAGCGCGCCATTCGCGACGCTTCCCACTGAATACAGACTGTTGGAATCCACAATTTCAAAGTAGTCCAGCCGTACTGATTTCTCTCTCGCAATTTCGTCGCGCCCCACGCCCACCAATCCAGCCGAGTTGCGTTCCCCGGCTTCCCAGCATTCCTTCACCCGCATCAGTGCTCGATGCAACACCAGCGCCTGTTTTCTCTGCACCGGATCCAGATAAGCATTGCGCGAACTCATCGCCAGCCCGTCGGCTTCTCGCACAATCGGACACGCGACAATTTCCACGGAAAAATTCAGCTCCCGCACCATGCGCCGAATGATCGCCACCTGTGCCGCGTCCTTCTGCCCGAAGAAAGCTGCATCCGGCTCAACCACATGCAACAACTTGGCTACTACCGTCGTAACCCCGCGAAAGTGCCCCGGTCGCGAACGCCCGTCCAGCTTGTCACCTAGCCCTTCCACCGCAACCCAGGTCACGGCGCCGGCCGGATACATCTCCTCGACCGATGGCGCGAAAAGCAATTCCACGCCTTCTTTTTCCAACAACTCCCGGTCGTTTTCGAACGCCCTCGGATATTTCGCCAGGTCTTCGTTCGGCCCGAACTGCGTCGGATTCACAAAGATCGACGCTGCTACGGCGTCGCAACGGGCGCTGGCCGCCCGCACCAGCGACATGTGCCCTTCATGCAGCGCTCCCATGGTCGGAACAAACCCCAAGCGCTTGCCGCTACTCCGCTCCTCGCGGCACGCAGTTCGCATATCTTCGATAGTGAAGCAGATTCTCATGCCGTGAGGACTGTTTACTCGCGCAGCTTCGGACTGTGGATGTCCCGTTCTTGACTCTCAGGATGTTGGAATCCAGTTGATCGCAACCTGTGCGCCCTGCAGATCACCCGCGACAATGCCGCGGCTTCTCCGAATCGCAATCTTGTCCTGTTCGGAAGCTGTAGCCTTCTCGTCCACCAGAATCGCAACGGTGCGTCCGTAAGGCCAAGCGGATTTGGGCAAGCGGACCAGCGCATGCAACACTTCCTCCGGCTTCAGAATCTGTTCTTCATTGGCGGCGACGCCGGTGATCAGTCCGACCGCGTCGGGACGGATGACGAGATACGGATTGCTCCAGTGCTTGGTCTCCTGCAGGCTCGGATATTTCGCTGGGTCAGCAGCGGCGATGGCCTGCAGAACAGTGGCAGCGTCCGGCGGAAGTGGCGCACTCTGCCGCGAGCAAGCCGCGATAGAGAAGTTCATCATCAAAACAAATACGAGGCCGGCCCGCGTGCGGCGCCCACGGACGAAAAAACTCACCGCACCACCGCAGGCACGCCCGTCTTCACCGCCCAAACCAGCGCGACCACCCACCCAATCACCGTCCATCCCAAAAAGAAGTTCAGCAACACAATCGCGGCCGTGTCCCGCTTACTCCGGGCAAAGGCAATAATCGACGGCAGAAAATACATTACGAAGCCAAAACCGAAACGGCAGAAAAAACGCAGGCAAGAAGTGCGCCATAACTACCTCCTAAATAAACATAGCCTAGCACCGTTACGGCGAATTGCGAATCGTACCAAACGCATCGAACCGTGGCGGAAGAACAAATCTCAAGTTTGATTTTCCTCCGTGTCTCTGTGCCTCCGTGGTGGATCCCGCCCTCACCGCCGCATCGCCCGCTTCCGCGCCAGCACCGTTTCCAGCCCGGCCTTCGTATCTCTCGGCAGGTGATACGACTCCTCATCCGCCGGATACTGCTGCGACTTCACATCGGCGCGAAATGCCCCCACTGCATTCGTGATCACCGCCGCCCCATCGCCGTAGCGGCGCACAAACTTTGCCGGAGGCCCAAACGTCAGATTGAGAATGTCGTGGAACACCAGCACCTGCCCATCGCACTCCGGACCGGCGCCAATCCCGATGGTCGACGTGCCCACCTCCGCCGTAATCATCGCCGCAACTTCCCGTGGAATGCCCTCCAGATACAGGCAAGCCACACCCGCGCGATCCAGCGCCACGGCATCGTGCATCAGTTGCTCAATCCCACTGAGATCTTTCCCCTGTACCTTATAGCCACCCATCACATTCACCGACTGCGGCGTAAGCCCAATGTGCCCAGCCACTGGGATCTCCGCGTCAATAATCCGGCGAATCAGGTCAACGCGTTTTTCTCCACCCTCGATTTTCACCACTTCCGCGCCACCTTCCTTTACAAAGCGCGTGGCGTTGCGCAAAGCGTCGTTGGGGTCAACCTGATACGACCCGTAAGGCATGTCCGCCAGCAGCAGCGCATTCTTAACGCCCCGGCGCACTGCCTTCACGTGGTGCAGCATCTCGTCCATAGTGACCGAGAGCGTGTTCTCATGGCCGAGCATGGCCTGCGCGAGCGAATCGCCCACCAGGATCATCTCGATGCCGGCCTCGTCCACCAGACGCGCCGTCGCGTAATCGTAGGCGGTGAGGCAGGTAATCGGTTCGTGTCGGAGTTTTAGTTCCCGTAGAGAAGCAGTTGTAACCTTGCGGCGGAGTTCGTCCGTGGAACGCCCGCTGATCGGGGTGAGACTCATCGTACCCTCCAGTGCCCCTCCGGCTTCGCCGGATAGAACCTGTTAAGCATCTTCGTGGATGCTGGGATCATTGTAGACGCGAAGATTGGCAATGACCAGTCGTTTGTAGGCTGGGAAGAGTCTTACTGCTTTCGCCGGATGTTCTCCCGCAGCCAAGCCCAATACCCAGCCTCATCCAGAATGCCAGCCGCAAGAGAGGTGGCAGCCTGTGTTGCATCTTCTTCACTGGCCTTGAACTCGAAGCCGTTGAGTTCGAGAAAGAGAACGCCAATCACAAAGCCGGTCCGCTTGTTTCCGTCCACGAAAGGATGGTTTCGGACTACGCCCGCGGTGTAGAGGGTGGCCATTTCTACGATGTCAGGGGAGCTGGCGTAAGCATGGTGCTGGCGCGGCCGAGCCAGAGCGGACTCAAGAAGCCCTCGATCGCGCAATCCTGAAGCGCCGCCGTGCAGCGCCAAAAGGCGGTCGTGAATGGCGAGCACATCGCGCGTTTCGATCCAGACCGGTTCTTTGCTTTTCGGAGCCATCCTTCACTTGGCCAGAGCGTGCAGCGTATTGCGGTATCGGCCCATAATCTCTTCCGCCTTCTTCATTTTCTTCTCGAACGTGGGATCGTAGGGGGTGAGCCGGTAATCGCCATCTCCTGCCTCGATCAGAAAAACCTGCTCTCCGTCCCTGGTTCGCAGGCGCTGAATGACTTCTTTGGGCAGAACAACACCAAGCGAGTTGCCAAACTTCCGGATCTTCAGTGGAACCATCGCGTCCTTCCCTTGTTATTACAATTGTAATAACTTTAGAGGCGTAATGCAAGACTGTTGAGACAACCAACTACGGTCCTACCCCCGTATTGTCAGGCCACTCGCAGCCGCGATGTGAGGAAGTAGCTGTCTTGGAAACCGTCGTTCACCCAGGAGGACACGAGTGCCTCGTTAGTGCAATCTCTTCTGGTCCGCACAGATGCGGGTAGCCCACCCAAAAAACCACAGGTTGAAGCTGATCTCGAACAGGCAAAGCAGGATCGCCAGTATTGTCGCTGCTCTCTGCAGCAAAGTGGGCGGCCAACATCGTATCAGAAAACAAAGCGTAACTACCCCGACCGCTGCAAGTACCAGCATGATTGGACGGTTTTCGCAGTAGGTGTGCACGAAGAGACCGGAGGACAGGTAGGAAAGCGCCGCCAGCAATAATGCGGAAGCCATCGAGACGCTGCAGCTTGGTTTTGGTAGCGAGTGCCACGGCCTTGAGTCTTTCTCACCGTTCCCAATATCTAGCCTGTCGTTCGTGAAGCCCAACGACCAACGACTAACGACCGACGACGGTTTTCAAGCCCCCACCCCTTCCTGCCCGCCCAGCGGCAAGAAGTATTGCGTCCCCTTGATCGGCTCCGTCACCTTCCGCAGCAACTCCTGTAAATCTTCGTTGCGGTCAACAAAATCGATGTCCGAAGTATTGACGATCAGCAGGTCCGACGACGTGTAATGAAAGAAGAAGTGTTCATAAGCCTTCACCACCTCTTCCAGATACTCGTCGCTGACCGCACGCTCGCTCGGCGCATTCTTTTTTCGCAGGCGCTTCTTCAGCACTTCCGGCGTGGCCTGCAGGTAGATAACCAGGTCGGGAGTAGGCAACTTCTCCCGAAAGTGATTGTAGTAGCGGTTGTAGGTATCGAGTTCCTGGTCGGTGAGGTTCAGGCAGGCAAAAAGCTTGTCCTTCTCAATAATGTAATCCGCGACCACCGTCTTCTGCGACCGCGCCCCTAAATCGAGGGCCTGCAACTGTTCGAACCGCTGCACCAGAAACGCAAACTGCGCCTGAAACGCCGCCCCGCGCTCGCCCTCGTAAAATGCCCCAAGAAACGGATTGGACTCGGGCTCCATCACGCGCTGCGCATTCAACCGCTCGGCCAGGATGCGGGCCAGCGTGCTTTTTCCCACTCGAATGGGACCTTCTACAGCAAGGTAGCGGGGCAGTTCGAAGAGATTCGCCATGGGCTCGTAATAATTCGGAATTTGCAGGATAGCTCGGATATCCCCGAGTGGCAATTGCGGGAAGAGTTAACAGAGGACAATTGGGGAATTGAGTAATTTTATAATTGAGTAATTCAAGACCGTCGTGCGAAGTCAATTTCCAAATTACTCAATTACACAATTACTCAATTCAGCCGTTTACAATCCCCTCATGCTCCCCCTTGCCCTGGCCGGTGCCGTCTCCGCGGCAGCCGCTATCACCGCCGGTTATCAGTCGATGGCTCCCACGGGACAGTGGTTCGGGCAAACTTTCACCGGACTGGCTCACGGCGCCCGCCCGCTCGCCCTCACCTACGACGACGGTCCCAACGACCCGCACACGCTCCGTCTGTTGGAAGTCCTGGCGAAGCACAGCGTTCACGCAACTTTTTTTCTTATCGGACGCTTCGTGCGGCAGCGTCCCGAGATCGCCCGTGAAATTGTCCAGGCCGGCCACATCGTCGGCAACCACACCTTCACGCATCCGCTCCTGACCTTCAAAAGTGAAGCCGATATCCGCCACGAACTCAGTCAATGCCGCACCGCCTTGCAGGATGCCGTCGGCGAACCCAGCAATCTCTTCCGCCCTTCCTTCGGAGGCCGCCGCCCCGCCGTTCTCCGCCTGGCTCGCGAACTTGGCCTGCAACCAGTCATGTGGAACGTAACCGGCTACGACTGGAACGCTCCTCCTGCCGCCGAAATCGAGCGCAAGATCTCAAAACAAATTCGCGGCGGCGACGTGATCCTTCTTCACGATGGAGGTCACAAACAAATGGGCGCGGATCGCTCACAAACCGTAATCGCGACGGATCGGCTAATCGCTCGATACAAAAGCGAAGGACGCGAGTTCAAAACGATTCTGCAGATGATGCAGAATGACTCTAGTTCTTCGTGATGATCTTCGGAACGTGCTGCCCAGCAACCCCTCAAATGCTCGTTGTTGTTCGGAACTCTGAAAGACGCGTTTCGGAATTATCGAGCACGTCCGCGAGCCGTAGTACAGGAGGTAAGAGTGGCCGTCGATCAGCGCCCGCGAATACAAGCTCCACTGCAGCAGAGAGTCAATGTGAACCGTGCGAAAGTGGATTCCTTCCGAGGAGAACACGAGCGAGTAATCGTCGCGGTATTTGGGCTCCAGGCGGAAAGCTAAGTTCGGGATCACAACAAAAGCGGCAAAAAGCATAAGGATAAGCGCAGCGGCCACTCCAGCGAAGAACACACCGGACCAGTGCGAACTCGGAGAACGCCAAAGGTAAGCTCCTGCGGCCGCAAACCCGACAGCCATGACGATGTCCAGCCGAGGCCGCATACGCGAAGCGTAATGCGAGCGCATCGCCCGCACGATATCGCCCTTGGAATAACGGAACGAGAGATTAACGGTATCATTCATCAAAGCGACCCGCCTTCTATCCCTTCACCGCCGCAAACCCCTGCTTCGCCGCCGCAATTGTCTGCTGCACATCTTCCTCCGTATGGGTCGCTCCCAGAAACGCTGCCTCATACTGCGACGGCGGCAGATACACTCCGCCATCGAGCATCGCTCGAAAGAACTTGCCAAACGCTTGCGTATTCGATTTCGATGCCGATTCCCAATCCGTCACCGGCCCCGGCGTGAAGAACCACGTAAACATCGATCCGACCCGGTTGTAGCACAACGGCACGCCCGCGTCCTTAGCCGCTGCAGCCACCCCCTCCACCAATTCTCCACTCAGCTTCTCCAGCCGTGCATAAATCTCCTGCTTGTGATCGCGCAGGCGCTTCAGCATCGCGCATCCCGCCGCCATCGCCAGCGGATTGCCGGAAAGCGTCCCCGCCTGGTACATCGGCCCCAGTGGCGCAACCAGATCCATAATCTCGCTGGACCCGCCGTAAGCGCCCACCGGCAACCCTCCACCGATAATCTTACCCAGGGTCGTCAGATCAGGATGAATATTGTAGAGCTCCTGCGCTCCTCCGAAAGCCACGCGAAATCCGGTCATCACCTCATCGAAAATCAGCACTGACCTTTCCCGCTCGGTAATCAACCGCAGCGCCACCAGATAGTCGTCCGCCGCCGGAACACACCCCATGTTGCCCACCACCGGTTCCACGATCACGCACGCAATCTGATGTTTGAATTTCTGGAACGCATATTCCACCGCTTTGATGTCGTTAAAAGGCAGCGCCAGCGTGAATTGCGTAAACTCCTCGGGAACCCCTGCCGATCCCGGAATGCCAAGCGTCGCCACTCCCGAACCTGCCTTCACCAGCAGGGAATCGGAGTGCCCGTGGTAGCACCCTTCAAATTTCACAATGTATTTGCGCTTGGTATAAGCCCGCGCCAGTCGGATTGCCGACATCGTCGCTTCCGTTCCCGAACTTACGAAGCGAACCTTCTGCATCGGCGGCAGCGCCGCCAGCACCAACTCCGCCAAGTCGGCCTCGGCAGGCGTGGAAGCTCCAAAGCTGGTCCCATTGCAGGCCGCTCCCACAATCGCGTCCAGCACGTCCGGCGCGGCATGGCCCAAAATCAGCGGGCCCCACGAGCCCACATAGTCGATGAATTCGTTTTCATCGGCATCCCACATGTGCGAGCCTTTCCCGCGCACAATAAACGGCGGATCGCCTCCCACCGCCCCGAACCCGCGCACCGGCGAGTTCACTCCGCCAGGAATCATGCTTTCTGCACGTTGCTGCAGACGGCGCGACTGCTCGGCTTTTCGGGACGTCGTTGATGGCATTGGGTGCTCCCGCAGGAAAATGATGTCAACGGATGACTGCACGCAACCGACTACTATAGCAGCGCCTCACCGATCAAATTAACCAGATATTCACGTCTCCGCCATCACTTTGCAACATCGCCACGGTAACCTAGGGTCATCAAGTTGCCCTTCTAACCGGGAGGGTTCCAGGACAGCTTCGGGGGCTCCGGGCTGTCCTTTTTGATTTGTTCGAGACGGTGCCCATCAGGGTATTTGGATCGCGCAGCCGCGATTGCCGCCCGTCCCTTTCTGCAGCTATCCGGTCACTTCAAATAGGCGCGAACCAATCCGATCAAGTCTTCGCCCAACTCCTCGGCTGATTCCACTTCGTGATCCGGATTCATCATATGCAGCCGGATGTGGTCCTCGAGAATCTCCGCCATCAACCCGTTCACGCCGCCGCGAATCGCTGCCAGCAGCATCAGAATGTCCGCGCATTCATCTTCCGCCGTGAGTGCGCGCTCCACGGCTGCGAACTGGCCGCGTATCCGCTTGATGCGAAAAAGAAGCTTCTGCTTCTCTTTTGAAATTGCTGGAATCTTATCTTGCATTTTTTCTGGTCCCCTCGTTTTCCCCTTGCCATTACCCTAGGGGGGTATGATATAAGACCTTTGGCGGGAAATCCAGAGCGTCCGCCAAAGACCGGAATCAGGACGTATGCACACAGAGTTCAGACCAAAGCCTGCAACTGGTACCGGCGGCATTCCGGTTCGCTCAACGTTACCGCGATATAGAAAGGAGGGCACCGAATGGCTTGCATGACTTTGCTAGTACCACCAGTGACGATGACGACGACGCAGTTCGCGCGCTCAATCCGCTACGAAGTTTCCGCATCGCGGCAGCAACAACACACGGAACGGCAACCTCTGCGCATGAACTGGGGTCGTGGTCACCGGCAAGCACAGCAGCCGCAGGCTCCGCATGCAGCGGGTGGCTGTCGAGCACTGCTGAGAGTGCCCAGCTCAGCCTGTAACACTCCTTTAACGAATCCTAAGTAGGCTTCGATGGACTGGCGGCGTTCAGCAAGGCAATACTCGCTCTCGCACTGACGGTCGGGGAAGGGCGCGTAGTGGCGCAGTTCGAAAGGTTTTGCGATCTTAATCTGTTTGGCGTCATCCCGAAGTCCCGCGTTTTCACCAGCGAGACGAGAGCCCGCCCTGAGCGAAACCGAAGGCGATCTCCCTAAGCACACGGCCGTTTGGGGCAAGTTGCATCATCATCGAAGAACGACAGTCATTAACCATAGTTAACCTAATATGATACGCTTGCATTAACTATCTGGGATCGAAAAGCGCGTCTGCCGAACCGGCGTGACAAATGTCACACCGGAGGGTGACGCTGGACCTTGAGCGCAACTCTCCGCGAACTTAACGTGTAATTATGAAATTGAAATTCATTTTCAATACGGTGCGGCTTGGCGCGGCGCCCAAGGCAGATTTCGGTGCCGATCCGAAACCCGCAGCCCTAGCCATTCTCCGAGCCGTCGCTGCGGCCTTTGCCCTGATCTTGGCGTTCGCGGTCGCGTGCAACAGCCGCGCTCTCGCTCAGCAGCCAGACTCGCCCTCCGCCTCAAAGTCCGATTCCGCGCCCCAGCCCGACGCCGCCACCACGCCCGATCCACCCTCCCCCGACAGCACCGAAGCCATGTTCCCCCCCTTCAAGGACTCTCGCTTCTGGCTCTCCGGCCAGGCAAATTTTATCTTTCAAACTCATCCTCCGTTCCATGCCGATTACAGCGGCGCCAACAGCCTCAGCCCCAATTACCAAAAAGCCACATCCCGCGTCCTGACCCTCTACACCGGCGCCCGCCTCAACAACTCCACCGAACTTCTGGTCGATATTGAAGAGGCTGGCGGATCCGCTCTCAGCCTGGGCCTCGGTCTCGCCGGCAACACCGATCTCGATATCGTGCGCAATCCTCTTCTCAGCAAGGCGCCCTATCTTGCGCGGGGCATGATTCACAAAGTGTTTGCCCTGAGCAAGGATAAGGTCGAAAACCAGCGCAGCTCCTTGTCTCTCTTTGAGGAACTCCCGCGCCGTCGCCTCGAAATCCGCTTCGGCAAATTCAGCATGCCCGATTTCTTCGACGTAAACTCCGTCGGCTCTGACACCAAATTTCAGTTCATCAACTGGACCACAGACAATAACGGCGCCTACGACTACGCCGCCGACACTCGCGGTTACACCGTCGGCGCAACCGCCGATTTCGAAGATCGTAACTGGGGATTCCGCTTCGCCGAAGCCCTCATGCCCAAGATCGCGAACGGAATCGATCTGGTCTGGCGCCCGTGGCAAGTGCACGCGGAAAATTTTGAATACGAGTTACGTCACGGCCTGATCCCAAAGAAAGCAGGCGTCGTCCGTCTCCTGGCCTACACCAATTACGCCAACATGGGAATCTACCGCGACGCGATCGAGCAGTTTGAAGATCACACCGCCCCCGCTCCGGAACTGATTCCCGAAATCACCAACCATCCCTGGCGCATCACCCGCAAATACGGCTTCGGCGTCAACCTCGAGCAGAATCTCCTGCCCAACCTTACCGCTTTCGCCCGCTTCGGCTGGGACAACGGCAAGACCGAATCCTTCGCCTACACCGAAGTCGATCAAACCTTCGCCGAAGGCCTGGGAGCGAATGGCGCATGGTGGCATCGCAAGCAGGATCGCGCCGGCGTCGCTTTCGTTTCAAACGCCATCAAGAAGGATCACCAGAACTACCTCGCCGATGGCGGTCTCGGCTTCCTGCTCGGCGATGGCGCCCTCACCTACGGCCGCGAAAATATCGTGGAGTCTTACTACACAGTCCACGTGTGGCGCGGCATCTACCTCGCCCCGGGCCTGCAGCACATAAACGATCCCGGCTACAACCGCGACCGCGGTCCCGTCCTCGTCCCCTCATTCCGCGCCCACGTGGAGTTTTAGCACCGTGCTGGCAATTCTGATTGCGAGTGGATTTTGGGTGGCACTTTCAGCGCTGCGATAACCGCCCGTTTCACGCCGAGAACTTTCAGCCCCGGGGTACTTCGGCATCAGACGAATTGATCCAAGATCGCCGTCTCAAACTCTCCAATTCGCGCGAAAACAGGAGCATTTGTCACGAAGGCCGTCGCCTGTGCTCGGACGGCCGTCGCTGCCTGCAAAGCATCCGGAGTCCGTAGTCGATAATCGGCGCGAATTCGCGCCGCGAGGTCTGCGGTTTCCAGGTCAGGCGCAACCCAGCGCAAGTTGGGGTACGTGGAAAGCAAACCGTAAAACTCGTCAACCTTGCCTTCGTGATGATCGCGATAAGACGGGACTAGCAATTCCGTCATTGTAATGGTGGAGGTCACTGCCTCATGCCCGGCGCGTTCCACCCACGAAAACACGGAATCCGTGAGCGTCGCGTACCTCGCATTAGCCTCCATCTGGTAAATAAAGACGCTGGTGTCGAGAGCGATCCTGCGGTGACGACGGAGAAATAAACGAAGCCTGTCTACTCCCAGCTCTGGCGTTCCTTCTGAAGATGCCCCGAGGGATAGACGCCACCCCTTGCCAAACCCCGAATTGCCGCCCCGTGAGACGTCGGTTTCTGCAGTACCAGAACTCTCTTTCCGCGCACCACCACCAGCACCTTATCCCCGGCGCGCAACTCGAGCGCCTCCCGCGCCTCGCGCGGAATTACAATTTGATTCTTTGAAGAAACCGTCGCTTGTGCCACGCTTTACATTTTAACACAAAGTAAAGTCGAGGGATCCCGTCGTTCCGCCCAGCCATTCCGCACTACTTCTCCACCTTCACGCCCTTCCAAAACGCCACATACCCCTTGATCTGCTTCGCCGCATCCTTCGGCTCAGGATAAAACCAAGCCGCTCCCGCATTCTTTTTCCCATTCACTTCCAAATCGTAATAGCTCGCCGTCCCCTTCCACGGACACACCGAATGTGCCTCGCTCGGCTTGAAATATTCCTTCCGGATTGCATCCGGCGGAAAATACTGATTCCCCTCCACCTCTACCGTCGCATTGCTCTCGGCCAGCACCGCGCCTTCCCACATTGCTTTTGCCATAATGCCCATATAGATTCCTGACAGCCCCACCCGCTTCAGAAAACTCAGTCGAGAAAAGAGGAAAGCTGTGGAAGCAATAACAACAATGAAGACGCAGTTCAACGGCCATTCGATGTCCGGCGCGCTGCAGCGCGTCATGGTGTGTTCTCCCCGCACTGCCGGATGGAACCAACCCGAGCGCGCCTCGCGCTGGCAGGAGTTGGGATTCCGGCACGCCCTGGACTTCGCAAGAGCCCAATCCCAGCACGACGCGCTCTGCCACGAACTAAAAGCCGCCGGAGCCGAAGTCGTCGAACTCCCACCCTCACCGAATCTTTCCCTCGATGCCGTCTACACCCACGATGCATCCCTTCCCGCCGACCACGGTCTCATCGTGATGCGTCCCGGCAAGCCGAACCGTTTGGCCGAAGGCCCACACCAGGCCTTGCTCTGCGACACTCTCGACATCCCAATTCTCGGCCAGATCATCCCTCCCGCCACCACCGAAGCCGGCGACATGCTCTGGCTCGATTCCGAAACTCTGCTCATCGGCCACGGCTATCGCACCAACGCCGCCGGTATTCATCAGATGCGCGACCTCCTGGCTCCCAAAGACGTAGAAGTCCTTTCAGCGCCGCTACCTCACGGCCCGGGCCCGTCCGCGTGCCTGCATCTCATGTCGCTCATCAGCCTGCTCGACGACCACACCGCCCTCGTCGATCTCCCGTGGCTAGCGGTCGAAACCGTCGAACTGCTAAAGTCCCGCAGTTTCGAATTCATCGATATCGACCCCTCCGAGCGCGACACGTTAGCCTGCAACGTTCTAGCCCTCGGCAACGCTCGCCTGCTAGCCATCGCAGAAAACCCCAAAACCAACGCCCGCCTCCGCCGCGCCGGATTCGACCTCCGTACCTTCCCCGGCAGCGAACTCTGCATAAACGGCAGCGGCGGCCCCACCTGCCTAACGCGCACTTTGCTGCGCGCATGAGCACGACCCATGTAGAGACAGCCGTCTCGGCTGCCTGCGCTGCCGCCGTGCTATAATGTGTACATCGTCGTACGGGCGCACAATGAGCACAACAATGACGATCCGATTGGAGTCTGCCGTCAAGAAACGGCTCGATCGCCTATCCGCAGCCACAAATCGCAGCAAGTCGTTTCTCGCTGCCGAAGCTATCCGGGAGTACATCTCGACCAACGAATGGCAGATTCAGGAGATTCGTGCCGCCATTGCAGAAGCCGATGCTGGCGACTTCGCAAGCGACGCTGATGTAAAAGCGCTGACGGACAAGTGGGATGGCCACTCCGATTAAGTGGCTCAGAACCGCCGTGAAAAACTTCGACGACGAACTCACTTTTATTGCCAGCGATGATCCGGCAGCGGCGCGGTTAGTGGCTCGGCGCATCCTCGAAGCGGTGGCTTTGCTGGCAGCCCAACCAGCCATCGGTCGTCCTGGCCGCGTGTCCGGTACGCGTGAATTGCTGGTACCCAAAACCCGCTATCTGATTCCCTACCGCGTAAGACGAGGCGCAATCGAAATCCTGCGCGTCTTTCATGCATCCCGCCGCCCCCCAAAGCGTTGGTGAGACCCACTGGGATTGTCCTCGCCTCACTCCTGCTAAAATAATCCTGCATGCTTCTTCCCTTCGTCCGCGAACTCTTCACGGACGTAGAAAAGCTTCCCGCCTTCGCGCGTGTTGCCTCCCACCTCAAGGAGGGCACGGGGCGCATGCGTGTCTCTGGTCTCACTCCAACCGCCAAAGCCTTGCTGCTCGTGCTGTTTCAACGCGCCGCCGCTCGCCCGCTCATCTTCGTCGTCAACGACAACCGTGCCGCCGAGGACTTCCTTCCCGTTCTTCGCGGCTTCTGTGAACTCACCGCCGCCTGCGATCCTGATTCCGTCATCACTCTCCCCGCCCGCGACGTGCTCCCGTTCCAGAATCTCTCCCCGCACCCCGAACTCCAGGAAGAACGCGCCACCGCCTTATGGAAGATCGCCACCGGCGCCGCATCTATCGTCGTCTCGCCGATAGCGGCCACCGCCATCCGTCTCCGCTCCGCCGACTATTACACCGATCTCGCCCGCATCATCCGCCGCGGCGAATCCTTCGATCTCGAATCTCTGCTCGCTCACCTCAACACCGTCGGCTACACCTCCACCGATGTCGTCGAAATGCCCGGCCAGTATGCCTCCCGAGGCGGAATCCTCGACGTCTACTCCCCCGAGGCCGACCGCCCCTTACGCATCGAGTTCTTCGGCGACGAAGCCGATTCCATTCGCAAGTTCGACCCGACATCCCAACGCTCCTCGAACCCCGTAGACGAGGCCCTGCTTCTCCCACTCACCGAAACTCCGGTCAGCGAGCATCTGCTCGGCGCAATTCACACCCGCCTCAGCGGCAAGCGCATCGTCGGTAACGAAGAGATCGTCGAAGCCGCCGTCCGCGCCGGCGGCGTCAACGTCTTTCCCGGCTGGGAGTTTTACGCTCCCGTCGCCGGAGCCGACAGCACCATTTTCGATTTGATTCCCCGCGCCTCGGTTCTTCTCGACGAGACCGACCAGCTCAAACAAGAATTCGACCGCTTCTGGACCCGCGTCACCGAAGCCCACGAGCGCAGCGGCGTCGGCAACCTTGTCCGCCCCGAAGATCTCTACCTCCCGCCAGAGGATTGGTGGAGCAAAACCGAAGCTCTTCCCGGCGCCGATATCGAACACCTGGGCATCACGCACGACCTGAACGAAGAAGCCATCTCTTTCCTCACCCAGCCCTCACCCCGCTTCCACGGCGCAATTCCCGCCATGCTGGAAGAAGTCCAAAAGCTCAACTCCGACGGCAAGCGTGTCCTCTTCGCCGTCCCCAACACCGGCGAAGTCGAACGCCTCGCCGATGTCTTCACCGAGTACAACGTCTCGTTCAAACTCGGAAGCCGCACCCGTGGCGGCGAAAGTTACGCGGACGAAACCAGCTACTTCGCCGGTGAAGTCCTCACCACCACGCTCGCCACCGCCTATGTCCCCGACGGCGTCCTGCTCCCCGAAGCCAACCTCGCCGTCTTCGGCTCCCGCGATCTCTTCGACGAATCCGAATCCGTCGCCTCGCGTCCGCAACGATCAAAGTCCAAAGTCTCAGCCTTTCTCTCCGACTTCCGCGATCTCCAGGTCGGCGATTACGTCGTGCACGTCGAACACGGCATCGGCCAATACCAGGGCTTAAAGGAAATCAATCACGGTGATGGTCCCGCCGAATTCATGCTGCTCGAATTCGCCGAGGCCGCCCGCCTCTACGTCCCGCTCACCCGTCTCGATCTCGTGCAGAAGTACCGCTCCTCGGAAGGCGCCAAACCCGCGCTAAGTCATCTCGGCACGCAATCGTGGTCCAAGACGAAAGCTCGTGTCCGCAAAGCCATGAAAGACATGGCCGACGAACTGCTCAAGCTCTACGCCGAGCGCAAAACCGCCGTCGGCCATGCCTTTCCGCCCGGCACCGAGTGGTTCCGCGAATTCGAAGACGCCTTCGAATTCAGCGAAACCGAAGACCAGGCCCAGGCCATCAAAGATGTAATCCGCGACATGGAATCTTCCCAACCGATGGACCGCCTGCTCTGCGGCGACGTCGGTTACGGCAAAACCGAAGTTGCCATGCGCGCCGCGTTCAAAGCCATCAATGACAACAAACAAGTGGCCGTCCTCGCGCCCACCACCGTCCTCGCCTTCCAGCATTTCGAAACTTTCAAGCAGCGTTTCGCACCCTTCCCAATCACAATTGATATGATCAGCCGCTTCCGCAACGCCAGGCAGCAAAAAGAAATCCTGCAGAAAACCGAAGCCGGCAAAATCGACGTCCTCATCGGTACGCACCGCATCCTTTCCAAAGACATCAAGTTTTCCGATCTCGGCCTCCTCATCGTCGACGAAGAACAGCGCTTCGGTGTCCGCCACAAAGAGCGCATCAAGCAAATGCGCAAGCAAGTGGACGTCCTTACCATGTCGGCCACGCCCATCCCGCGCACCCTCCACATGTCGCTAGTAGGCCTGCGCGACATGAGCGTGATCGAAACTCCGCCCAAAGATCGCATGGCGATTCAGACGGTCGTCGCCAGTTGGGACGAAAAACTCATTCAATCCGCCATCGAGCAGGAACTCGAGCGCGGCGGCCAGGTTTATTTCGTGCACAACCGCGTCGACACCATCTGGGAAATCGCCGCCAAGATCCAATCGCTGGTCCCGCCCTCCCGCATCATCGTCGGCCACGGACAAATGTCGGAAGGCGAACTGGAAAAAGTGATGCTGAAATTCATGCACCACGAAGCCGACATTCTAGTATCGACCACAATCATCGAAAACGGTCTTGACATCCCGCTCTGCAACACGATTCTAATCAACCGCGCCGATCGCCTGGGTCTCTCCGAGCTTTACCAGCTGCGCGGCCGCGTGGGCCGCTCCAACCGCCGCGCCTACGCCTATCTCATGCTTCCGCCGGAAGTCGAACTCACTCCCATCGCTCGCCGCCGCCTCGCCGCGCTCAAAGAATTCTCGGACCTCGGCGCCGGATTCAAAATCGCCGCTCTCGATCTCGAACTCCGCGGTGCCGGCAACATGCTCGGCGGCGAGCAGAGCGGCCACATCGAAGCCATCGGCTTCGAGCTCTACACCCAGATGCTCGAGCGCGCCGTCCGCGAGATGAAAGGCGAAGCCGCCCCCGACGAAGCCGAAACCCAGCTCAATTTAGGCCTGAACATTCGCATCCCCGCCGATTATGTACCGGAGGAAAACCAGCGCCTGCAAATGTACAAACGCGTCGCGAGAGTCGAAACCGAATCGCAACTCACCGACGTCGCTGCCGAACTGCAAGACCGCTACGGCCCACCCCCGCCCCCAGTCCGCAACCTGCTCGATTACGCCTCACTCAAACTCCTGTGCATGAAACTGGGCGTCAACGCCATCGAGCGCAAACGCGACTTCGTCACCCTAAAATTCCGCCAGAATGCGACCGTCGATCCCGAGCAACTAGCCCGCTTCGTCTCCGCCCAGCGCGGCGCACAGTTCACCCCGGATGGCATGTTGAAATTTGTTTTGAAGGCCACAGCCGCGGAAGAAGTCCTCCGCACCCTCCGCACGGTTCTAGACCAACTGGCCAGCGTGGAAACCTCATCAGAAGCCCGAACCGCCGGACAGGCTCAGCCTTGAAAGGGCGCGGCTTTCAGCCGCGCCAATAAAGCACAAAAGAAAACAACTGCGGCCTTAGCCGCCGAAGGTCGCCATCTCCAAACTCCAGCAGGTACAATTATCCGGCAACCGAACTCGCACCTTCAACGACTAACGACCAACGCCTTACCCCATGCCCATGAAACTCCGCAAAGCCGTTTTCCCCGCCGCCGGCCTCGGCACCCGCTTCCTGCCAGCAACTAAAGCCCAGCCCAAAGAAATGCTGCCGCTGGTCGATAAGCCCATCATCCAGTACGGAGTCGAAGAAGCCATGGCCTCCGGCTGCGACCAGATCCTCATCATCACCGGCCGCGGCAAGCAAGCCATCGAAGACCACTTCGACGTCAGCTACGAACTCGAAAGAATGCTCGAAGATCGCAAGAAGCTTGACCTGCTCAAGATCGTCCGTTCCATCTCCGACATGATTCACGTCGCCTACGTCCGCCAGAAAGAAGCCCTCGGCCTCGGCCATGCCGTGCTCATGGCCCGCGAACTCGTTGGCAACGAACCTTTCGCCGTCCTCCTCGCCGACGATGTCATCGACGCCAAAGTCCCCTGCCTCAAGCAAATGGTCGAAGTCTTCGACGAAAAACAGTGCTCCGTCCTCGCCACTCAAGTCATCGAAGGCAAGATGATTTCTTCCTACGGCGTCCTCGACGTAAAGCCTGTCGAAGACAGCCGCTTCGCCGATCGTCTGTTCGAGATTAAGAACATGGTCGAGAAGCCCAAGCCCGAAGACGCCCCCTCCAACCTCGCCATCATCGGCCGTTACATTCTCACGCCCGCAATTTTCGACTGCTTGGCCAACACTCCCACCGGCGCCGGCGGCGAACTGCAACTCACCGACGGCATGCGCCTCCTCCTGCAGAAAGAAAAAATGTACGCCTACGTCTACGAAGGCCGCCGCCACGACGCCGGAGACAAACTCGGCTTCCTCAAAGCTACCGTCGAGTTCGCCCTCAAACGCGAAGACTTAGGAATCCCATTCCGCGAATACCTGAAAGGATTGAAGCTCTAACAGTCGTATTGGACAGCCGATGCCGGTTGTTTTATGTGGGGACAGCCGCCCCGCCTGCCCTGAGTGGAGCCGAAGGGGCTGTCCGCCTCGCGCAGCGAGGCTTTTCGCCGCGTCTCGTGAATCTGCAACAGCCCCGCACACTTCGATAGTGGCTCAATTTGAAAGTCCTTAACGATTGCGCCCCTCCGGCGTCATCCCGAAGGCCCACGTTTTCACCAGCGGACGAGAGCCTGCCCTGAGCTTGCCGAAGGGGATCTCCCTTGCCTACACAGCCGCCCCTTTCAAACTGAGCCAGCCCCGCAAACTTTGGTTTCTTGAGAACCGTCCCCGCTCCAGCTATTCTGTACTACTGATTCCGAAGTTCCTCCCACCTGAACACCAGTGAGGTCGCTCGAACGATGGGCAGGCGTAGCCAGCCCCGCAAGCAAGTCGAAGTCCCGGTACGCATTTTCGGCACCGACAGCGCCGGTCAGGTCTTCTCCGAGAAGGTCCTCACCGTCAGCATCAGCCGTAACGGGGCAGAACTGGCCGCAGTTCGCTCCAAACTCAACCTCGACGAGATTGTCGGACTAACCTACGGCGCCAATCGAGTGCACTTCCGTGTAAAGTGGATCGGCGGTGCCGGAACACCAAAAGCAGGCCACGTCGGCCTGCTCAACATCGCTCCCCAAAAACCTCTCTGGGACTTCCCCCTGCCCCCGGACGCAGTCGATGACTTTCAGTTGGCCAGTGTCGAACACCGCATCGCTCCCCGTTTCCGATGCCAGAACTCGGTCGAGGTTCACGTCCAGGGAGCTTCTTTCTGGGGTACCGTAGCCGACCTCAGCCTTGGTGGATGTTACATCGAGATGCCAATCCCCTTGCAACCGGGAACCAAGCTGAGAGTTGGCATTTGGTTCGGACAAACTAAATCCTGGGCCGACGCCCAGGTTGCCCATAGAACCCCCGGCCTGGGCATTGGCTTGAAGTTCGTTCAGATCTCGGAAGAGGACCGCAACCAGATTCGCCGCTTTCTGGAGTCTCTCGCCCCGTTCGCCAGAAAACCCATGCGGTCATTGCGATCAAGAACTTAGTTTGGGATCTTAGGAAATTCGTCGCCGAATGCTGTGGCTTTGAAAGGGCACTGTTTCACAGTTTGCCGAAAAACTCGACCCTCGAAATGCTGGGGTAGGGCACGACTTGTCCTGAGCCTGCCCTGAGCGAGCGAAGCGCGCCGAAGGGTACCGTTAAGTCGCTAAGAATGTGACGCGCTTTAGCGCTTGAGGTGACCCGCCCGCGCTGCTTACAGCCTTCTTCGCGAACCGTTCACCCACGCCGCCTTGGCAAGAAACGAACCACTGATCAACTTCGATCCCCGAGAGATTTTGCCGGCTCCTTACCCCACCAGCGAACTCCTCAACTTCTTCGACTTCTCCTCCACCCCTCGCGCCAATTTCTCCTTATGCGCCTCAAGCTTCTTCGCCATCGAGCCATCCCCCAGCGCAATCATCTGCGCTGCCAAAATCCCCGCATTCGTCGCCCCCGGCTTTCCAATCGCCACCGTTGCCACCGGAATCCCCGCCGGCATCTGCACCGTCGCCAGCAATGAATCCATCCCCTGCAACGATGTCGAAGGAATCGGCACTCCAATCACCGGCAGCGTCGTGTGCGCCGCAATCACTCCCGCCAGATGCGCCGCACCTCCCGCTCCCGCAATGATCACGCAAATCCCGCGCCCCGCAGCCTTCCGCGCAAAATCCGCCGTCCGGTCCGGCGACCGGTGCGCCGACGTAACGTCAATCTCGTAAGCGATCCCAAATTCCTCCAGCGCCTTTCCCGCCTCGCGCATAATCTCGAGATCCGAATCGCTCCCCATCACAATCGATACCAGCACCTTACTCATTCTCCTCCTTCGAGACAACTCTCGTTCACTTGTCATCCTGAGCGGAGGGTGTGCTTCGTGAAACGAAGCACACCCGCAGCCGAAGGATCCCTTTCGCCATCGCGTCACCTATGGCTTACATAGGAATTCCTGTCACCGGCCCCTTGATCCAAGCACGCACGCACCAAGATCGTTACAACTATTTCCTCAACGCCCGCCCGGCAATATCCTTCCGATAATGAGCCCCGTCAAACCAAATCTTCTCGCACGCCTGATACGCCCGCCCCACCGCCGTCTCCAACTCCGCCGCCCGCGCCGATACGCCCAGCACGCGCCCGCCCGCGGTATAAAACTCTCCATTCTGTTTCGAGGTCCCAGCGTGAAACACCTTCACGCCTTCGACCGCCGCAGCCTCGTCGAGTCCCCCGATCTTCTTTCCCACCTCAAACGTCCCCGGATATCCTCCCGAAGCCATCACCACGCATACCGACGCATCCTGCGACCACCTAAAATTCCCCTCGCTCACGCGCCCCTCAATCGAGGCCTCCAGCGCCTCCACCAGATCGCTCTCCAGCCGCATCAAGATCGGCTGCGTCTCCGGATCGCCAAACCGGCAATTGAATTCCAGTACCATCGGCCCGCGCGCCGTCATCATCAGTCCGCAATACAGCACACCTTTATATTCCGCACCCTCGGCCTTCATCCCCTCCACCACCGGTCGCGCAATGTGATGCACCAGCCAGTCGCGCATTTCGTCGTCGACGATGGTCTGCGTAGAATAGGCGCCCATCCCGCCCGTATTCGGTCCGGTATCCCCATCGCCCACCCGCTTGTGATCCTGCGCCACCACCAGCGGGGCAACCCGCTCCCCATCGCTCAACACGAGAAACGATACTTCGTCGCCCGTCAAACATTCTTCCAGCACCACGCGCGTGCCCGCTTCTCCCACCATCTTGCCGTTCAACATTTGGGCTGCAACATCGGCGGCCTCTTCCTTGCTCGCCGCAATCACCACGCCTTTACCCGCCGCCAATCCGTCCGCCTTCACCACCAACGGCGCGTGAAAATGCGCCAACGCCGCGCGCACCTCCTCCACCGAATCGCAAATCGCATACGCCGCGGTGGGAATGCGATGCCGCTGCAAGAATTCCTTCGCAAAGCTCTTGCTGGATTCCAGCCGCGCCGCCGCCTTCGTCGGCCCAAATGCAGCCCACCCTCGTCGCGTGAACTCGTCCACCACGCCCAGCGTCAGCGGCAACTCAGGACCCACCACCGTCAAGTCCGGCCGCAATTGCTCTCCCAAGTCCACGATGGATGCAAGACTCTTCAGATCGACCGGCAGGCAGTCCGCCTCGTCCGCAATGCCGCCGTTGCCCGGCGCACAATACAGCTTCGAAATGCGCGGGGATTGCCGCAGTTTCCACACCAGCGCATGCTCCCGCCCGCCGTTGCCTAGCACCAGAACTTTCATAGCCAGAGAAATTCAAGGTTAGGGGTAAGAGAGGAACGCTGTCAAACGTCGCACGATCCTTTCACCACGGAGCCACGGAGACGCAGAGAAAAAAGAGGAATTAAGATTTCCGGGAGCCGTCGTTGTTTTTGGCGCTTGCGCTTCTTGAAGGCCCAAGACCTAAGACCTTGCCCTTGTTTTCTCCGCGCCTCCGTGTCTCCGCGGTGAACGGGGTTAACCGCGCTTAAGCACGTCGTATAATCTTCCCAGATGATCACCGTCTCCAAGGAAGACTATCTCAAAGCTATCCTCGAAGCCGAGAGCGAAGGCGAATCCGTCATCTCCGCCCGCCTTGCCGATTGGCTGAAGGTCTCCGCGCCCGCCGTCACTATGGCGCTGCGTCGTCTAAGAAAGGATGGGCTGGTCCGCGTTCAGGCTGATGGACACGTGCGCCTCACCGCCGCCGGCCGCAAGATCGCCCGTAGACTCACGCTCCGCCACCACCTCATCGAACGCATGCTGGCTGAGCTTTTCGGCATGGAGTGGTGGAAGGTGCACGACGAAGCCGAGCGTCTGGAGCACGCCGTTTCCCCCGACTTCGAAGCCAAACTCCTCGCCAAGTTGGGCAAGCGAGGCGCCTGCCCTCACGGCAACCTCAGCGAGATGGAAAGCCCCGCCAGTCGTCGCCATCGCGGCTTGCTCTTGCTGTCCGATTCCGTCCCCGGAAGCGCTTACGCCGTCAGCGGAATCTACGAGCGCGACCGCCGCTTGCTCGAGTTTCTTGAAGCCCGCGGCATTCGTCCCGGAGCAAAACTGCGTATCCTCGAACGCAACTACGACCAAACTCTGGCCTTATCCACCGCGACCGGCAACGTATCCCTCGGCCATGCCGCAGCCGCGCGCGTCTGGGTTTCCCCCACCGACCAGCGCCCCAAGTAGCCTCTGTCATCCTGAGCGCAGCGGATGGATCGCGACAGCGATCGATCCGCGAAGTCGAAAGCCTGCCCTGAGCGAAGCCGAAGGGGATCCCTTCCGATCCGACGCCCTCACTAGCCCGGTGATCATTCTTAACCATAGTTTATTCATTCGTGTATACTGACGCTAATCTTCGCTGCGGTCGGACTCGCAAAACGCAGCGGGGAACTCCCCGCAAAGCTCAGCCGATGAAGCCCGTCGTTCCTCAAACCGAAACCGAAGTAGTAATCATCACCCACGAAGACGTCGACCGCGCCCATGATCGCGTCCGTGTTTCCGCGGCCCGCTCCCATCGCGGATTTTCCTCTAAAGCGCGTCTTCTGTGGTTGTTGGTTGGTCCCGGCGTCCTCGTCATGCTCGGAGAGAACGATGGTCCCAGCATGCTCTCCTACGCCGCCACCGGCGCAAAGTTTGGCATCGGTTTTTTTCTGCCCTTCGTTGCTGTCACCTTCTGCATGGCGATCGTCGTCCAGGAGATGACCGTTCGTCTCGGTGCCGCTACCCATCGCGGACACGCCGAACTCATCTTCGAGCGCTTCGGCCCCTTCTGGGGATGGTTCTCCATGATCGACCTCGGCATCGGCAACTTCCTCACTCTCATCACCGAGTTCATCGCCATCCGCGCCGGCCTCGGCTTCTTCGGCATCCGTCCCTGGATCGCCATCCTCGTCGCCCTCGTCATCCTCTACGCCGCTCTCATGTCTCACCGCTACTGGACCTGGGAACGCATCACCCTCGCCGCCGCCATCTTCAACTTGATCTTCATTCCCGTCGCCCTGATGACTCACCCGCATTGGCCCACCGTCGGCCATTCCCTGATTACCTGGACCCCGCTCCCCGGTTTCGACAACCAGACCATCGTATTTATCCTCTCTAATATCGGCGCCACCGTCACGCCCTGGATGCTCTTCTTCCAGCAAAGCGCCACCGTCGACAAAGGCATGACCACCAAAGACATTCGCTTCGGCCGCATCGACACGGTCCTCGGTGCTACCCTCGCCACTGCCGCCGCCATCGCCACCATCCTCGCCACCGCCCCGCTCTTCGCCCATCGGATGACCGCCGACAATTTTCAGGCCGCCGAATTCGCCCAAGCTCTCCAGCCCATCATCGGACGCTTCGGCGCATCCCTCTTCGCCCTCGGCATGGTCGAAGCTGGCATCGTCGCCGCCATCACCATCTCCACTTCTTCCGCCTACGCCTTCGGAGAGGTCACCCACAAACCCCATAGCCTCAACCTTCCCATGGGCGAAGGCAAATCGTTCTACGCCGTTCTCACTCTATGCGCCGTGGCTGCCGCAGCCATCGTTCTCATCCCCGGCTTGCCTCTGGTCTACGTAGTCCTCGTCGTAAACGTAGTCGCAGTCCTTGCCATGCCACCAGCCTTGGTTTTCCTCTTCATGCTGGTCAACGACAAAGAAATCATGGGCGATCTCGTCAGCCCGCTGTGGGCCAACATTCTCGCGACCGCAGTCGTATTCATCCTGACCGCCGCCGGCATCCTCTTCGGCATCAGCATCATCGCCCCCAACCTCTTCACCGCCTTAGGAGGGAAGTAAGAATGGGCGCTGGGAGAAAACTAAGAATGGGTTCAGTGAAAACATCCCCTTTTGTCATTCCGAAGGCCGTTCTTTGGCCTGAGGAATCTGTTTTCGCTTGGAGCCTCAACAAGCGCGGCTTAGGAGTTGCAGCCTAAATGATGAGAAAAAACGAACCCCACCCCTCCGCCGCCGACGAAACCCTGGTCCTGTCCTCGCTCGAACACGACCAACTCGTCGGCGCCAAAAAACACCTCATCCCCCGCCGTCACCTCAAAGGCCCCGAACTCCTCGTCCTCTGGGCCCTCCGCCTCTACCTGCTCTTCATGATGGCGGTAGTCGCCTATCAAGTCTGCCTTGCAGCCCGCTAGGTGTATTGGGAAGGGCGCGACCCTCAAAAGCTGCCGGAAAACTCAAGTTCGAGCACGCATCGGGAAGGGCACGAATTTATTCGTGCCGTTAAGTCGTTGAAAAACAGCCCGCGCTTCAGCGCCTGAGGTACGCCTCGTGCATCCACTGCGAGGTTTTCCGTAACCTCTTTCAGTCTCGCCGTGACAGTTGAAACGAAGGTCGTCATAATTGAAACGACTGTTTCATCTATGGTAGCCTTCATTCATGAGCCGCACCGCGAATGAAAAGCGCCCTGAAGATCTGCTCGACGCCATCGTCCAATATCTCATCCGTCATGGCATCGTGGACCTGTCCCTCAGGCCCTTGGCCAAAGCCGTACGCTCCAGCCCTCGCGTCCTTCTTTATTACTTCGGCTCAAAAGAAAAGATGGTAATCAAGATCCTCGCGGAGATCCGTCAGCGCCAGCGCACTCTCTACGCTCACACTCAGGCCGCCACCTTCGAGCAAGCCTGCCGCGCCGTTTGGCGACACATGAGCTCGCCCAAGTCCGAACCCCTCTTCCGCCTCTTCTTCGAGGCCTACGGACTCGCCCTCCGTCACCCGAAACCGTACAAACACTTTCTGCGTTCCACCGTCAACGACTGGCTCGAGTTCGTGGCCGCTCCACTCCATCGCGAAGGCCTCCAGCCCAAGCAGGCGTACGCCCTCGCCACCGTTGTTCTGGCCGGACTGCGCGGTTTCATGCTCGATTTCTGCGCCACCCGCGACCGCGCCCGCCTGAACCGTGCCGTAAATCTCTGGCTCCCTACGCTGGATTCCCTGCTGCTCGGCTTGAAGGAGGCTTAGTCGAATCCCATGATCGCAAAGAGAAGCCCCAAAACCTTAACCGTGGTTGGACTACTGCTTGCGCTGGCGCGTCCAGTCATGTCGCAACTCACCCCTGGCTCAATGGATGTTCACTGGAACGAGGGCGCATCCGATTGCGCCAAGACCGCGCAACCTCCAATTCAAGTGCATCCCTACAACGCCCAAACCTTCATTCTGCGCGAGAGCCCATGCTCCACCGCCGAAGCGCCCTTCATGTATCTGCTAGTGGGCTCAACAAAATCGCTCTTGATCGATACCGGCGATGTTGCCGACCCCAGGCAAATGCCGTTAGCCCAAACCGTAATCAGTCTGCTCCCGGAAGCCGGACAAACCGCCGGACAAACGAAGATACCTCTCATTGTCGTCCACACCCACGGTCATCTCGATCATCGCCTCGGCGATTCGCAATTCCAGCACCAATCGAGCATCGAGGTGGTTCCCACCGACCTCGCCCATGTCCGCAACTATTTCGGCTTTCCAGATTGGCCGAACGGCATCGCTCAACTCGATCTCGGCGATCGCATCATCGATGTAATTCCCACCCCAGGCCACTACCCATCCCACGTCTCTTATTACGATCGCCAGACCGGGCTCTTCTTCTCCAGCGATTTTTTCCTCCCCCGGACGCCTCATCATCGATGATGCCAACGCCGATCTGGCCAGCGCCAACCGCGTTACCGATTTCATCAAGAATCGTCCCGTCACCTACGTCCTCGGCGGCCACATCGAACTCAACGCCAACAACGACACACTCCCGCTTGCCTCTCACTACCACCCCAACGAACACGTCCTCCAGTTAACCAAGCAGGATCTCCTCGGCTTGCCCGCAATGCTGCGTACCTTCAACGGCTTCTACACCAAAACCGGCATCTTCGTCCTCCACAGCCAGACCCGGATCCTGCTCGCCCTGACTTTTACCTTGATCGTCATACTCGTGACGTCGGCCATTTTGCTGCGCAAATATCTGCGTCGCCGTAACCGCGTAAGTAGAAGCATGAGTCGGGAGCATTGAAAGGCCACGAGTCTAAAAGCCTGCGGAAAAGCTCATGTAGTCGCCGCTTTGAAAGGGCGCGACTTCCAGTCGCAAACCCCCAATAGAGTCAACAGCGGCCTCGCGGGCGCAAGATTCGCGGAAGTAAGAAAAGCTACTCAAAAAAAGACGTTCGCGCATTTTCAGCGAACGTCATCCTCTTTGCGCCAAATCTCAAGCGCCGGAGCGCCAACGGCCAGGATTCCCAGAGAGGCGTAGTTGCTCTCCTTTAGAGCCGCTGCGTCTCCATTGTCCTCCGGCGCCATCTGCCCCGCCGCTGGCGAGGACTTGATACCCGCAACGATGGGCCGGTTGGCAACCGTCTCGTACGCGTAGCCTGTCAGTCGAGCCGAGGGATAGCAGGGGAAACCCTGGGTCGTCAATCGCGCCCATCCATAGTGAGTTTCACCCTCGATTTTGAACTTGAAACCAAGATAGCGGGCCTTAGCATTCACCCACGGACCTTTGCTGGTGTGGGACGAAGTTTGATTGAACGCGTTGAAGTCGCTGCGGCATTTTGCCATTTCCGGAAAATCCTGGAACTGGTCTTGGTGCCCGATGATTTTGCCAATTTTCGCCGCCGCAGCAAACCCGCCACTGGTCATGGCTTCGTTGCCCTGCAATCCGAGGGCGAAAATTGATCCAAAGCACTCTCGGAACCCCGAGCCGCTGTTGCAGTAACCCTGCACGGAGAGGCTGGCATCGGCAATGCCGTCGTGATTGAAGTCAATCTGCAGTTTGCGCGCATTTTCGTTCACGCTTTGATTCGCGGGCGTGTAAACCACCTCCGCATGTACCAACTGCGGCAGCGCCAGAATTCCAAGACCCACTGCGCTGACCGTAACCCCCGATAGTAGCCAGGTCGCTTCCGCTCTGGATGCGCCTTTTGCTGCTTCGGCATAATCTTGCAAATGACGGTTCAGCGCCTCGGGCAACGGCGCGGTTATCCTTCTCTGGTTTTGAGCTTTGCGATTGCGAGTCTGCGGCATGGAAGTTTCTCCTTAGCGGACTTTTCAGCAGCGAACAAAAGGGAGGGGGCCACCAATCTACACCACAAGTGCAAACCCAGCAAGCGCATTTCCGATGTCGGCAGATGGATCGGCCGCATCGCGCCAGCCCATGTGGGTCGGACACTCTTGTCCGACAAACGCCAGCACCACTCCCGCCCATGCGGCGAAATAGAAATGTGGGAACAGCCGCCCCCGGCTGTTCGGCGGCCCAGCTGTATCGGGCCGCTCCCGACGACGAGCCTGCCCTGAGCCTGCCGAAGGGAGCTATGCAACTAGCCATCACCTCATCACTGCCGACCGAGGTGAGACCGGGAAGGGCACGACTTCAAGTCAAGATTATTCACTTCACGAAGGCTATGTGCTACCATGCCGCTGGGGGTATTCTAGATGCCCCCAAAGCCGCGAAAGCCGAAATTATCAAACAGGCGGCAGGAGAAGCGCTTTATGACTGTCTGCGTTAGCGCCCTCGCATCGAACGAAGAAGCGATTGTATGTATCGCAGACAAGGCTCTTTCGTACGGCGATCATTTCCAGTGGGATTCCGATAGCATCAAAATGCTTCCCGTCAATCCCAGCGGTTCGCTGATTATGTTCGCTGGGGGCGAACGCGGAACATCGAAGGTATTAGCAAGAATCCTAGCAAGGGAATCGGAAGTCGGAACGACGACTGTCGCAGATACAACCAAGTTGCTGGAGGCGGAGTACAAGGCGGCTAAAGATGAACTTGTCGAGCAACTTTACCTAGCGCCGCGACTGCTGAAACGTTCGGATTATCTTGATGCTGTCAAAGGGGCAGCAATCAATCCATATATAAAATCCGTCGCGGAAGAGATAGACGCCTTCGATATGGATTGTCAGCTATTAGTATGCGGTTTTGACGGAGAAGATAAACCCTTCATCTTGGACGTGATGAACCCTGGAGTGGTGACGGATATGACTACCACGGGGTTTCACGCTATCGGGAGCGGATGGGGGGAGGCAGTTTCGCATCTCCTGTTCACGGAACACAAGAGGACCCACGGTGTAGATCGTGTTCTTTATGACGTATTCGATGCAAAAGCGAACGCTGAGTTAAATGCAAACGTGGGATACGAGTGGGACGCACAGGTGATAGTTGCGGGCAGCAATAAACCAGTGTTCATTCCAAGGGAAACACAGAAACTTATTGAGCGCGTGTGGGTCAAGGCCACTCGTTCACCGTTTGAAAAACGAACAAAGGAAGATGCTGCCCCGCCTCCTTCGAATTGGCGAGACGAGTTGTCAACATTTGCGGTTGCTGTAATGAAGCCCGTTATGGCAGTACGATCTAAGCGACTAGCTTCGCGCAAATCGAAAGCGACGAAGTAAAACTGTTCGGGAAAGAGGTTGCCCAGCGATGCGACTAAATAGTGTTCCGTGGGTGCCACTGTTGCTGCTGGCCCTTTTGGTTAGTAATTGCATGAACTGGGTTTCTTTGCGAACCCTCCGCCGTGAGATTGAGAGTAGTGGATGGAGCCAGCATTACGACTCCAGTGATCTGGCTGGAAAACTGGACGCCATGAATGATCGGCTCGGAGAGATATCCGATAGCACGCAAAACATGGAAGCGTGCTCGAAAGAGATTAGGCCAGTCTGGTGCAAGCACTAAGATGACTGCCTACAAAATTACCGTAGTAGAACTGTCGGACATGTCAGAACTCTCAATTGTGTGCGGCAATTGTAGTACCCGGACAACGTGGCCAGTTTCCGCTCCTGTCCCTGAGCAATGTCCGTCATGCCACTTGGTTTTGGACGAAAGTCTAAGAAATGCGATGGCTGCGTTTGCAAGGTTCCGCAGAGACGCGGGTAATACAAACACAAGAGTGGAACTACTCGTAAAGGAAAATATTCAGTCGAGCAGTTAGGCCGTTAACTTTTCGAAAGTCAAAGGGTCGGCAGTAATCATATGGCGCAGCGTGTCAATGAAGAGATCGGGGTTCTTCCGGCGATTGAAGCGGAACGTCATCTCATCCAGATAGGCGGCGAGATGCTTCGCGCTGATTCTGTGCCACGTTCCGAGGATGCCGCGTTTCAGGAGCGAGAACGCCGATTCGACCGTGTTGGTGTGAATGTCGCCGTCAACGTAGATTTTGGATTTATGTTTGATCGTCTTGTGCTTTCCGGCGAACGGTGTATCGCGGAACGCTGTCGGGTAGGTATTGAATTCATCGGTGACGATTACCTCAACGTCTTCGCTGACAGTCTCCCGTACATACTTCGCCAGTGTTCCTGCTTTCACATCTGCCGCGTGGAAGAATCGCAGATCGCCGCCGCGTTGCCGGATGCCGACCACAATTTGTTTTTTGGAATCTCCGAATCCTGGTTTGCTGTGGCCTTTCTGACTAGCTCCGATGTAGGTTTCGTCTACCTCGACAGTGCCATCCATCATTGTCAGCTCGACATCTTGCATAGCCTTCCGAATCCGATGGCAGAGATACCACGCGGTCTTGTAGCTTCCAATGCTCAGGGTGCGCTTGATCTGGTTAGCGGAGATACCTTTCCGGGCTTCCACAAGCAACAGGACGGCCATCAACCAAGTTTCCAGCGGAAGGTGCGTATCGTGAAAGATGGTTTGAGTCGTAACGCTGAATTGATAATGGCACTCGCCACATTCAAATTTCGCATACTCAGCCAGTTCAAATACTTTCTTGCTCTTGCAGCGAAGGCACTCCACGCCGTAAGGCCAGCGGAGCTTTTTCAGCAGAGCGCGGCATTGTTCGTCCGTGGAATACATATGAGAGAGGTCATTCAAAGTCATGACTAGTAAACCTCCGAAGCGAGAGAAGCACCCTTTAGATCGGATTCCGACCCGAAAACTAGCAGCGGGAGTACGGAAGCAACTTCTAGGCAAGATTGAGAAGCGAGAACAGGAGTTAGGGGTCGATAAACCGAAGAAACCGTGATGTTTATCTCAAGCACAAGAAAACTATAGCGCCATGATCTACCTTTGTCAAGTGAATAATCGTGACTTCAAGTCGTGCCGTCTAGCGCCCCGGAAGACGCGGGGCTTTAAGCCCCTGAGGTCGGTTTCCTGGCAAGACCCGTCCTTGAAGCCCAACTGTCATCCTGAGGAAGCGGAGTCGCACGCGTAGCGGGCGACTCCCAACGAAGGACCTATGCATTTGTTCGTCGCGTCGAGCTGGCATAAGACCCTCCCCGCAGCGGAATCAAAGTCCTTACCCGCCATAAGCCAACACATTGTGCAATCATGTTAGGCGAATGCCGTCCCCATGCCGGCCACACCAGCCCTTGGTCGCCGCCTGGCCCACCTCCTTGATCCCGAATTCTCGATAGACCTCGGCACCGAATGGTCATTCTTAAGCGCCCTCAAACTTCCCCAAGAACCAGATTTGGAAAAGGCTCTTAAGGTGACTGCCGGCTGGGGCCGTCGAGGCCGTGACAGTACTGTCGCGCCCGGGCCGGGTCTATCCCCAGAACGTCCGTAGAACGCACATGAGAGCGAAAAGATGGCCGGACTCGCATCAACAGAGTCGCTTACCTTCGAAGACGCGATCGCCCTCCTCGGCGAAAGCTGCGTCGACGTGCATCTCAACGGCGAATCGTTCTGGTCGGCAGTCCCGATCAACGTCTGGAATTACACGCTCGGCGGCTACCAGGTTCTCAAGAAGTGGCTAAGCTACCGAGAATTCCCGCTGCTTGGACGTCCGCTCAGTTCCGAGGAAGCCGCATATTTCTCTCAGGTCGTACGCCGCATCTCGGCAATCCTCCTGCTCGGCCCCGCCCTCGACGCCAGCTATCAAGCCATTCTTCCCACCGCAACCGGCCTCCCGACCGCCTGATTGCTTCGTGAGGCGGGTCAACACGGCGCAAGGCTACATAGATATCTGTGGCCGCTACGAACGCACAGCCCCATCCCCCCTACGCATTCCCCGCCAAAACGACTAAACTTGTAGGTTCCAGTATTCGCTTCAACCCGCTGTGCATCGCCAGCCGTCTCGCGGCATCTATTTTCATCAGGAAGGCCATCATGTCCTTAAACAGCTTCAACTCCCGCTCCACCCTCAAAGTCGGCAACAAAGAATACGAAATTTACCGCCTCGACGCCCTCGATCGGCAAGGCATCTCCACCAAGCACCTCCCCTACTCCCTGCGCATCCTCCTCGAAAACCTGCTGCGCACCGAAGACGGCCGCAACGTCAAGAAAGAAGACGTGCGATCCATGGCCGCGTGGAACAAGACTTCGAAGCCCGACAAAGAAATTGCCTTCACCCCCAGCCGCGTCCTGTTGCAGGATTTCACCGGAGTCCCCTGCGTAGTCGACCTGGCCGCCATGCGCGACGCCATGCAAGACCTCGGCGGCGACCCCGCCCTGATCAACCCGCTGCAGCCGGTCGAACTCGTAATCGACCACTCCGTGCAGGTCGACGAATTCGGCACCGCCAGCGCCTTCGACGTAAACGCCCTGCTCGAATTCCAACGCAACAAAGAACGTTATTCTTTCCTCCGCTGGGGCCAAACCGGATTTCGCAACCTCGCCATCGTCCCCCCCGACACCGGCATCGTCCACCAGGTCAACCTCGAATACCTCGCTCGCGTAGTCTTCGTCAACGAATCCAACGGCCCCCGCACCGCCTACCCCGACACTCTCGTCGGCACCGACTCCCACACCACAATGATCAACGGGCTCGGCGTGCTCGGATGGGGCGTGGGCGGCATCGAGGCGGAAGCCGCCATGCTCGGCCAACCCGTCTCCATGCTGATTCCGCTTGTCGTTGGAGTGAAGCTCACTGGACGGTTGCGCGAAGGGGCTACTGCTACCGATCTTGTTCTTACTATCACTGAGATGTTGCGCAAGCATGGGGTTGTCGGAAAATTCGTCGAGTACTTCGGCCCCGGCCTGCGCGATCTCCCGCTTGCTGATCGCGCGACCATCGCCAACATGTCTCCGGAGTACGGCGCGACGTGCGGCATCTTCCCAGTCGATAAAGAGAGTTTGAAGTATCTCAGACTCAGCGGCCGCAGCGCCGAGCAAATCGCCCTCGTCGAAGCTTATTGCCGCGAGCAGGGACTCTTTCACGACGACAGAACTCCCGAAGCCGAATATTCTGAATTGCTCTCACTCGATCTCGCCACCGTCGAACCTAGTCTTGCCGGACCCAAGCGCCCGCAAGACCGCGTTATCCTCTCGCAAGCCGGAGAATCATTCAACAGAGCTCTCCCGTCGCTGATCAAACCAAAGTCCTTCGCGGCCAGTGCATCGGCAACCGCAACTCAGACTGCAAAAGCCGGAACTTCCGCAAACTGGGAACAGGAAGGCGGCAGCCCCGCCGCCATCGGAGTCGAAGACCCCAACATCCACGAGCACGTCCCGCAAGACGTAAAGGCTGCGCTGAAACACGGCAGCGTCGTCATCGCAGCCATCACTTCCTGCACCAACACCTCGAACCCATCGGTAATGATCGGTGCAGGCCTGCTCGCCAAGAAAGCCGTCGAAAAAGGACTACAAGTTCCGCCCTGGGTAAAGACGTCGCTCGCCCCCGGCTCCAAAGTCGTCCGCGATTATCTCGAGAACGCCGGCCTCACCCCGTATCTCGAAAAGCTAAAATTCCACATCGTCGGATATGGATGCACCACTTGCATCGGTAACTCCGGCCCGCTCCCCGACGAAGTTTCCAAAGCCATCGACGAAAAGGATCTCGTCGTCGCCAGCGTCCTCTCCGGAAATCGCAACTTCGAAGGCCGCATCAACTCCGAAGTCCGCGCCAACTATTTAATGTCGCCGCCGCTGGTCGTCGCCTTCGCGTTAGCCGGACGCATCGACACCGACCTCCGCAAAGACGCCCTCGGCAAAGGCAAAGACGGCAAGCCCGTCTATCTCGCGGATATCTGGCCCACGCAGCGCGAAGTTGAAGAAGCCGTCGAACACTCCGTCACCGCCGAAATGTTTTCTAAGAGCTACGCCGAAGTTTTCGCTGGAGACGAGCGCTGGCGCGGCCTGAACGTGCCCAAAGGCCAGACCTACGCCTGGGAAAAAGATTCCACCTACATCCGCCGCGCTCCCTACTTCGAGGGCATGAAGATTCAGCCGTCGGCCGTCGAGGACATTCACTCTGCCCGCGTACTGGCGGTATTGGGAGACAGCGTCACCACCGACCACATCTCTCCTGCCGGCTCCATCAAGAAAGACGGCCCCGCCGGAAAGTATCTGCAAGAGCACGGCGTCAAGCCTGCCGACTTCAACTCCTACGGCTCGCGCCGCGGCAATCACGAAGTGATGGTCCGCGGTACCTTCGCCAACGTCCGCCTGCGCAACAAACTCGTCGCGACCGAAGGCGGCTTCACCCGCCACCTGCCGACGAATCAAGAGATGTCGATCTTCGACGCTTCGCAGAAGTATCAATCCGAACACACTCCCCTCATCATCCTCGCCGGGAAAGAATACGGTTCCGGCTCGTCGCGCGACTGGGCGGCGAANNCGAGCGCATCCACCGCTCGAACCTCGTTGGCATGGGAATTCTGCCGTTGCAATTTCCTGCGGGGCAGAATGCTGAGTCGCTTAAGCTCACTGGTGAAGAAGTTTTTGAGATCACCGGCATTCGCAACCTGATCGAGCACTACTCCGCCGGCCAAAAAGTAAAAGTCCGCGCCACGTCGACAGGAAGCAGTAGCGGAGGCGGGAAAGATAAGCCGATTGAGTTTACCGCCCTGGTCCGCATCGACACCCCGCAGGAAGCGCTCTACTACGCCAATGGCGGGAT
Organism: Acidobacteriaceae bacterium; assembly: GCA_003140075.1. Classification (GTDB taxonomy): domain Bacteria; phylum Acidobacteriota; class Terriglobia; order Terriglobales; family Acidobacteriaceae; genus Sulfotelmatobacter. The sequence goes on along the minus strand of PLIO01000098.1, from coordinate 67,845 downwards.
TTTGCAGTATGTGCTGAGGCAGTTGCTGGCAACAAAGCCGCAGCCGGTCGGTGTATAGATCCGCCTGCCGCCCGGTCCTCGGCGAGGAGCTATCGACTTTCAATCAACTGGTATAACTGTTATACTTAATGCGATTCCAGTTTGACGAGCGCAAAAGCGCCCGGCTCCGGGCGAATCCGAAACGCGGCATCGGATTCGAGGAAGCGCAGGAAATGTTCTCGCATCCTTACTATCTGGACCAGCGCTCCGATTTGCCCGAGCAATGCCGCGCTATCGGTTGGGTTTCGGCTCAGTTGTATACGCTCATTTTCGAAATGCGCGAGGACAAAGAAGGAGAGTATTACCGCTTCGTAACGCTCTGGCGCACGACCCGGGAGGAGCAAAAGCTTTATGAACAAAACACGTAAGCGCGGCAAGCCGGTGCCCGCAGAGACCATTGCCCGCCTTGCTGACCGAGGCAAGGACGTATCCCGGTTCTTCACCAACGCCGGCCGGATGATGGCCCCAATCCAGCGCGTCAACGTCGATCTCGCGCAGGGCATGTTGGAAGAACTGGACCGGGCCGCGAAGGAGTTGAACGTCAGCCGCCAGGCCGTGATCAAAACCCTCATCCGCCAGGCGCTCGACCAACAATATCTCGCGCGCGAGCACCGTCGCTCCGGTCGCGCGTAGCGCGAAGTATCCTATCGAGTCCGACGATCGTCCGTCGCGTAGGTCACAAGACGCCGTCCCGGGACAGGCGTGAATAATGTTGGCCGCATCGACACCACGCAAGAAGCGCTCTACGACGCTAACGGCGGAATTTTGCAGTATGTGTTGAGGCAGTTGCTGGCAGGAAAACCGAGTGCGCGGACGGTGGGGGTGTGATGTCGCTCATCTACAGCCCCGCCATGTGGATGGTCCTCCCAGGTCCTGGCTCACTCGCACCAGCCTTTCGTGGAGCACCTCTTGCTGCACTCACCCGATAGGACGGGGCAAAATTCCACCTGAACTGCCAATCTGTGGTCGATTAAATCTACGAACTCATCCAACTCTTGGCGATCTTTTTTTGTGCGCGGCTTCTTGCTCCACTTCAAAAGCCACAGTTTTTCCCCTACTCCAAGCGTACTGTCCTCTTCCCAAGCGAGAAAGTGGATATCGGAGCCAAGATTTGCAAAGTCTACCGCCTTGTTCACATCACCGACTAACTTCTTGTCGATAAAGTAATTGATTGATTTTATTTTTGCAGGTCCCGGGCCTGAGTTGTCTAGTGCTATGCCAACGGTGCCCTCATTGATGTCATCTTCGGTGGGCAAATTAACCGACGGCCTCATAGACAAAAGCAATTGAGCGTGGGCCTCACGCCATTGGAGGCCGGTAAAGCAAACTGCGATGAGCGATATAAGTATTGCAACCACCGAAAGTGCGCTTGAGGTAGACATTCGCGTGACCTCACTTTTCAGTGAGGCGCATTTTACCACTCTCCGGTCTTACCGCGGCGCTTGCATTGCCGTGGTGACGTGCTCATTTGGGCTGAAGCATGGCTCTCTATTTTGTTTGCCTACCCGGCACTGAACGTGCCGGGCTATTTTCGGTCGCCGCTCTGCGGCTGATTTACGGGAGAGAATCTTTATCGCAGCGCTGAAGCGCTGCGCCGTCCAAAAGGGCTGATTCTGTCGTCCCTCCGGGACTTTGGCTCCGATATGTGTAGCTGACCCAGGGCTTACGCCCCTTCGACTTCGCCCAGGGCAGGCTCTAGGCTAATATATGCCGCCCCTCCGGGGCTGTCGCGCGCGCTCGGCCAGCGCTCGGCGGCTTTTGTAGAGGAGGGGCCAGGCTTCTTTGTAGGCTTCGTAACAATAGCGATCTCTTTTGCGCGGCACGACGGGGTGAAGCATAAAGGCGGTGGTGTGTGCATCTCCGAGGACGAGAGCCGAGGGGATGATGTACCACGCGTCGGCGGGAACGACGTAGGCGGCGAAGAGGTCGAAATCGTCGACGGCGTAAGTTCGTATGCGATCGTTCGGCTTGAAATGCAATAGGTAGCCGGTGCCGGCGCGGAAGGTGGTGGACTTGACCTGCACGCGGAGGAAATTCTGGTCGTACTCGATGCCCACATCGTAGGGGCGCATTTCACCCCATGGCTTGAGGACGTAGAAGCCGCGCTCGGCCGCGCAGGCCATAAAGCGCAGTTCAACCCATTCTCCGCGCTGCTTGAGACTTTTGAATTTCTTCCAGTGATCCATAGATCGGGCGCATTCCAGACGCAAAAAAGGCGCGACCCAGGGGCCGCGCCTCGTTTTCCTAAATTTTTACTCTATACTTTCAGTATAGCAATTTGAAACGGGTAAGTGAGTCATGTTGCGGGGAAATATATCTCCAGCCCCGTGAGCAACTTAGATACGATCGTGTAGTTCTTGCCTATTGACAAGGTTTCGGGCGGAACGGGGTTGGGTGCGGTTTGAGTTGGAAGAGGATGGCATGGGCCAGCCGTACCACGAAGCGCCGCCCGCGGCTCACTGCAAAATACAAGAGCGAGGCCACGCACAGAATTACCAGTCCCATCCGAAGATAGATCGCGGTCGATACCGAGATCCCAATCCCGCTTCCAATCGCTAAGTAAGCGACGATACATGCGGGACATTTGGGTAACACGGCCAGAATCCCTGCAGGAACAATCCATCCCGCTAACTCGCGCCCACGCCGCGCCAGAGTCCGCAGACGCGGACCGCCATGGGCGATCCGCGCTCCGGCGGTTACGCGATTCGATTCAGTCGAAATAGCTGCGCAGCAATTCACGGCTGGTGCTCCGCGCAGCATGATGCCGCCTTCTTGGGCTCCACATATTGCGCCTTAGGATCGACAACATGCCCCTCGGCGTACCGATCGTGATGTCGAACCCATGCCATCGTGAACGCCAATCCATCCTCGTCGCGCCCTTTCGGCGCCAAGTCGAGAAAGTTGTAAGCTCCCACCAGAATGTCGAGCCCGCGTGCGTAAGAAGAATAGGTGTGAAAAATCTCACCCGCCTCGTTCTTATAAAACACGCTCACTCCCGGCGCTTCCTCGCTGGGAAATTCCATCATGTCGTAGTTGTATTCCATCTTGCCCTTCGCCATTTCGTCTTTCGTGAACGACACGTGAAAGTCGCGGTTAAAGTCGTTCGCGAACGACGAGAGCCAGCGGAACTGCCATGACATGCGCTGCTTGAACGCCTCAATCTGTTCGATCGGCGCTCGCGAAACCACGGCCAGCGTGACATCGCGATTCGCCAGATGGATCAGACTCCCGCCGAAATGATCGGCCAGGTACGAGCAGCTCGGACACCCCGCCTCCCACCCCGGCCCAAACATAAAGTGATACACAATCAACTGGCTCCTGCCGCCGAAAAGGTCGGCCAGAGTCACCTTCCCGTTCGGCCCATCGAACACATATTCTTTTTCAACCTTCTCCCACGGCAACTCGCGCCGCTGCCGGCTCAACTCATCGCGTAACCTGGTGAACTCTTTTTCTTTCCGAAGCAGTTCTTTTCGGCTTGCAATCCATTGTCTTGAGGAAACAACCTCGTGTCCTTGAATTCCCGCGTTGGTGGCAACTGTAGTCATTTGCATTCTCCTATTCAGTGAGTTCGATTTCCGTCTTGCTGTTCTTGGTCACAAACCGCCGGGCGGCCTGATGTCTTTTTCGCTTGCGCGAAGTTGCTCGCTTTCGCCCAGCGATATCCTTCTCTGCGATTTCCTTGATCCTCAACAGTTCTCCCGACCAAAGCTCCTGAAACGGCCCCACCCATCGCTCATAGATCTTCCGGATCGGCACCACGTTCAGGGAGTTCACTCGTTGCCGTCCCGCCTCGCGCGTGTGCACCAGCTGCGCCTGCCGCAGCACCTCGAGGTGCTTCATCACTCCAAAGCGGCTTAAGTGCGGGAACGTCTCCACAATCTCGGTGGTGGTGCGCGGACGATTTCGGAGAAAATCCAGAATCGCCCGCCGGGTCCTATCCGACAGCGCCTTCCATACTGCATCGAGTTCATCCGCGCGGCCAGCACCGATTTCCTTCACGCCGCTACTCGCAGTCCTTTCTTACGCTGTTGAGCATGTGACTCCAGCCCGTGCCCACGTTCTTGCGATGCTCGGGGTCGATCAACCCGAGTGCGCGATGGCGAAGCGCAACCCGGCATCCTCCCGGCAATGTTTCGATTTTCACTTCCACGTGATTCGTCACCGGATACGACATGAACATCGGCCCGCTTAGCTCCAACAGCGCCGGAGCCTTGATCACCTGTACGAATCCCCAGAGATGTCCAACCCCGTTTCCTCGATCCCGGTACCACCGTCCACCCACTTTTGGTTCCAGCAGCAATTCAAGCGATTGCCCGTCGGGCCTGGTATTTCCTTTGCCCAGGCGATGCAGAACCGCTGCGAAAGCTTTTTCCGGCGCAGCTTTAACATCTGCGTGCTGCTCCACGTCGAGTATCAAGTCGTCCACTGTCATTTTGGTCGTCTCCTCCACTAGAGATCAATCATTACGTGAGTCAAGGGTAACGTAACTAGACGATCACGTAAAGAACTATTTTTTCTCACGTCCGAAAAATGAATCCGGCTCAACTCCGCCGGTTGAAACTTGAGCTTTATCCAATTCACAATGGGGGTGGCCTTCTCCCGACAGACAATCTTTCGCCTGCAACCTTTGCCTGCGTAAGATATTCTGAAGCCACGGAGATTGCCCATGAAAAACCATCACGTGCTGCGGCTCCAGCTTGGTTTGGCATTAACGCTAATCCTCGGACTAGCGCTCACGCCCGTTCTCACCATGGCCGCCGATCCGCCCAGAATAGTCGGAACCTGGGAAGGAGTTCTCGACCCGGGAGCGCAGCCCAAGAAGCACGTCGTGGTGCACATTTCCGCCGAGCAGGACGGCAGCCTCAGCGGCACCATCGACTACCCTGACCAGGACGTCTCCGGAATTCAGATCACCGCCATAACCTACAAGGCGCACATCCTGCACTTTGAAAGCATCCCGAATCTGAGTTCGTTTGACGGCACCCTGAACAAAGAAGATACGGAGATCGCGGGCACCCGGAAGCAAGGCGGAGCGCCGCTCGCTCTCGTCCTCAAGCGCACGTCTTAAGCCACGCCTCGTTTGTCCCTTTGGTTTTCCCTGTGACTCTGTGTCTCTTTGGTGAAAGGCGTCCCGACTCGCCATTAGCAAGTCCTGCCCCGCTGCTATAATCAAGGATTGTGCCCATGTCAACGAAGCGACTGATCCGTTCCACCACCGTTTTATCCATCCGCCGCAACGGCAGCGTGGTTCTTGCCGGCGACGGACAGGTTACGCTCGGCGAATCCGTCATCAAACACACGGCCAAGAAGATTCGACGGCTTTATAACGACAAAATTCTCGCCGGATTCGCCGGCTCGACCGCCGACGCCTTTACGCTCTTCAGCCGCTTCGAATCGAAACTGGAGCAATACCACGGCAACCTCGGACGCGGCGCCGTGGAACTGGCAAAAGACTGGCGCACCGATAAATTCCTGCGCCATCTCGAAGCGCTGCTCCTGGTGTGCGACAAAGAGCAGACGTTCCTGCTCAGCGGACAAGGTGACGTGATCGAACCGGACGGCGGCGTGGCCGCCATCGGCAGCGGAGGCCCCTACGCGCAGGCCGCCGCCGAAGCGCTGGCGCGCCACACGCAACTAACCGCCCGCCAGATCGCGGAAGAAGCCATGAAGATCGCAGGCAAAATGTGCATCTATACGAATGATCAGGTGACGATCGAAGAACTGTAGCGAGTTCCCAGTTCCCAGTTCTCAGTTCTCAGCAAAACCTTTGCTGCGCGAACTGAGAACTGGGAACTGAGAACTGAGAACTGCCCCTATGGCCATCTATTTACCCAGCTCCGCCGAAGAAGAACAACTTGCACTCGACGAACTGACCCCCCGCGAAATCGTCGTCGAACTCGACAAACACGTCATCGGCCAAAAGGATGCGAAGCGCGCCGTCGCCATTGCCCTGCGCAACCGCACCCGCCGCCAAAAACTAACCCCTGAGTTAGCCGAAGAAATCATTCCCAAGAACATCATCATGATAGGACCGACGGGGGTGGGGAAAACCGAGATTGCGCGGAGGCTGGCGAAGCTGGCGAATTCTCCGTTCTTGAAGGTGGAGGCTTCGAAGTTTACCGAAGTTGGGTATGTGGGGCGGGATGTGGAGTCGATGGTGCGCGATCTGGTGGAGATTGCGATCGACAATGTGCGCGAAGAGAAGCTGGAGGATGTTGCCGACAAGGCGGAGTTGAATGCGGAGGAGCGGTTGCTGGATATTCTGCTGCCGCCGTCTCCACCGGCGCGGCCTGCGGAGCCTACGACTGCGGGCGGAGTGGTGATCGATGGGAGCACGGCGTTGGCCGAGTCTTCTTCGCGGACGCGNNGTGCGGGAGAGGAATTTCCCGTCTTTTGAAATTATGACCAACCAGGGTGTTGAGGAGATGGACATCAACATCAAGGACATGCTGCCCAACATTTTTGGGGCGCGGACCAAGAAGCGGAAGATGAAGGTGAACGAGGCTTTCGAGTATTTGATCCAGGAAGAAGAGCAGCGGCTGATCGATATGGATCACGTGACGCGGACGGCGATTGATCGCGTGGAAAATTCGGGGATTGTGTTTCTGGATGAGATCGACAAGATTGCGGGGCGCGAGGGCGGCCATGGTCCGGATGTTTCGCGCGAGGGAGTGCAGCGCGACATTCTGCCCATTGTTGAGGGCACGACGGTGAATACGCGTTACGGGATGGTGCGGACCGATCACATTTTATTTATTGCGGCGGGGGCGTTTCACGTTTCGAAGCCGAGCGATCTTATTCCGGAGTTGCAGGGGCGGTTTCCGATTCGGGTGGAGCTGCAGTCGCTCACGATGGAAGATTTCGTGCGGATCTTGACCGAGCCGAAATCGTCATTGGTGAAGCAGTACACGGCTTTGCTGGAAACCGAAGGGGTGAAGCTGGAGTTCACTCCGGAGGCGCTGCAGGAGATTGCGCATTTTGCGTTCCGGGTGAATGAGAGTACGGAGAATATTGGAGCGCGGCGGCTGCATACCATCATGGAGCGGGTGCTGGATGAGCTGAGCTTCGATGCTCCGGAGCGAAAAGGGGACCACGTCGTCATCGACGCGGATTACGTGCGGAAGATGTTGACGGACATTGTGAAGGATCAGGATTTGTCGAGATATATTTTATAGACGCTTAGGATCCTTGGGACTGAGCCTTCAAGGCGCGAATCACTTTTTTCGTGTTCTCAGAGGCAAGGACACCCTTAAGCCACTGAAGGAAGTCGTCTTCCGATTCTAGTTTTTTCCACGAGATGTTGCTGGGTTCCTTCGCCAACAACGGATAGAGCAGAAGAGGGTGTCGCACAGTGAGTAACTGATATTTGTAGTTTATCGAAGGTGCAGCAAGGTAGAGCGTGTGCACGAACGTGTCCCCGTCGGTGCCCGACTCGACCTCGGCGGTGACAACGTTCTTCGTTTTTTCTCCAAGCGCTACGGCCTGCTCGCGTAAGAGGGCAACGGGCGTCCTTAGCTCCGGCTCTCCGGTTTCCCCAATGTCGTCGGGCCAGAAATCCGTGGTGTGTGTAGCCATGGGTATTCCTTTCAAAACTCCAATTCAGCCAATACAGGCAAATGGTCGGAGCCCACCGACCTGTCGGGCTTCCCACCCGGTCCGAGCAACGAGATTCCCCGGACAGAAGTGAGAATCCGCACGCTCTCGACACCGAGCCCGTCAAGCAGTGACGGACGAACAAGTACCTGATCGAACATGTTCCAAAAGTAGGTGACATGCTCGGCCTTGTCGTAGTAATACGTTCCTGGCGCTTCTCCCTGCCGGTCCCCGAAATGCGCCCACATTGGATTATAGAAGAAGTCGTACTCCCGAGACTGAACAGTTCTGCTGCCGCGGGAGGCGACCTCTCGGCTCATAACGGCGTGAAGACCACCAGTTCCGACCATGCCGGTTTCAAAAGGGTTAACGTTGAGATCTCCGAGGAGGATGGTTCTCCCATGCCCACACGCCTCTTCCGAGTCTTCGATCATTCGAGCTAAATTGGAGCATTCGAAAATCATGCTCTCGTTCGAAAAGTGTAGCTTGCTGGGCAGGTGGGCAGCTGCGACGAGTATTTCGGCCCTCGCTGGCAGTGTCAGGTGGCGTATCGAGATGCGGGCATTCTCCAGAACTGGCGTCAAGAAGTTTGCTTGGAAAGCCACGAAGAAGGTTATGCTCTGGCACAGGCCGGGACAGAGCTCGTAACGCACATGGGCTGCGTTTAGCTGCATGAGCATTGTCGTCGATGGGGTTATGCACTCTGAGAGAACTATCACATCGACGGAATGCTCCTCGGCCAATTGCGCCACGAGGTGGTGAAGGTTTTTCCCTTCGAGATTCCAGAATAAGAATCTTGGCAAATCAATCCTCGCCGGTTACTTCCGCAGGCCGCCCCTGATCTTTGTCTAATCTATCATCCCTGCGAAGGCTCCGATAAGGGCAGTTGCTTCACTGATGCGACGCGAGGAGAAGGAGTTTGGGCGGCGGAGCGCACACATGAAAGCTTCCGCCGTCCCTCCGGGACTCGGTTCCTATTTTGTGGGCTTACCCCGGACTAGTCCGGGGCTATCTTGTGCCGCCCCTCCGGGGCTGCGGCCGTCCGCGGAATTTAATTCGTCATTTTTGATCAGGCGGCCAGCGGAAACGGTAGGCTCGATAGCTGTCGTAGCCCTTGGGTAGAGTGGCGTCGAAGATCAGGTGGCCGTTGGGGTCGAATTCCGAGAAGCGGCCTGGCTCACCCCAACCCACGAAGGTGTTGCCGTTGTCGAGCAGTTGTGCGCTGCCTTGCGAGATCGCCGAAATGTGCTCGGGATGATCGAGGGAGCGGAGCAGCGTGGCAGTCTTTGCCGCCGGATCGAGTTTCAGCCAGATGATGCGCGACGCGGGTAAGACCGGCTTGGGATTCACTTCGTTATCGAAGATGCGGATGGTGTTGGGTCCCGCCACAACGGGGTCGTGCTGAAAAGAGAAAGCGGCGCCGGGGCCGAAGCGAAAATCGCTCTTCTTGCCTCCGAGGCGCCAGATGATTGCGCCGGTGTGGCGGTCGAGCTTGTAGATGGTTGACGTGTGGCGCGCCGATAGCAGCAAGTTTCCGTCGTCGTCGAGTGCAATGGCATTGATGTGGATGTAGTCCCAGGCCTTGGTCGATGAGTCTGGCAGCGGCCAGTAGCTCTCGTCGAAGCCGACCTTGCCCAGGCTGTGCCATTCGAAGACCACTTTACCGGTGGCCACGTCGATTTCCTGGATCGATCCCTCCCATACCGGAGCGTTCTTCGATCCGCCGACCGGGGACAGGTCAGCGGGCACGACATCGTAGATGGTAACCAGGGCCGTGCCTTCCGGCGTGAGCAGGAACTCGTGGGCATCCTCGTTCAGTCCGTTGCCGGCTTGCACGGTGGCGATGATGCGATAGGTGGCGTCGGCGATGTAGTTCACCGAACCAGCCCCGGCGAGTTTGCCGAAGTTGCTTTGCTGCGCCCAGGTCAGAACCGGCTTGCCGTGGTAGGACTGCACGCGGAAGCCGGCGGCGACTTGACCATTTGTCACTTCGGAGAACCAGATGACATGGCCATTGCTATCCACGATTTCAGGACCTACCGGGCCCGGCTGCGGGCCGCCGCCGATGCCCGCGCCTTTGGGAGCGATAAAAATGAACCCATCGCCTTGACCGGGACCTTTCTGAAGAACTGTGACTTCCGGCGGTTTGACGGCAGTTGTCGTCTGTGCCTGCAACGAATTACCGACAAGACCAAGCAGCAGGAAAATCACAGCGGAGAGCGGGCGTAGCATGAGCGGGCCTCGAATATCGAGTATGTCCATCGAGTACATGGTATACCAGCCGAAAGTTTGCCGCTGAGACGGCCCTTTCGTGGGGCTGCGGCGACCGGAGGGGCGTTCGGTTTTGCACGGCAGCTGCCTCCTTTGTTTCCCGGGAGTGATGTAGTCTGGTAAGTCTGCGCATGAAGCTACGAATACAGTTGTTGCTGGCGGTGGGAGCGTTGATTTGGCTGCCGGGGTGCGCGGCGATTGGTCCGCCGTTGCCGCCGTCGCTGGAATTGCCCAAGCCGCCTACGGATCTGCATGAGGCGCGCAAGGGGGACAAAGTCACGCTGACGTGGAGCATTCCGGAGCGGACGACGGAACGGGTGGGCGTGCGCTACTTGGGAAAGACTCGCATCTGCCGGAGTGTTGGGGCTTTTGATGTTGCGGTGGCACCGGGCGGCGGCGCGGCGGTTAAAGAATGTGGGACGCCAGTTGGAGAAGCGGCGGCGCCGGCGGGTTTCGGCGGAGCAGGGAAGTCGGGGGCAAAGAAGGTCACGGCGAGCTTTGTCGATAATCTGCCGTGGGCAATGCAGCAGGGCAATGCGAAGGCGTTTGTGACTTATGCGGTTGAAGTGCTGAATTCGGACGGCCGGGGAGCGGGGATCTCGAACCAGGTGCGCGTGCCGCTGGTGCCGACGATCGCGCCTTTCAGTGGGTTTACGGCGCAGCCGACGGCTCCGGGAGTGGTGATCTCCTGGCAGTGTCCGCCGGTCGCGGGCCGACGGCTGGCCGATGTGAAATATCTGCTGCGCATTTACCGGCGGCTGGAATCGAGTGCGAACGAGATTCGAATCGCCGAAGTTGATGTTACGGAATGCGCGGCCGGGCCGGGCGGGCTGGAGCCGCTGACGAGCCAGCCGTCGAGCGCGGCTCCGTCCGGAGCAGATGCGACTGCGAATGAGAAGATTGTGACCTCGTTCCTCGACCAGACGTTCGAATGGGAGAAGACTTATTTCTATCGGAGCACAGTCGTGAGCGTGGTCGAGATGGCGGGACAGCCCGCGGTTGAAGTGGAGGGCGATGACACGCCCGAGGTGAAAGTATTCGCGCACGATGTGTTTCCTCCGGCGGTGCCTGCGGGATTGCAGGCGGTGTTTTCGGGGCCCGGGCAAGGGCCGTTTATCGATCTGATTTGGGCGCCGGTGACGGACACCGATCTAGACGGTTATAACGTTTACCGTCACGAGGACGGTGGGGCGGCGGTGAAGCTGAACTCGGAACCGGTGAGGATGCCGGCGTTTCGCGATACGCAGGTGGTCGCGGGGAAGACTTACTTTTATGTAGTGTCGGCTGTCGATGTGAGAGGAAATGAGAGTGGGAAGTCGGAGGAGGCGGGGGAGAGTGTGCCGTAGGAGAGTGTGCGGGAAAGAGCGCCGGGTCGCCGGAAGTTGAAAAAGACACGGGATGGCGCTAGAAACGGCTTGCCAGGGCAACGCGGTGCAGGCAGGCAAGGGGTCCCCTTCGGCTTCCCCCTCGACTTCGCTCGGGGCTCCGGCAAAACAGGGCAGGCTTTCGACTGCGGTTGTGCTTCGCGTTCGCGAAGCACAGCCTTCGCTCAGGATGACAGAGGGAAAGTTCTGGCCGGATTCCGTGACTCGTGGTTAGATAGATTTTATGAAATATTGCCGATTTCAACTGAATGGAGAGGCTCACTATGGGCTGGTCGAATCGGTGGCGGGACGCGATTCGATTTTGAGGATACTGCTGACGGCGCCGGAGGAATCCGATGGCGACGTGGAGGGATTGCGGACGCGCCGGATCGAACCGATTGCGCTGGAGGAAGCCGAACTGCTGCCGCCGGTGCGTCCCACAAAGATTGTTTGCGTAGGGCGCAATTACCGGGAACATGCGGCGGAGCTGGGCAGTGAGGTGCCGACGGAGCCGCTCTTGTTCTTCAAACCGAACTCGGCGCTGCTGGCGCCGGGCGGAGTGGTGAAAAGGCCGAAAATTTCGCAGCGCGTGGATTACGAAGCGGAGCTTTGCGTGGTGATTGGCAAGAGATGCCATCTGCTGCCGGAGGGTGAGGATGTGAGGCCTTACATTCTCGGCTATACCTGCCTGAATGACGTAACTATGCGCGATATACAGAGAATCGAGGATCAGTGGGCGCGGGCGAAGGGCTTCGACACGTCGTGCCCGGTGGGTCCGGTGGTGGCGGATGGGCTTGATCCGTGGGCGGGAGTGGGGGTGGGGACGCGGGTGAATGGTGCGGTGCGGCAAGCGGGGAATACGAAGGATTTTATATTTCCGCTGGATGTGGTGATTCGCTTTATTTCGCAGGCGATGACGCTGCTGCCGGGGGATCTGATTGCGACGGGAACGCCGGCGGGCGTGGGACCGGTGGTGGCGGGAGATGTGATGGAGATCAGCGTGGAGGGAGTAGGGACGTTGAGGAATTCTGTGGTGGATGAGTGATAAGGAAGCGGGCCGAACGCGCCCTTCGGTCGCATCCGCTCGCTCAGGGCAGGCTCCGTGGAGTCGCGCGGCCCGCCCAGATCCTTCGCTGCGCAAAGAAGGCTTGCTCAGGATGACAACGCTTTCCAAGTACTTTATTGCAGGCGGAAGCGTTCGCGCATGAGGCGCTGCAGGCGGGGTTTGTAGAGCAGATCGTAGGCGAGTTCTTTGTCGGGGAACATGGCGAGGGCGGCGCGCTTGGCGCCGGCGGCCAACTCCGAGGCTTCTTCGATGGTAAGGCCGGGGTCCTGGCTGATGACGGAAGAGACCATGCTCATCATGACCTGGAGGCGGCGGATTCTGCGAGCTTCGTCTTCATCCGGATCCTGCGCGTCATCCTGCGCGTTTCTGACTTTATCGCCTGGCAGGGCCGGGTTGGTGTTGTGATCGGCTGGTTCCCCAATGGTCATACGGTCCTTTTTCGCCCCACAGCTTCGCGCTTATAGGTTGGATGTCGCGGCGCGGCCCACGTTGCGCCGGTTCCCAGCATTCTCCACTAATTGGAGTGGAAAGCAAACTGCCCGAAGGTGCTGGGAGGGCTGATCCCTCAAGCGGGTCAATAGCGGAAAGGTCTACTTTGGGATGTCCAGCCTGCGCATCAGGTCGGCGTAGCGGGGATCGGAGCGCAGCGGATCGAGCCCAGGATCGCGAATGGAGATGAGGAGTTCGTTGTCTCCATCGTCGTAGGCTTTCTCCAGAGATTGAAATGCCAACTCGCGGTCTCCGGCGAGCGTCGCTGCCAGGGCCACCGCGGCTGAGCGGTCCGAGCCTTCCAGCGTTAACATGAGTTGCAGATAGCCTTTCGCATCCTCGCTCACCGGACTTGGTTTCACAAATGCCTTCCGAAGTTCGATTACTGCGTCGGCAAAGCGACCGGTCGTAGCGTAGAACTGCGACAGCTTGTAATGCGCCGGAACGAAGTTTGGATCGCGTTCAAGCGTCTTCCGGAACTGCGCCAGCGCCTCGGGATAGTGCCGGGCCTGCATCAGCATGACGGCGTAATTCGTATTGACAATCGAGGAAAGAGGATCGAGCGACACCGCGCTCTTGTATTGCTCCAGGCCTTCGTCCATACGGTTTTCCGGTGAGAGAAAGCCGAAAGCGTAAAAATAACGGGCGGTGGCATAGTTGGGATTGAGCTCGATCGCCCGCTTGAATTCCGGCTCCGCTGCGCTCCACCGTTTTAGGTTCGCCAGTGCAAAACCGCGCGCGGCATGGGCTTCGGGTAGAGAGTCATCCAATTCCACCGCTTTGCGCGCCGCCTCGTCAGCCAGCAGTTCCGCCTGTTTTGAGGGGATGGGAATGTAGCTGGGGGCAATGTTGTAGAGGTCGGCTAGCCCGGCGTAGGCGAGAGCATAGGATGGGTCGGCCGCGATCGCCTGCTGAAACAAGACGATGCTCTTGTTGAGTCCGTCCGGCGTACGCCCGTACCACGCCTGGCGCCCTTCCAGATACAGGCGGTAGGCTTCCGGATTTGTAGTCGCGGCCCGGCTTAGCCGTTGCTGTTCGCTGCCGCTCAAATGAATGCGCAGTCTGCTGGAAATGTCGCGGGTGATGTCGCCCTGGATCTGCGTGACATCCGCCGCCCTGCGGGCATAGTGCGAACCCCAAAGCTCGGCGCCATCGGCCGTGTTGACCAGATCGGCGTCGATGCCTAACTCGTCGCCATGTTGCGTGACGCGACCCATGAGCACTGCACTCACCTGCAAACTCTGGCCGATTTGCCGCGGGTCATCTTCTTTGCCTTTGAATTTGAACACTGTGCTGCGCGCCATCACCTTGAGGTCCGGCAGTTGCGAGAGGCTGCCGATCAGGCTTTCGGTCAGTCCATCGCTCAGGTAGTCATTGCCCGCGTCCGTAGTCGCATTGACGAAGGGCAACACTGCGATAGAACTGATCTTTCGCGCGTCCGAGCGTCCGCGCAAAAAGTAGACGGCTGCCGCCGCTGCGGCGACCAGCAAGATGGCCGCGACGCCGAAGGCCAACTTCTTGCGGGAACGAACCGGTGCTACTACAGCCGGAACCGAAGACGACGCCGAGGCCGCAGCAACATTCGCGGAGGAAACGCCTGATGAACGGCCGGAGTCGAAATCGCGCTTCAGGCGGGTGAGATCGGTGCGCAGATCGGCCGCGCTCTGGTAGCGCAGGTTGCGATCCTTCTCCAGGGCTTTGTCGATGATGCGTTGCAACTCCGCGGGCAGGTCGGGATTGAGGCGCAGAGCCGGTGCGGGAGCGGCATCCAGAATGGATTTGAAAATTTCGGCGGAACTGCCGCCGCGGAATGGGAGCGTGCCGGTCGACATCTCATAGAGCACGGCGCCGAAAGAGAACAAATCGCTGCGGGAGTCGAGTTCTTTGGCGCGCGCCTGTTCGGGCGACATGTAGGCGATGGTGCCGAGCGTGGAACCGGGGCTGGTAAGATGTTGGTCGTCGATCGCGGTCATGGTGTTCGCGGATGCGATCTGGCTGGAAGAGCCGGGGGTTGCGACCTTGGCGAGGCCGAAGTCCAGAACTTTTGCATGGCCGCGCTTGGTGACGAAGATGTTGGCGGGCTTGATATCGCGGTGAACGATGTTCTGGGAATGCGCGGCGTCCAAGCCATCGGCAATCTCAATGCCCAGGGCGAGGATAGTTTCATTGTCCATCGGCTGGCCAGCGATGAGATGCTTCAGGGTGACGCCATCGAGAAATTCCATGGCGATGAAGGACTGCTCGCCGTGTTTGCCGATTTCGTAAATGGTGCAGATGTTGGGATGATTGAGGGCGGAGGCGGCGCGGGCCTCGCGGCGAAAGCGTTCCAGGGCCTGAGGGTCGCGCGACATTTCGTCGGGCAGGAATTTGAGAGCGACGAAGCGGCCAAGTTCGGTGTCTTCGGCTTTGTAGACTACGCCCATGCCTCCGCCACCGAGCTTTTCCACGATGCGGTAGTGAGAGATAGTTTGGCCGATCATTCGCGGGACGCCCGGCGTTCGGGTCGCTTAATCTTACGGACGCGGCAGCGGGCAGTCAACGAAGGGCACAACTAAGTGGTGGCTCGGTTTGAATTGCTCCCATGATGACGCCGTCATCCCGAAACGCGGCGTACTTCAGCCGCGTGAGAGCCTGCCCTGAGCTCGCCGAAGGGGATCTCCCGCAAATACCAGCTAGCTTGAGATCCTTCGCTGCGCCTAAAGAACGGCTCCGCTCAGGGATGACGCCGAAATAGAGTGCTGAATATTCAAATTGGGCCACTACCCACAACCAGGAGCGGCCGGGACGCAACTCAAATCATGAGAAGAGTTAGAATCACTGAGCGGAGTCCGGGCTCGTTGATGGCTGGTTCCGAGAATGGAGATTTTTATGGCAGAGCAGCCTAAGGCGACGACGGAAGAAGAGCGACGCCCCGATCCGAATGAAAAGCTGGTGAAGGTCTTCGATAGTGAGCAGGAGACGGAGGCGATGGTGGTGAAGGGCTTGCTCGATTCCGCGAATATTGAAAGCGATCTCGCGTCGGCGAGCCTGCTGCAAGATGCGTTCCCGGGGATGGGTGGGATGATCATTCTGGTGCGCGAGGAAGATGCGGAGAAGGCGCGGAGCATGATCGCGGAATACCGGCGGCCGGGTGCGACTGCCTCCGACGAACTCGGGGATGATGACGCTACGGAAGAGCTGCAAGCCAAGGAGTGACGGAGCGGCCATCGAGGTAGAAGGTGACGGCGCCGTTGACATCGGTGCGGTAGACGCGGGCGCCGGAGTTTTGCAGGCGGGCGAGAACGTCGGGCTTGGGGATGCCAAAAGAGTTGTGGAAGCCGACCGAGATCACGGCATAGCTGGGTTTTACGGATTGCAGAATCTCTGGCGTGGTGGATGTGGCGCTGCCGTGATGGCCGATCTTTAGGAGATCGGCGCGGGGATGGTGCAGGCTGGCGATGCGGCGCTCGACGGTTTTTTCGGCGTCACCCTCGAGCAATGCGGAAGTTGTGCCGTAGCTGACGTGCAGGACCATGGAGTCGTTGTTGGTGGGCGCGAGGCCGACGGGCCAATCCTGGGGCGGAAAAAGCACGTCGACTTTGGCTCCGCCGAGTTCGAATGCGTCTCCTTCCCAATGGCGCACGACTTTGATGCCGAGGGCGTGGGCTTCGGCGATCAGGCTCTCCAGGGCTCGACTGGGCGGAAGCAGGCCAATCCATAATTCCTTCGGGCGAAAATCTTTGAGGATGGCGGGCATGCCTCCGATGTGGTCGGAGTGGCCGTGGGAAATGGCGACGGCATCGAGGTGGGAGATGCGGCGGGTCCACAGGTAGGGCGCAACGACATCTTCGCCGAAGTCGAGTTGCGAACCGCCGAAGATGGGTCCACCGGCATCGATGAGGAGGGTGCGGCCTTGCGGCATCACGAGCAGGATGGAGTCGCCTTCGCCCACGTCGATGGAGGTGACTTCGAGCAGACCTGGGCGCGTTTGCGGTTTCGGAGGAATGAAGGCGAGCGCCAGGGATGCCAGCAGCAAAGCGACAAGGCCGGAGAGCGCGAGCAGGGCGCGACGGCGGGCGAAGATCATGGCGAGAATCAGCGCGGCGGTGGCAGATGCCATCATCAGCACGGACGGCGTAGCTACGCGAAGATCGGCTAGGCGCAGACCTCCCAGGCCGTGCACCGTCCCGGTGATGGCTTGCAGGGCGAAGGCGGTTAGGAGCGCGGGAAGCTTCGCTAGCAGAGCGGACATGTATCCCAAGATGATGGTGAGCACGGCGGCGGGCATGAGGAGCTGAGTGAGCGGAACCACGGCCACGTTGGCGGGAAGGCCGATGGTAGTGGCGCGATGAAAGTAATACGCCATGGGCAGAGCCAGCCCCATCTGCATGACCGCCGATACCAGCAGCAGCTCGAAGGTGCGCAGGCAAACGACGGTGATGCCGCGAACCAGGCGCAATGACCAAGGCTTTCCGATAAAACGGGAGAGGCGGTCTGCGATTAGGCGCAGATCCAGGCGGAACTGTGCGACCTGCGGAGGGAGTGATGGGCCGTAATCATCAGTGTCCCAGTGTGCCAAGGCTTGACGATAGAGGCCCGAGGTGCGCTCGACGAGAGGCAGGCCGATGGCGGCGACGATGAGGACACAAAGGAAGGTCATCTGAAAGCTGGCGGTGAGAAGCTGGCGAGGATCGAATACGAGCAGGCCGAGGGCGGCTGCGCCCAGCGCGTTGACCACGGCGCGGTCGCGGTAGAGCAGTCGCGTGGTGAGATAGATGGCGCACATCAGCGTGGCACGCCACACGGGCGCTCCGACTTCGGTGAGAAAGGCGTAGGCAACGCAGAAGAGGATGGTCAGCAGGGTCGCGGGAAATTCGCCGAGGCGCAGGCGGCGCAGGGTCCAGAAGGCGACGAAGGCCAGGATGGTGACGTTCATTCCGGAAACCACGAGGATGTGGTAAGTGCCGGAGCGCTGGAAATCGACTCGCGTATCGCGGTCGATGAAGGCTTCTTCGCCGATGACCATGGCGTCAATGAGTGCGGCTTGAGGCGGGGGCCAAAGAGCGCGGATTTTGGCGACGATGCTGGAGTGGGTGCGGGTGCGCCAGAGTTCGACGCGGTTGCCGGAGAAGCCGGGGAGTAGTTCAACGTCTTCGACTTTAGCGGATGCCAGCGCCGCGATGCCGTTCGAGGACAGGTAGGCTTGATAGTCGAAGGCTCCGGGATTGCGGAAGTTGCGCGGCAGCTTCAGCTTGAGCGGAAGGCGGATGCGCTCGCCATAGCGGAAGATGCGCATTGGGGATGAGGCTGGAGCGCCGGTGAGCGAAGAAGTTGACTCGGTCGCGCGGGCGCTGTAGAGCCGGAGCCGCACGCCGGAATGGACGTGTATGGGCGCGGCGTCTTTGGGGACGATTTCTTCGGTTTCGACGTCGAGGCTTTGGCTGAGTTCGCCGGGACTTTCTTCACGCAACCGGCCTTCCCGGGTGACGCGCGCGGTCGTCTCGACTGCGTCGCCGTAGGCAAGGGGCTGGAGGCTGGCATCGATGGGAGGAGTGGTAGAGCCTCGCAGCTGGATGTGAAGTGCGCCGGCCAGGAAGAAGGCGCCTAGTGCCAAGCTTGCGCCGAGCCATTTGCGTTTGCGGAGGAAGTACAGGCCGGCGGCGAGAAATGCCACGCCTGCCGCTACCCACCACGACGGAGGACGGGTTGCGTAGGTGCCCGCAATGATTCCCGCGGAGTAGGCCAGTGCGGCCCAGAGCATGGGTTGCCGCGGGGACTTCAGTTGGAATTCAGTGGGGGGTGGTGGATTGGGAGGCTCGTTGATTGGGGGCAAAGTCGGCATGGATCGGTAGGTGGGCCGATGCAGACCGAATGCCCACTCGGCGGCTAAAGCCGGTTCTTATAAGCGCCCGCTCATCGCAGCGGTGAACCGCTGCGCCACCCAAAATCAAGGGCGTGAGCGAGTTTTTCAGCAGCCCGTAAAGCCGCTGTTGATTTGTAGAGAGCTTACGGTGCGGCTGAAGCCGCGCCCTTTCAAAAGCTACGGTTTTCAGTTCAAAGCCGGTTTTCCAAAGCTATGGGTCTGGCTTTTCGCTTTTTCCACAGCGTATTCATGTGTTACCGCACCAACTGGACGACGCTCTCGAGGTGGTAGGTTTGGGGGAACAAATCGACCAGATGCACCTGCTCGACGCGATAGCCTGCCGCCTGCAGCGGCACGAGATCGCGGGCCAGGGTCGCCGGATCGCACGACACATAAGTCACGCGGGGCGCGCCCGCACTCGCCAGCAAACGCGCCACGCGCTCTTCCAATCCGCCACGGGGCGGGTCCACTACGGCCAGGTCGGGCTTACGCAGTAGCTGGGGGAGGACTGCTGCACTGTGCCCGACACGCCCCGCATCTCCGAGTTCGGCCAGATATTGCTCGGTCGCGGAATGCACAGCCTTGCCACTTGAATGCAGATTGTATTGAAGATCGTTGACGGCTGTCTGTGACGATTCAACCGAATCGATGTGACGAAAGTTACAGGCCAAGGCTGTGGAAAACAGTCCCACACCGGCGTAGAGATCGAACGCCAGTTCGCCGGAGCGGTCCGCAGTGACGATGTTGACCAGTTCATCGATGAGAAAACGATTGGTCTGAAAGAAGGAACCGGCGCTGATGCGATAGGCCGCCGTCTTGGTCTGATAGGTCAGCTCCGAAGCGCCGACCGTGACCAGGGGCACCTGCACGCCCTTCTGCGGCTCGCGGAAGGCTACCACTCCAGCAATTTCCGGCATGGCGGCGCACAATTCTTCGGCCCAGGCGCGCACGGCGGCGCGGCGAGCCTCGGGAGCGCAGAGGAACTCGATGAGCATTCGTGTGTCGTCTGCGTTGGCGAAGAACTCGACCTCGCGCACGCCTTCCACAGCCTTGCCTGATCGTCCGGATCGCCATAGCGCGGCAATGCCGCGGTTGACTAGGGGCGAGCTGATGGGGCAGTCTTCAACGGGCAGCAATTCGTGCGATGCAAATTTGAAATATCCTGCCGCGAATTCCGGGTGCGTCCGCACCTGAAGGCGTGAACGATTGCGATAGTTCCAGGGCGGCGAAGGATGCACCTCGATTGCGCAATCGAGTTCGATCTTCGCGATCCGGCGCAGGTTTTCGCGCAGGATTTCCTTCTTGATCTCGAGTTGATGGTCGTAGCCGGCGTGCTGGTAATGGCATCCTCCACAGCGACTGAAGTGCGGACAGGGCGGTTGTGTGCGGTGCGGCGAAGGCTCGAGAATTTCGCTGGCTTGAGCGCGCGCGAAGCCGGGCTTCTCTTCGGTGAGGGCGGCTTCGATTTTCTCTCCGGCAAGAACGAAGGGAACGAATACGGCCTTGCCGCGTCCGCGGTCTTTGTTACCGGGCGAGTCATTACTCGACGATTCGGCGGGCAGACGAGCGAGTCCGTCGCCGCCGTAGATCAGCTTTTCAATGTTTAGGAGCAAGAGTTCATTCTACGGCATAGGAACAGCGAACGTTATAGCGCTCGTCCCGCAGCCGCGCCGGAGGCCCAGGCCCACTGAAAATTGAAGCCGCCGAGATGGCCGGTTACGTCTACGACTTCGCCGATGAAGAACAGACCGGGGACTTTGCGGCTCTCCATGGTTTTGGCGGAGAGCTCGCTGGTGTCGACGCCGCCCGCGGTTACTTCGGCTTTCTCGAAGCCTTCCGTTCCCGCCGGTGAGATTGTCCAGGCGTGGATTTTCTTTTCCAGGGCAGCGAAGGCTGGATTCGTCCACTCAGCGGGTGGGTTAAGATCCAGCCAGCGGTCGGAGAGACGGTGCGGCAGAAACTTTCGCAGCTCGGTGCGGAGTGCGCTCAGGTTCCTCGGTAGATTGGGATCGCGAAAGGCAGCGGTGACTTCGCGCCCGGGTGCGAGATCGATCAGGATCGCTTGCGGGTTTTTCCAGTAGGACGAAATCTGCAGGATCGCAGGGCCGCTCAGACCGCGATGAGTGATCAGCATCTTTTCGCGGAACTGCTGCGCGGCATCTGGGGTGACCACCGAGGCAATCACTTCGGTGGAAACGCCCGCCAGATCGCAAAGGCGGGAACAATCCTCCGGGCTCAGGGTGAGGGGTACGAGTGCGGGCCAGGGATCGCGAATGGCGATGTTGAATTGCCGCGCCAGGTCGTATCCAAATGATGTTGCTCCAATCTTTGGAATGGAAAGGCCGCCGGTGGCGACCACGAGCGCGGGCGCTCTGAACTCCTCATTCGCAGAGCGCACGATGAAGTCCGTTGTATTGGCGACGTGGAGAATTTTCGTGTTCAGAAAGATAGTTACTCCGGCATTCCTGCATTCGGTTTCGAGCATTGCGAGAATGTCGCGGGCGGAGCGGTCGCAGAACAGTTGCCCCAGAGTTTTTTCGTGATAGGGGATACCGTGCTTTTCGACCAGCGCGATGAAATCGGCGGGCGTGTAGCGGGCCAGGGCGGACTTGGCGAAGTGAAGATTCGAGGAAAGAAAGTTTTCCGGCTGGCAGTGAAGGTTGGTGAAGTTGCAGCGTCCACCGCCGGAGATGAGAATTTTCTTGCCCAGGCGGTCCGCATGTTCGAGCACGGCGACACGGCGGCCGCGCTTACCGGCTTCGATGGCGCACATCAGGGCCGCCGCGCCGCCGCCGAGAATGAGTGCATCGAAGGAATGGGTCATTGGCTCATGCGGGTCATGCGTCCTCGATAGAGCGGGCTCACGCAATGCATAAAACGATTATCCTCAGGGGCTGAAGACACACTCGTTTCCCTGCCTGATGGCACGACTGGAAGAGGCTGCGGAAAGAGTCGTTCGCGGATGGAATATTCGATCCGGCGGCTGAAGCCGCTGTTGATTTTATTGGGCTTTTGCGGCGCGACTGAAAGTCGCGCCCTTTCAAAGCCGCCACGAATTGAGTTTTTCCGCAGCCTCTGGAAGTCGTGCCCTTCCCGACCGTGATCCAGACAACCGCGGAATCGCCGTAATCATCGATCATGGGTCACAGGTAGAACAAGCTGAGACGCGGCAGGGCGTATTTCTCCAGAAGCCGCTTGTGGATATATTGTTTTTGCAGTTGGTCGATCTGCGCCGCCGCCATTTTGCGGCGGTAGGGCGCCAACTCGTGATCAGCCTGGGCGCGCACGGTCACGATTTCTTCATCTGGCGTGGCGGCGAGCAGGGCGGCGAAAAGCTTTTCCTCCAGCACGGTGAGGTGGCGCTCCAAGTCTTCAAGTCTCGATACTGGCTTCGCGGTTTCGGTTTCCTGTGCCAGCTTTCGCAGCGTGGCCGCCGATTCGGCAGCGACGGCATGAACGGAAATTCCCGTAGCGCGCGGCAGTTTCGCGGCGTCCAGAAGATCGGCGTTACGGCGCAGGAAAGCGGCGATCGTGTCTGGCTCGAAACCTTGCCCAGCAGTCGATTTGCGCGCGGCCGGTTGATCGGCAGCGGCGCCGACTGCGGCTTCTTTCATATCTTCCGCGGCGGCGAGGACTTCCTGTGAACAATAGGCGAGGCTGTTCACCTTCTTGGTTTTCGAGGGACGCTGCGCGTAGCGGTCGAAAGCGGCATCAATGCCGCGTAGCGCCGCTTCGAGAGGAATGCCCGCATCCTTCCAGGTTTCGATCAGGGCCCAGTCGAGCGTGGTGAGCAGCAATCCGCCGTCGCGACGGCGCAGGTACTGCTCCTCGATTTCCGTGAAGTAGTTGAAATAATTGAATTGATCCTCCACGGCGGGTCAGCGGGGGGAACGCGGAGTGGCGCGTTGGGCGCCGCTGGTTTTGGTTCCGGGCGAAGCTTTGGAAGAGGCCGGTGAGGCCTTGGCTGCGAGTCCCGGCCGCGCCGCTGCGTTGCGCTCCCAGATGATGCGCAGGCCCTCGAGGGTTAGAAAATCATCCACATGCTTGATGTACTTCGATCCGGTGCCGATCATCGGGCCCAGGCCGCCGGTGGCGAGCACCGTAGACTCCTGGCCCAGTTCTGCGAGCAGGAGTTCGAGAATTCCATCGACCAGGCCAAGATAGCCGTAGTAGAGGCCGGACTGCAGGCTGCCCACGGTATTGGTGCCGATCACGCGCGCGGGCTTGCGGATCTCGACGCGCGGCAGGCGAGCGGTACGCTGAAAAAGAGCGTCGGCGGAAATGCCGATGCCGGGGCAAATTACTCCGCCGAGATATTCGCCTTTGGCGGAAACGCAATCGAATGTGGTGGCGGTGCCGAAGTCCACAATTATGCAGGGACCGCCATACTTTTCGAAGGCCGCGACGGCGTTCACGATGCGGTCCGCGCCCACTTCCGCGGGATTATCGTAATTCACGGGCATGCCGGTCTTCACCCCCGGCTCGATCAAGAGCGGCTTGCAATTGAAGTAGCGCTCGCACACCTGCCGCAGCACGGGATCAAGCGGCGGCACGACCGATGAGATCACGATGCCGTGAATCCTCGAGGCTTCCAGGCTGGCCATCGAAAACAGATTGCGGAACAGCACGCCGTACTCATCGACGGTGCTGCTTTGCCGGGTGGCGACGCGCCAATTGGCCACAAGGCGCTCGTAGCGCGGAGTGTCGTTGCTATTGGCGTCTCCATCGAGATGCGATTTTGCAACCCGGGCGAAGACTCCGAGCACCGTGTTTGTGTTGCCGACATCGAGAACAAAAAGCATGGTTGTCCGGAGTAGCACTCAGCATTCAGCACTCAGCTATTCTGCTCCGTACTGGCTAATTGCTAATTGCTGATTGCTGATCGCTGATTCACTTCTCTCTCACCGTTCCGCTTAAAATCGTGCGTAGTCCCTGCGCGGTCCGTATCTGCAGGAAGCCGCGTTCATCAAGCCCTTCCGTCGTTCCTTCGATTCTGGAACCATTTTCTTCGACGCGAATCTGCTTGCTTTGCACCCACGAGGACTGCTTGGCGAAGCGCTGCAGAATCGATTGCTGCGCGCCGGGCTGTTCGACCAGCGAACGATATTCCCGGTCGAGTAATTTTAGCAAAGCCGCAGCCAGTTCTACTCGCGACCATTCGCTGCCCGTCGTCATGCGCAGCGAAGTCGCGTCGACTTCCAGTTCCTTGGGAAAATCCGTCTGGTTCACATTGATTCCGATTCCGATCACGATGTAACGCACGCGAGTGGCTTCCGCGTTCATCTCGGTGAGAATACCGCACACTTTCTTGCCCGCGATCAACACATCGTTCGGCCATTTCAGGTCAGGAGTGACGCTGGCGTTGACCTGCTCGATGGCCGCGCGCACGGCCAGGCCGGCTGCGAGCGCGAGCACCAGCACTTGGGAGGGTGACAGTGGAGGGCGCAACACGACGGAGCAGTAAATCCCCACGGAGCGCGCGGATTGCCAGGAGTTGGCTCCGCGACCGCGGCCGGCGGTCTGCTCTTCGGCAAGAAAAACGGCGCCCTCGGGCAAGCCCTCCGCTGCCGCAGCCATGGCTGCGGTATTGGTGGAGCCGATCTTGTAGAAGTGATGAAGCTGCGCGTCGAAGATGGTGCCGCGTATTAGTGGATCGAGGATCTCAGGCAGCAGAAGATCGGGAACTGACATGAGCTGATAGCCGGTCGCTGGATGTCCGGCAACGTCGACGCCAAGACCGCGCAGCTGCTGAATCAGGCGCCAGACTTCGGAACGGCTCGAGGAGATTTCCTGCGCGATCTTGGTGCCGCTGACTACGACGGTCGCGTGTTCCATTAACAAGCGCACGATGCGGCCCAGACGAACACCGGTGGCTTGTTCGTGGGTTGCGGGCGCCATGGCTCGCGAAAGACGGCTGCTGCGAATTGTCGCAATCTTCCTGATGCCGGAATTATGCGGGAGTGGGGAGAAAAGCACAATCGCGGCACTGGTTGCACGGAAGAGATTTGCAGAAGAGACTAAGGATTGAGCCGGCTCTGAAACTCTAAACCGAGACCACCCGGAGACTCATATCTGCCGCTTGCGGGGAGTGAGTGAGCAGGCCGACGGAAATGAAGTCCACACCGGTTTCGGCATAGGCGCGAACATTTTCCAGGCGAATGCCGCCGGAGCACTCGAGCGGAACGCGGCGTTCCAGCTTCGAACAGCGCTCCACCGCGCGGCGCACTTCCTCGGGAGGCATGTTATCGAGCAGGATGGCTTCGGCACCGTGGGCGAGGGCCTCTTCCAGTTCGTCCAGCGAGCGAACTTCCACTTCGATGGGCTGCGACCCGCGGCGGTTGTGCACCGCGCGTTCCAGAACGGGGACGATTCCGCCGGCGAGCGCGATGTGGTTGTTCTTGATGAGAACTCCGTCGGAGAGGTCGAGGCGATGATTCTGTCCGCCGCCGCAGCGCACGGCGTATTTGTCGATCACGCGCAGGCCAGGCGCGGTTTTGCGCGTATCGAGGATGCGCGCCTTGGTGCCGGAGACGGCTTCCACGAACTTGCGGGTGAGCGTCGCGATACCGCTCATGCGCTGCAGGAAGTTCAGGATCACACGTTCACACGACAGAATTACGCGGGCGTTGTGTTGAATCACCGCAACCGACTGGCCCTTGTGCAGGCGCACGCCGTCGAAAATCTCGGGATGCGTGGTGACTTCGTAGTGCGAAGTCACTGCGCCATCGAGCGCGGCGTAAACATCGAGAATGCGGCCCACGCAGCCGATGCCGGCGAGAATGCAATCCTGCTTGGCGAGGATAGTGGCTGACGCGCGCTGGTTGGGGTCGATGCAGGCGTAGCTGGTCGCATCGCGCGTAGCCCGGTCTTCGAGCAGCGCGTTCTCCAGGATGGCGGTGATGCGTCGGGAGTTAAAGTCCATGGCAGTTGCCAGTTGCCAGTTGCCGGTTGCCAGTTTTAGACATTTGCACCTGTGCCGTCCAATCCATCCAGTTGACGTCTTATCTTATCGAGCAGGCCGATCAGTTCCTGCGCGCGGCGGCGCAGACCTTCGACTACTTTCTCCGGCGCTTTTGCCAGAAATTGTTCATTGCTTAGCTGCCGCTGATTGTTGGCGAACTCTTTTTCAAGTTTCTCGAGTTCTTTTTGCAGGCGCTCGCGCTCGGCGGCGACGTCGATCTTTCTTTCGTAGACCACGTGAACATCAAAGCGGGCGGTGCTGCGGACGCCGGCTTGTTTCGCGAGTGAGTTGTCCACGAACGCGATCTTCTCCACATTCGCGAGGCGCTCGACTGCGCCGCGATTCTGTTCGATCATGGCGCGGATCGCGGGCTCGTGCGCGAAGACTTCGACGGGCACCTTCACTTTCGGTTCGACTTTCAATTCCGCGCGAACGTTGCGCACGTTCACGATCAGGTCTTGGAGGATTGCCATTTGGTATTCCGCGTCAAGGTCTACCTTCGTGTCATCAAAGTCAGGATACGCAGTCAGCGCAATGGACTTAAGTGGCGGATCTCCTTCGTACATTGCGTGCCAGATTTCCTCCGTAATAAATGGCATAAAGGGGTGCAACAACCGCAGCGAGGCATCGAACAGCATGACTAGGTTCTGGCACGCCGCCTCCGCATCACTCTTTTCCGCGCCCTCTTCGAAATTTAGGCGCGCCTTGATCAATTCCAGATACCAGTCACAAAAGGATCCCCAGAAGAAGTCGTAAATACGGTTCGCGGCTTCGTGAAAACGATATGCGCCAAGCGCCTGGTTGACGTCCTTCACAACGCGATTGAATAGCGAAAATATCCACCGGTCTTCCAGGGGCTGACCAGGAAACCCATGGAGAGTGACCCTGGTCTCTCCTGTTATAGGCAGCCGCTGCGGTTTAATTCTGTCCACATTCATGAACATGAAGCGGGCGGCGTTCCAGATTTTGTTGGCGAAGGCGCGATAGCCGTCGGTGCGGCTCTCGCTGAAGGCGATGTCGGTGCCGGGGGCGGCCATGGCGGCCAGAGTGAAGCGAGTTGCATCGGTGCCGAAACGCTCGATGATGTCCAGCGGATCGATCACGTTCCCCTTGGTCTTCGACATCTTCTGGCGGTCGGCGTCGCGTACTAGCGCGTGGATATAAACCTGGCGGAAGGGCACGCTGTCGTCTTTCTTGTCGGCCCAGCCGCTCGCCTTCTTGATCGCCGGATCCTGCTGGTGATCCTTCATGAAGTAGCAGCCGGTCATGATCATTCTTGAAACCCACAAGAACAGGATTTCGTAGGCCGTGACCAGAAGCGTTGAGGGATAGAAGACTTCCTGGTCGCGAGTCTTCTCCGGCCAGCCCAGCGCGGTAAAAGGCAAAAATCCCGAAGAGAACCAGGTGTCGAGCACATCCGGGTCCTGCTCCAGTTTGCCGCCGCAACTGCACTGCGACGGATCTTCCCGGGCCACAATCACCTCGTGGCAATTCTGGCAATGCCACGCGGGAATGCGGTGTCCCCACCACAATTGGCGTGAAATACACCAATCGTGAATGTTACGCATCCAGTTCAGGTACATCTGCTTGAAGTTTTCCGGAGCGATGGTGATCTCGCCATTTTCCACGACCTGGATGGCATGCTCCGCCAGCGGCTTGATCTTGACGAACCACTGCGGAGAAAGCCGCGGCTCAACCACCGTCCCGCAGCGCTCGCACCTGCCCAGACCAAGAATGTAATCTTTCTCACCCACCAGGAATCCCTGCTGCTGTAAATCCACGAGCACGAGCCTGCGCGCCTCGTAGCGGTCAAGTCCCGCGTACGCGCCCGCGTTCTGATTCATGTGAGCGTGTTCGTCCATCACGTCAATCTGTGAAAGATTGTGCCGTTTCCCGGCCTCGAAATCGTTGGGATCATGCGCCGGGGTCACCTTTACCGCCCCGGTGCCGAACTCGGGCTGTGCCAGTTCGTCGGTGATGATCGGGATCTCCCGCTTCATCAGCGGCAGCAGAACACGCTGGCCGTGGAGATGCGTGTAGCGTTCGTCCTTCGCATTTACGGCGATTGCGGTATCGCCCAGCATCGTCTCCGGGCGTGTGGTCGCCACTGTAATGAATTCGTCAGTTCCTACAACGGGATAACGAATCTCCCATAACTTTCCAGCAACGTCTTCGTGCTTCACTTCGAGATCGGAGATCGCGGTCTCGCAGCGCGGGCACCAGTTGACGATGTACTTGCCACGATAGATCAGGCCTTCTTCATACAGGCGGACGAAGACTTCGCGGACGGCGTGCGAGAGATTCTCGTCCATGGTGAAGTACTCGCGGTCCCANNTCGACGGACGCGCCGAGGCGCTTCATCTGATCGAGGATGGCGCCGCCGTAGAGCTTCTTCCACTCCCAGACGCGCTCGATGAATTTCTCGCGTCCCAGTTCGCGGCGCTTCTTGCCTTCTTTGGTCAGTTCGCGTTCCACCATCATCTGCGTGGCGATGGAAGCATGGTCCGTGCCCGGTAGCCAAAGGGTGATGAAGCCGCGCATGCGATGCCAGCGCACGATGATGTCCATCTGCGTCTGGTTGAGCATGTGGCCCATGTGCAGGCGACCGGTGACGTTCGGCGGCGGCAGCAGCAGAGTGAAGACAGGGCGTGTTTCACCTTCGGGCGGCGTGGGGACGGAGAAGAGTTTTTCTTTGATCCAATACTCGGCCCAGCGGGTTTCAATCGCGCCCGGCTCGTAGGATTTTGGCAGTTCGTGCGGCATGGGGAAAATCAGCAATCAGCAATTAGCACTTAGCAGTCAGCAAGAACCTTTACCACAGGGGACACGGAGGGGCACAGGGTAAGGCTTGCTCTTCGTGGCTTATGTGGTTGAGTCAGAAAATACTGGTGATGTTTGATATTACAGGTGCGGGAAAAGAAGGGTCAAACGGGGATGGAATGTGCACGGAGCACACCATCCCCGATGCCACGATCCCGGTGGGAGCGCGGCGGAAGGTCGAGCGGTTGTCCATCTCTTGAGCTTCAGGCGAAAGCAACCTAGGCTACTTCTCGCTCTCTACCGCGCGCATTCCCGGGAATACCGCCGCCTCCCACAACGATGTGAGGCATTCCTGGCGCCGTGAATCCCGAATCCCCAAAATTGAATTCAGGAGTGTCTAGCAACGTTGCCGATGTGGTGCCGGGGGTTCCTCCGCTGGCAGCGGGAACTGTGTAGCTGGCTTGGGTACAAAACGACTGGCAGCAGGATAGGGTTACAACGTTGCTGGTGGGATTGACCCACTCAAAGGTGCAGCCAAAGGTGAGTTCGCTGCCCTCGGGGTAAACAGCCAAATCGGTGACATCCACTTGTAGGGTTGGCATTTCGATACGCTCCTCGTCCTAATTTTCGTCCTAATTTTGATGAAGCCGTTATTTCTTCCGCAGCTTATTTGTTCCGCATCAGGGCCTGGTATTGCGGGTTATCGTGGAGGTTGTCGAAGGGAGCGCCCGTGGCAACCACCGAGCGGGAATAGCCTGCCGCCAGAGCCTTACCCAGCCACTCCAACGCCGGCCCCGTTTCGTGCAACTGGTTGTACACCACGGCGGCATTTAAAAGCAACTCCTTGTCATTTTGCCCGAGTGCAAGGGAACGGTCGAGATAGCTGAGGGCCTGGTCGCGGTCGCCGAGCATGGAATGATAGCTGGCGAGATCGGCGAGCACGCCGGGATCGCGAGGATTCACCTTGAGCTGCTGCTCGGCCATGGTGATCGCCTTGCGATAGAAGTTCGCCGCCGAGGTGGTATCGCCGCCATAGTAGGAGGAATCGGCCATATTGCCCCAGGTTTGATAATCGTTGTCGTCGAGTTTGAGCGCTTCCTTGAAGTTGCTGACGGAATCCTGAAAACGCCGCAGGCGGAACAGGGCCACGGCCACGTTGTTGTAGGCATCGCGATTGGGGCGGATGGCAATCGATTTCTCGAAGGCGAGCGCCGCTTCCTGATCCTTGCCGGCGTAGAGCAATGCCGCTCCGAGATTGTTGAAACCGAGATAGCTGTCGGGAGCGAGTTCAGTGGAGCGGCGGTACATGGCGGCAGCCTTTTCGTACTCCGCCTGCCGCACATAAAAGTTGCCGAGTTGAGTGTAGCCCAGCCAGTACTGCGGCCGCAGGCTGATGGCGCGCTGGTAAACGTCCTCCGCTTTATCGAGCTGGTTGAGCTGGCGGTAGGCCTTGGCGAGATTGGCGTATGCGCGATCGCTGGTCGGTTCCAGTTGGATGGCCTTCTGAAACTGATCCGCTGCTTTCTCGTATTGTCCGGTTCCGTCGAAAAGCAGACCCAGGCAGGTGTGGCCTTCGGCGCCGGAGTTGGCCAATTCGACGGCTCTGGTGCAGGCCTGCTGAGCGGGAGCAACCCACTGCTTCTGCTTGCCGAATTCATACTTGAACCAGTAGGTCTCACCCAAAGCCGCTTCCGCCTGACCGTAGTTGGGATCGATCTTGAGCGCCTGCTTGAAGAGGATTTCGGCGCTGGTCAGATTCTCCGGTTTGGACGGTTCCTGTAAGTAGCCGCGTCCCTGCACGAAGTATTGATAGGCCTCGGGCTGGTTCGTGGAGTGCGCGCCCAGGGCTTGCTTCTCTTCGCTGCGCAGCGAAATCTGCAGGGCCGAGGCCACGCCGTTCGCGACCTGATCTTCAATGGTGAACAAATCCGACACCGGAGCGGTGATGGAAGCGCCGGCAAGATTCTTGCCACTTTTCGCGTCCGTCAAGCTGTAGGCCACACGGACCAGTTCGTTCGCCTGCTCCAGAACCAAGGTCAGGCCCAGATTGACGCCCAGTTCTTTTCGCGCGTCGGCCAGAGTGGCGACGTTCTTGTCTTCGAGAGTCCGAGCCGGGACGACTTCGAGATCGTGATTGGCGCTGAGTTGCGAGAGCTTGGCAGCGACATCTTCGAGCAAGCCTTTGCCGAACGCGGTCAGCTTGGGATCGCCGGCGATTGCCGCAATCGGAAGAACGGCAATGCTCTTGCGCTCCGGGACCAGCAAAGCCGGCTGCATGGCAGCTCCGGCGCCAGAGGCGGCAAAGCGGCGCAGGGCTCGCGGCCCCCACAAACCCGCGGCAGCGATGAGCAGCACCAGCGCAGCCGCAAGCGCCAGTCGCCGCTTTCTGTGTGGAGACCACGTCGCTGCCACACCGGCCGACTTCATTTTCTTTCCGGTTTCGAAATCCCGCTTCAACTTTTGCAAGTCGGCATGAATCTCGGCCGCGGTCTGGTAGCGCAAATCTCGATTCTTGATCAGCGCTTTGTCGATGATCTCCTGCAAACGGTGGGGAAGGCCGGGCATCGACTCGTTCAGCGAAAGCGGCGCCTGGCCCAGAATGGCGTGCACGGTCACCGCCCACGTGGGTCCGGAGAAAGCTTGCTTGCCGGTGGCCATTTCGTAGAGCAGAACGCCGAAGGAAAAAAGATCGGTGCGTACGTCGAGCGGTTCACCGCGGGCCTGCTCCGGGGACATATAGGCCAGGGTGCCGATGGCCGCGCCGGTATGCGTGAGCGGACCGCTCATCGACATCGTGGGATCGTTTGTACTGGACAAATCCGGAGCCGTGAGTTTGGCGAGACCGAAGTCGAGAATCTTCACCTGGCCGCGCTCGGTGATGAAAATGTTTGCCGGCTTGATGTCGCGGTGCATGATGCTCTTGGCATGCGCCGCCTGCAATGCGTCCGTGATCTGCAATCCCCAGTCCAGCAGAGTGGTCAGGGGAACGGGTTGGTCGCCGATTCGCTCGCGCAGGGTTTGCCCTTCGAGCAGTTGCATGGCGATGAAGGGACGCCCCTGATCTTCGTCGATCTCGTAGATGGTGCAGATGTTGGGATGATCGAGGGCCGAGGCGGTGCGGGCCTCGCGTTTAAATCGCTCCAGTGCTCGCGGCTCGACGGAGGTACTTTCCGGAAGGAACTTCAGAGCGACCAGACGGCCCAGACGAATGTCCTCGGCTTTATACACCACGCCCATGCCGCCCTCACCCAGCTTTCCCTGGATGCGGTAATGCGAGATAGTCTGGTCCATTGTGGCGCGAGGCCCTAGTCTCCGGACCTTTGTCTCGCATGGTACTCAAGTTGATTGTGGGGCGCAACCGCGCGGGAGTGGGTTACTTCTTCTCCGCCATCTTGCGGGAAATCTCCGCCATCAGCTTGGGACGGAGGTCGGCCAGGACGCTGTCGACGATGCTGGCGACGTCGGCTCGTTTGTCGTCAGGAGCGAGTGAAGCTTCCTGCAAGCTCTGCTCGGCGCCAGCGGCCACGGCCATGGCAGCGGCGTCCGCGGGAGCAGAGGCGGGTACCTCGAACGCGCTTGGCGTATCGGCTTGAGGTGTGGCAGGTCTTGAATCTCCCGAGTCTCGGATTTGACGCCAGCTGGCCCAGGCTGCCGCCGTGCTCTTCACGGTTTCGGGATCCAGTTTGGGTTCTGGTAATGGCCCCTCATCGCTGCCGATTGGGGCAACGGTGACGGTCGATGTTTCCGCCGTGGCTGCCTCCGCAACGGCAGGTTCAGCCTCCATCGCTGGCTGCGTTGCCTGCGATGTGAATTCAGTCGGATCAGTGATTTCTATCTGCGCCGCGGGGCTCACGGAGTCAGCGAGCGGCGCCGGTTCTTGATGTGGCGCCGCGAGTTCAGCCGCGGGAGCTACCTCGGCATCCACCCGCGTTGGCACAACTGCTGCCATGGGCTGTGAAACCATGTTCCCAGACAGTTCGCCGGATGTGTTCGTCGGCTCAACAAAAGCGGCTGGCGCCTCGTCTACGAAAGATGGGGCTGGAACTGAAGACTCCGATTGTGCGATGGCCACAGGGACGGAATCGGACGCCTCGGCGTGAATCACGGGCTCAGGTTCCGGAACAGGTTTAGGTTCCGGATCCGAGATTGGCGCCGGAACTTCCGCGCTTGCTTCGGCCTGTGCGGAAGAATTCTCGGCGGGTGTGACCTGCGCCTCCGGGGCGGTTGCAAATCCGGCAGGTTCTGGCTCTGCCGCCGGAAACGCTGCGTAGGCGTTTTGCATCTCCCGCTCGAGTGAGATTGCGGCCTCGTCGCCATCGAGGCCTACTGACACTGCCGTCCAGCACGGTGAGCCAGCGTTCGCTGAGGCTACAGATTCAGCCGTGGCCCCTATGGTCACGGGTAGGTCGCGTTCCTGCTCGGCAAATGTCGCGGGTGTGGTTTCCGCTGCCGGAACGAAAACGTCGGCGTGCGTTTCCACTTGCGCCGGCGGCGCGGAGGCGTCCCGAATCTCGGCTTGTGGCTCAAGGTTGGTTTCAACGGGACTCGGAGACGGCTCGGAAGTCGCAGTATTCTTCGGTTCGGTTCCCTGGGTTCCAGCCGGCTGGGCTGCAGAAATCTCGATTTCAGAAAGCTGGCTTTCGACCTCATGGCTGGCAGCGGCTGCGACTTGCATTTGCGCTACCGCAGCCGCGATTGCGGCAACTTCTTCCGGCGTCACGTCATTGGGCAAACTGGGCGGCACCATCGCGGCCACGTCCAGGCTGGGTTCCGGCGCTTCTGCGGCGGGTTGCCGCGGCGCTTCTTTTGCAGCGGCCGGTTTTTCCACGATCGTGCGGAGGTCCCGGTTGACGGGGTTGTAGATAGGAGATTCGTCGGCAACTTTCGTTTCGGGTTCCGTCTTCTCCTTGGGAAACCCAATCCTGCTCTTCCATCCATTCTCGTCGTTTGAGGGGATGATCTGGCTGCCACGGTCGGCTTCTTCTGCCGCCGCCATGGCACGGGCAAAGCGCCCCGGCTTGGAGGGTTCGGCCCGAGGCACCACTTTGTCTTCCAGTTTGGACAGGGCGCTGAGCAACTCGCTGGCTTCGAACGGCTTGACGATGAAACCATCGGCGCGCACGCGTTGCGCTTCTTCCGGTTTGAACGGCTCCAGTTTGCCGACGCTCAGCAATACGGGAATCCGCGCTGTTTCCTGCGATTCTTTGAGGCGCTGGCACACTTCCAGCCCGCTGTAGCCGGGCATGTAAACGTCGAGGATGACCAGGTCGGGCTTGAGTTCCGCGATCTTCTTCAGAGCGGCGGAACCGTTGTTGACAGCAATCACTTCATACCCCGCGTCTGCGAGGATCTTGCGCCCCATATTTTGGGCGGTCACGCTGTCGTCGGCAAGCAGTATCTTCCGGGCCAAGGAAAGTCCTCTGATGAGGGGAGATAAGGCGAAGGTAACCTGCCCGTGAAGGTAAGTCAATGATCCGACGGGAGGTTACCTGGTTACCAGTGGTCAACATCTAGTGCGCGCGTTGAGGGCAAAGAGGAAGACTCCCAGCCAAGAGAAAGATGATGGAGGGGAAACCGAAATTCCTCTGTCGCGTCTAACCCCGTGGCTGCTAGCATCGTCCAAGAAAGAGTTATGCTAGATGCCGCGTAGCGGAGGGCACTATGCTCCCAATGGTGATTCGGTCCCGCATTTTCGGTCTTACGTTGCTTTGCTTCAGCTTGTCTGCCACATTTAGCGCCCAGAATCAGCCCATCGATCTCGATCTCACGGTTCACGAATGGGGGACCTTTACCTCAATCGCGGGCGGGGACGGCCTGGCCGAGAAATGGTCGACGCTAAACGGATCTGCCGTTCTGCCGCACTTTGTTGATCATTTCAGTGGTCCTCAAGCCAAGGCCGGTCTACTGGGCACGGTTCGTATGGAGACGCCTGTGCTTTACTTCTACTCCCCGCACGAGGTGACAGTATCTGTGAAGGTCAAATTCTCCAAAGGATTGATCACGGAGTGGTATCCGCAGGCGAGCCGCGTCAAGCCAGATCCCGAGAAGGTTCTTGACCGCGAAGCTCTCTACCGGCGGCACGGCGGCGGCAGTATCGCCTGGGATTCCGTCACAGTATCGCCGAATCTCGCCCCCGGCTTTCCGCGCGAGAATGAAGGGAACCAGTACTATGCGGCACGGAAAACATCAGCCGCACCTCTGGTGGTGAAGACTGCCGCGGGTGATCAACAGGAGAGATTTCTCTTCTATCGCGGTGTGTCCACATTTTCCGTCCCTATCTCAGCAACCGTGACGCCCGAGGGCAACCTACGCATCAAGAATCTTGCTCAGGAAGAAATCTCGAGCGTGATTTTATTTGAGCGCCGTGGGGACAAGGTCGGTTACCGGATCGGTGGCGGGCTCCAGAGCGAAATGTCGCTCGACCCTCCGGAGCTGACCGCGACTTTCGATTCGATGGGCCGGGACCTGCAGGACATTTTGACCGCTCAGGGCCTGTATCCCGACGAGGCCCACGCCATGATCGAGACCTGGCGGCAATCGTGGTTTGAGGAGGGAAGCCGGCTATTTTACGTTGTGCCGCATGATTTTCTGAACGCGATCGTCCCTCTCACCATCAATCCCGCTCCGGCGCAGACGGTTCGCGTTTTCGTGGGCAGACTCGAGCTGGTCACTCCCGCAACCGCGCAAGCGGTGGAGAGAATACTTACGACGCACGACATCCGAGGGCTGCAAAAATACCGCCGCTTCCTGGAGCCGATACTCGAAGAGCTCAAGGCGGAAAATCCCGCCCGAGCCACGCAGATAGAAAAAGATATAGAGCTGACCTATGAGTCGCCGATGATTCAGTCGCAGACCGTGAGGTGAATTTATGCTCGCCGTTTAGAACGGCATGATCTTCTTCAATCCCTTCTTTTTCTTCTTCTTGCTGCTCGAAACATCTTTGTCGCTGGCCAGGCTGGAACTCGCACTAGCGGCCGAACTGCTCAAGCCTGCCTGCCCTTGCTGAATCTCATTGACCTGTACGGGCGGCGGCGCGGGCTGACTGGCGGCTATTGCATTCTGGGCTGCAGCGACCGGAGTCAACTCGTTCGGGTCGGGCGGTCCGCTGGGCTTCATTCCAGCCACATCGGAAGGCTTCAGTTCGTTCGGATCGGGCGCAGTGACTGTGTTCGGCCGCGCGAAAGGCTGACTGTTGTCCGCGGTGGTATCGGAACGCGGAGCCGGCTCATTCGCTGCGGGAACGCCCCCCTTCACGATCTCCCCACTCACGCCATGCTCTCCGCTGGGGATCCCCATGGCACGCATCGCGGTCGCGCCTGCGTCTTGATTCGCAGCCACCGGCGTTGGATCGACCAAAGTCGGATCTCCCACCTTCGCGGCCAGGTCAACGTTAGGTCCTTTTTTCACCAGGCTCAACGCCAGGTCCAGCGGAGTGCTCTCACGACGGCTTTCTTCTTCTGCCCGGTTCTGCGCCACCGCTGCCTTGGTGGGCCGCGGGATGGGCTGATGCAGTGTGGCCAGCCGCTTCTTCGCGTCGTCCCCGCGGTCCATCACCGGATAGCGCGTAATGATCTGGGAGTAGGCGCCCGCAGCTTCCTTGGTGAGTTCCTCGATCATGTTGGCCTTCACCTGTTCCGGGACGCAGCCCCGCTGTGGGCTGGTCTTGACGCAGGTGGGCCGGGCGCGCATCTGCGCGATCTGCCCTTCGTAGTTCTGCCCCAGAAGATACAGCGCCTCATCGGCCCGGCTGTAGAGCGGATATTTCTCTACCAGAGTTTTCAGCCGCGCAATCGATGCCGGATAAGAGAGCCTATAGAAGTAGAATCTTCCGATGCCGAATTCGCGGTCGGCCAGCACTTCCTGCACTTCCAGCAGCCGCTCTTTTCCTTCCTTTACCAGCTTTGGGTTATCCGGGTACTGCATGATCAGGTTGCGGTATTCATCTTCGGCCCGCTTGGCGTGGGTGTAGTCGCGGTCCGATTTTTCCATTTGCTGATACTGGATGTTGGCGATCTTCAGCTGCGCCTCGGCGGCTTCGGGCATGTTAGGAAAGAAGGTTTCGAAATCGCGATACTCCTGCTCGGCCTGCGCCAGCGACGCGGTACCGCCCTCGGCATACCAGGAATCGCCGACGGCGAGCTTGGCGCGCGCGATGAATTCGGAGTCGGGATAGGTGTTGATCAAGGTCTGCAGCGTCATGCGCGCCACGTCGAAGCGGTTGTGCTTCATCGCGTCCATGGCTTTGTCGAACAATACTTTGTCGGGCTGCTTCGAACCCACATTCGCCAGCGGATTGACGGCCTTCTTATTGGTGCAAGCCGCCGTGATCATCAGAAACATGCCCAGTACCGCGACCAACGAAAATCGACGTGACATTAGGACCTCGAATCAGGATACGGGGTTTCCTCAGCGGCTAAAGCCACTAATTCTTGGGAACCCTTGCGGCATGGCTGGAAGCCATGCCCTTTCAAACCGCCCTATAAAACTTGCTTTAGACTTTCAAGAGAGCCGCTTCGGTCGCAGCCTTCAGCAGCCCCTCGGCATTCTCTCTTGGATCACCATTACCGAACACGGCGTTGCCCGCCACCAGAATTTCCGCACCTGCGCGCACCACATCTCCCACCGTGTCGAGCGCCACGCCGCCATCCACTTCGATGCGGTAAGTCAGTCGCCGGTGGCTGCGAATCTCGGCTAATTGCCGCATTTTGTGCAGCGTAGACGGAATAAACTTTTGCCCGCCGAAGCCCGGATTCACCGACATCACCAGCACATAATCGACAATCGCAAGCACTTCCTCAAGCGCGCTCACCGGCGTAGCGGGATTAATTACCACTCCAGCCAGACAATCGTGGCTCTTGATGAGATGCAGAGTACGGTTCAGATGCCGGCAAGCTTCCTGGTGCACCGAAATCCAGTCCGCTCCGGTTTCGGCAAACGCCGGGATGAACTCGTCTGGATTCTCGATCATCAGATGGCAATCCAGCGGCAAGTCGGTGACTTTGCGCAGCGACTTCACCACCGGCGGACCAATCGTCAGGTTCGGGACGAAATGCCCATCCATGATATCCACATGGACGACACTTGCGCCACCTTCACCCGCAGCGCGCACCTGCTCGCCGAGACGGGCAAAGTCTGCCGAAAGAATCGAAGGTGCCAGCTCGATCAAACGTTGTCTCTTCGAACCTTAGTCTCTCCGCTCGTTTGCGCTTTGAACCACTTCGCTTTGAACCACGGCTTGTGCGGTCGAAACCTTTTAGGAGTCTACCATCCGAGACGGCAATGGCGGACATCGATTGTAGGCTATAAGCGGGAGCGGGCTCAACCATTTCGTGCATGTTACCCTCTTCGTTCATGCCTGCGGCGCCGCAATTCGCCACTGCTACCTACGGACTGGCCGCAGTTCTGGCGTGGGGCACCAGCGATTTCGTTGGCGGCTACGCCACCCGCCGGGCCAACGCCTTTCTGTTCACCACGGTCGTAAACCTCGGCGGCCTGCTGCTGATGGGTACGCTGGCGACCGTTACACACGCGGCGCTACCCTCCGGACGCAGTGTGGCCTGGGTACTGGCGGGAGGCATCTCCGGGGGAGCGTCGCTGGCGATCTTCTATCGCGCGCTCTCCGCGGGAAGAATGGGAGTGACTGCGCCGATTGCTGCTGTACTGGGCGCCGCGATTCCAGCGCTTGTTTCCATCTTCACCGAAGGGGCGCCCGGCAGGATTCCAATGGCCGGATTTTTTCTGGCCGCCGCCGGGCTCTGGCTGATCACGCGTTCCGAAGACGGCAGCGCTCCGAAAGGGATTGGACTCGCCGTGGCCGCGGGCATCGGCTTCGCCGGATTCTATCTGTGCGTCCGGCAGGCCGGGGAAGGCTCGGCCCTTTGGATTGCCACCTTTACTCGAACCGGCGGCTTGATGGTCACAGGGGCGATTGTGCTGCTGAGCGGGAATTATCGCGACATCACCGCCGCCGGGGTGCGCTGGGGCGTGCTCACGGGCTGCGTCGACTCGATTGGCACGATGTTGTTCGTTCGCGCCAGCCAGACCGGGCGCCTCGATGAAGCGGTGGTCATCTCGTCTCTGTATCCTGCTGTGACCGTGCTATTGGCCAGGGTGTTTCTGAAGGAGCGCCTTACGCGGTGGAGATTTGTCGGCTTACTGGCTGCGCTGGCGGCGGTGCCTATGATCGCAGCGCAGTAAGATTCATTCCATATTCTAGAATCTGGAATACAAACATGCCTCTTGTTGAAATCCGCAATCTGACCAAGAGTTTTCCACAAAGCGAATCTGCGCTTGGCGGAAACTCGCGCAAGAGCGAAGTCCGGGCTGTCGATGACGTCTCGGTCGATATTCAAGCTGGCGAAACTCTGGGCCTTGTCGGCGAATCGGGATCGGGCAAGAGCACGCTCGGACGTTTAATCCTGCGGCTCATCGAGCCGACTTCCGGCAGCATCCGCTTTGAAGGCCGCGATCTGCTCATAGCCAATGCCGGCGAAATGCGCCGCTTGCGGCGTGACATGCAGATCATCTTTCAGGATCCCTTCGCCTCGCTCGATCCCCGCTTTCGCGTGGAAGACATTATTGCCGAGCCGCTCATTATTCATGGCAGCGCGACCGCAGAGGGGACCTCATCCTTCACGGGTGTTGCGAAGGGGAGGATTGCGAACGCTGGCAGGCGCGCCCGAGTTGTTGAGCTCCTGGGCGCCGTCGGCCTCGACGAATCGATCTTGCGGCGCTTCCCGCACGAATTCAGCGGAGGACAACGGCAGCGCATCGGCATCGCCCGGGCCCTCGCGCTGCGTCCCAAGTTCATTGTGGCCGACGAACCGGTCTCGGCGCTCGACGTGAGCGTAGGCGCGCAGATCGTGAACCTGCTCGCGCAACTGCAGCGCGATTTCGGCCTGACTTATCTTTTTATCTCGCATTCGATGCCGGTCGTGCGCTATCTTTCGACGCGCATCGCGGTGATGTATCGCGGCAAGATCGTCGAGATCGGATCGACGGGGCAAATCACCGAGCGGCCACAGCATCCTTATACACGCAGCCTGATCGAGGCCACGCCGGAGGTAGGGTTTAGTGTCGAGTGAACATCCCAGCCGCACCCGCGATTTGATCGAACTGATTCTCGGCTATGGGGCGGTTGTGGGAGTCATTTGGACGCCGGAGCATTTGCAACGCTTTTTCGCGCCGGTTGTTCTGGCGCTGACTTTGTCGGTGGTGCTGGCGCGCGGAAAGGATCGCGATGAGTTGGGCCTGGGCTGGCGCGGCTTGGTGGCGTCGTTGTGGATCTTGCCAGCTGCAACCGCGCTTGCCGCGCTGAGCATTTTCGCCGCTGCGAAGACAGGCACGCTGCATCCGCTCTACAAAGCCGATTTCGCCCACATCTCCGGCTATGTGGTGTGGACGATTTACCAGCAATTTCTTTTGCAGGATTATTTTATGGACCGCCTGCTGAGGCTGCTACCGAGTAATTCTGCCGCAGTGGCTCTCGCCGGTACGCTCTTCGCCGCGGCACACTTGCCCAATCTCGTGCTCACGGCGGCCACGCTGGTCTGGGGCGTCGTGGCCTGTGCGCTGTTCCGGCGCTATCAAAATATTTGGGCGCTCGGCCTGGCGCAGGGACTGCTCGGCCTCTGCTTTGCCATCTGCGTGCCGGACGCGCTGCATCATCATTTGCGGGTTGGGCTGGGATATCTGCGTTATCACGCAACGCAGTAGTGGTAAGTGGTCACTGGCCAGTGTAAGTCCCCTTGATGAAGAGATCCGGCGTCGGCGGCCCACTGACCACCGGGCACTGATCATTGCTTAAAACCACAAACCCCAAATCCAATCCACGCTCGCATGGGTAATCGTCGATGCCGGCACGCGTCGCCGCTCGCGCCACGCGCGTCCGTAGAAAATCCCGGCGATGGTGGCCAGCAGCACGTAGCGCCAATTGAAATGGGCGGAGCGTTTGTTGAAATGCGACAGGCCGAACAATATCGAGGCGATCGCCAGCGCTGCGCGCCGTCCCACGCGGCGTTCCAATAGGTTTTGCACCCAGGCGCGAAAGAAGAGTTCTTCCGGCACGGCGGTAAAGAAAAATATTCCCACCCAGCGCAGCAGCGCGCTGCCGATTCCCGGCAGGTTGCTGTGCGGATGGATGAAGCCCAGTGCTAATCCCAGCACGATAACTGGAGGCGTGAAAAGAGCCAGCTCGCGCAGGCCTGTTTTCCAGTCGCTCCATTTCAAGTGGAAATCAAATCCGGTCCCGCTGAGTTGCCGGATCGCCAGGAATCCATACAAACCCGCATCCACCAAGAGCAACTCGTTCAAGGCCCGAAGACCCGCGGGCCACGCATGATCGAACCAACGCAAGTCCACGGCGAGCCCGAGCACCAGCAGAATCAGGGCGTCGCGCCAGTTGCCGCGTTGCTCGGCGTCGGCCGCTGCGGCGCGCAGGAGCAGCCATGCAATCGTAACCGGCAACAGGGCGTAGAGCGCGAACCACGCCCAGCGGAACATGTGCTGGGAGAGCGAGACCATCATGTAAGGCGCCACCAGCAATGCCGGAAAACTCACGCGCACAGCTACGGGCCAGCGCCCCACAGCGCGCGTCACCCGCTCTGTGGCACAGCCGAAAGCAACCGCCGGAGCCAGTTCCAATCCGAGCGCCGCGATCGCGATTGGCGTCAGGTTCTGCATGGGATTATCTTAAGACTTGGATCACCTTAGGATTTGTTGTTCTATATTCATAGACTGCAAAGCGGCGGTATCGCCCAACATTGACAGTTCTCGCAGCTTCCGCTTCAATAACTTTGTGGCTGCAAAATATCTACGAATTCGGTTTGCGGCTCTGGCAGCCGATTCCAACGGCGCCACCGCCCGATGATCGTCAACTTCGCGGAACGGGCGCACAACCACAACTGGGAACTCGACCCGGTTACGCGGTCTCTGCTTGATACCGACTTCTACAAGCTGCTGATGCTGCAGTTTATCTGGAAGCACTTTCCGAAAACCCACGTTTCCTTTTCGCTTTTCAACCGCTCTTCCGGCGTGCGGCTCGCGGACCTGTTTTCCATCCACGATCTTACCGCGCAGATGGAGCACGTGAGGAAACTGCAGTTTCGAAAATCCGAACTGGTTTGGCTGGCGGGCAACACGTTCTACGGCCGCCGCGGGATTTTTGAACCGGCGTTCCTGGAATGGTTGGAGCGGGATTTCAAATTGTCGGACTACGAACTGTCGCTGAAGAACGGTCAGTTCCACCTCTCCTTCGACGGCTTATGGACGGAGACGACGATGTGGGAACTGTACGCGCTCTCGATTCTCGACGAACTGAGAACCAGGGCGAATCTAAAAAGACTCAACGAATTCCGTCTCGACATTTTATATGCCCGGGCGAAGACCAGGTTATGGCACAAGATCGAACGTCTGCGCGGGGTTCCCGGTCTCAGCGTTGCCGACTTCGGAACCCGGCGCCGGCACAGCTTTTTGTGGCAGGAATATGTAGTGAATGCCATGGCTTCGAATCTGGGCCCCGGCTTTATTGGAACCTCCAACGCCTTCCTCGCGCACAAGCACGATCTGGAGGCGATTGGCACCAATGCCCATGAGATCCCCATGGCAATGGCGGCGCTCGCTCCAGGTGACGAGGCTTTGAAGGCTTCGCAATACCGCGTCCTCGAACTGTGGCAGGAAACTTACGAAGGCGCACTCCGGATCATGCTGCCGGACACGTTCGGCACCACTCAGTTCCTGGCAGGCACGCCCAGTTGGGTGGCAGATTGGACGGGGCAGCGCATTGACAGCAAGAATCCTTACGTGGCTGGCGACGAATACATCGCGTGGCTGAAAGCGCACGGTCGAGACCCGCAAGACAAACTCATCATCGCCTCCGACGCACTCGACGTGGACGACATACTCGGGCTGCATGCCCATTTTGGTGGAAAGCTTCAGGGCGGCGCGACTACCTCGGATTTCAAGAATGCCGCCGACTTCCTGGATACACGAAAGTGGGCACCAGGCCGCCGGATTCGCTTCAGCGCCGGCTGGGGTACTCTGCTCACCAACGATTTCCGCGGCTGCGACCCGAGTGGAGGCAGCGGCTTCGATCCCATTAGCCTGATCTGCAAAGTCTCGACCGT
Source organism: Acidobacteriaceae bacterium (assembly GCA_003140075.1). Taxonomy (GTDB): domain Bacteria; phylum Acidobacteriota; class Terriglobia; order Terriglobales; family Acidobacteriaceae; genus Sulfotelmatobacter. Next base: position 25,337 of record PLIO01000098.1, on the reverse strand, counting down.
CGAGGGCCGACCGGCGGTCAAACTCTCCGACAATTACGCGAAGGCGCTCGGTCCGCCCAGTGAAATTGAACGCTATCGGCGAGTGTTCGGTACGGCGGGAGTCGTGAATATTCCGGTAGTCGCGTGAGAGGTCGCGTGACCGGGGGGGAATCGGTAGAAAACTTCAATGCGGGGAGAATCCATCCGGATCTGGACCTTAGCGACCTGTTCTGTGGCTCAACTTTCCGAGATTCCTCCACCTGACGATTCTTCGCGGCTGTTTGGCTATTCGGTCCATGAGGCCAGACGTGGCAAGCCCCTTCTCAACACGAAAAAGCCCCGCGCTTGCGCGAGAGGCTTTCTCCGGGGAGGTGACTTGAGCGAGTCGCCCCTCGGGTCCACGCGAGTTGCGATCCCTAACTACTTCGGTTGCTGCTGCTGATCGGCGCTGGCCATAGGGGCCGCGGAATTACTGGAAAGCTGCTCCAGATCATTCTTCAGCAGGCTGATTTCGACACGCCCGCCGCTGAGGTGCTTGGCGTCCGCACCCTCAACCGGGGCATTGCCCATACCGACCAGGTAAATGCGGTAAACCGGAATCTCGTGATTGAGCACCATGTAACGGACCACGGACTCGGCCATCTTCTGCGAGTTCTGAATTGCGATCTGGCCCTTGCCGGAAGAGAAGCCCTGCACTTCGATGATGTAGCCGCGCTGGCCCTTCACCGTGTTCGCCATCTCATCGAGAGCATCCTTGGCGTTCTTACTCAGCACGGTCTGGCCGGGCCGGAAACGGATTTCAGTCTGGTTCGAGGCTTTGTACTGGTCGATGTTGCCGACTACGGTTTCGACGGTCTGGATCCGGGCGGTGGCCTGCTGCGCGCTCTGCTGGGCCACGGTGGCCTTGTTACCAGCATCAATGGCGTGCTGATCGGCTTCATTGGCCTTGTCGGAAGCCAGCCTGATACCGGCCTGGGCGCGGGTATCGGTGTCTTTGATCGATTTGCCGTTAGCGGCGGTCAGGTCGTCCAGTTCGTTGACGCGGTCGCGGATGGGATCGGTCTGGCGCTTCACGTAGTTCTTGCGGGCAAATGGGTTTACACGTCCCCAGAAACCTTCCCGGCTGGGCGGCTGAAGAGGTTGTTTGCCGGTGGCGGTATCGGTGGACTGAGTGGTGGCGGCCGACGAGGCGGCTGGAGTATCGGAAGACGAAGTCTGGGCGAGGGCTGGAAATGCCAGCACAGCGGCCAGGGGCAATGTAATCAGAATGCGGGTGTTCATAAGAAACTTCCTCCAAGTTGGGGGAGCGTTTTGGGGCTCCACACGCCAAAACGGGCGTGTTGCGTGATTTTTAATTGCGTCCCCTAAAACTACCGGCATGCGCTGACGCAACGCAGGCCCGAACAATCTCAAAACTGAGGCATCATAATACGGCGGTGCCGGTTATTTCTATTACAGGTCTGATGCCAAAATGCGATTTCAGGCTAAAGAGCTAAACCATTGATATCTATAGACATTGTACCGCTGGCACGGCTGAAAGGGTAGACCGGCGGTTCCGGGCAGGGTAATTTTGGCAAACCTGATATAAAAACTGCGTGCATTGGTCGCGTGGACGGAGGACGAACTTTGGGATCGACTTGGGGACTTGGCAGTCGGGAATGTGGGGATGGGTGTGGAGAAAGGCGGGGACGGTTTCGGAGACGTGCCATCTTGATGGCGTTCGCAGCGCTGTTCAGTGTGGTGAGTCAGGCTTCCGCTGGAACTGGTTCTGCCGAACCACTTTTCGTTGAGACGGGCGCTTCTCTGGAAGAGCCTACTCCTGCCCTGGCTTCTTCGCGCATTCCTTCGGATCATTTGCAGGAGTATTCCGATCTGGCTGTGGCATGGATGCAGGAGTATCTGCGCATCGATACCACCAATCCTCCGGGGCATGAGATGCGCGCGGTTGCTTTCTACAAGAGGATTCTTGACAAGGAAGGAATTGAGAATCGCGCGTTCGAATACGTGCCGGGACGCGGCGACTTGTGGGCGCGCTTGCCGCATACCACGGCGCAAGCGCAGCGGCCGATCGTTCTGCTCAATCATATGGATGTTGTTACCAGCGATGCGGCGCACTGGAAAGTTCCGCCATTCGGCGGCGAGATTAAAGATGGCTGGCTGTGGGGACGCGGGGCGCAGGACATGAAAGATGAAGGCCTGGCGCAGTTGGTAGTGATGGTTATGCTGAAACGGGAGAAGGTCGAACTCGACCGCGACGTGATTTTCCTGGCTGTGGCCGATGAAGAAGTGCTGGACACGGGCAGCGAATGGTTCATCGCGCATCAGCGCGATCTGCTGGAGAATGCGGAGTTTCTGATCAATGAAGGCGGAGAGAATCTGCTGGAAAATGGCAAGGTGAAATATGTGGGCGTGGATGTGGGGGAGAAGACGACGTTCTGGTTGCATGTGGTGGCACACGGGCGTCCGGGACATGCATCGCGGCCGAATGCGGATTCGGCACCGAATCGTCTGGTGCACGCGCTAAACCGGATTTTGGCCTATCGCACGCCGCTGAAAGTGTTGCCGGTGGTGGAGGAATTCCTGCGGGACATGGCGCCCTACGAACCGCCGGAGCAGGCGCGGGAGTATCGCAACATACGAAAAGCGACTGAGGATAAGAAATTTCAGCAGGATGTGGAGAAGGATCAGTCGCTGAATTTTCTGTTGCGCGACACGATTTCGCTGACGATGCTGGGCGGGTCGGAGCAAACCAATGTGATCCCGCCGGAGGCGTGGGCGAACCTGGACGTGCGCATTTTGCCGGGTGGAGACCCGACGGCGCTGCTGGAGCAGATCCGGCGAGTGGTGGATGATCCCAATGTGACGGTCGAGCCGCTGGACCCGGAGTTTCGCGTGGCGAACTACTCGCCTACGAATACTGGGCTGTACGAGGTAATTCGCAAAGTCTCGGCGAAATATTTCCCGGACACGCCAGTGGCGCCGCACATTACCAGCGGATACACGGAGAATCAGCTCTACCGGCCGCTGGGGATCGATGCGTACGGGTTCTGTCCTTACACGGCGACGGAAGAAGAAGGCAACACGGAGCATGGCAACGACGAACGCATTCGCGTGGAAGAAGTGCGGCGCGGGCCGCGGATTTTATTTGATGTGGTGGCGGGGGTGGCGGGAACTCGATGAGGCAGTCGCACGGATAGATTTAAGGAGATCGAAAGAGCGGTCAATGAGATGTTTCAACAGCAATCGGTTCTCTGTAACGCACTACTGGATGCGGGCTCAATGGCGGGTTGCCCTCCAGATCCAACAATGCCAATGAGACCTTGCTGCGCTGGATTAGATCTTACTCAGACTTTCCCAAGTGAGCATTTTTGAGCGGTTCTGCAGTCTCGATGATGGGTAAGCTGAGGGTTGGAGAATAAGACTATGTCTGTGTCTGAACAAGTGCGCCCCCTGCTCGCAGCTCGTGCCGCTACAGATCCTAGCGCGGCGAGGCTGCTGGAAATGTTCGATAAAGCCAACGAACTGCTTGGTCGTTCTCCATACAAGTTGCCATCGTTCGGCCACACCGAAGATGACATAAACGAGAAAAATGGGAACTCCTAAATGAGCGACATGAATCTCGGAACGCCGGCCAAGGATCAGCCAAGCCCTGCGACGTTCAGGGATCTCATTCTTGCGTTGGACGAAGCGTTGAAAACGAGAACAGAGCACATGCACGATATGGAAATCAGATTTCAGACAAACATTGATTACAGCGATCATCGCTGGAAGAGCTGACTGTTCTTTAGCGGGGACAATCGGTCACAATTGACGTAACCAGGGCGATTACGCTCATTGAAAATTTAGCCGACTGCAGAGTCAACGAGTGTGACCGTGATGTTACGTTAACTGTCGCAGTTCGACGCAGCGCCCCGAAAAGTCAGTAGCTGCGGACCCGGCCTTCTGGAGACAACTCACGCGTGGCTTCCTTCGGATTGTGCCGGTCTCTGTTGATGTGCGCCGCGAATGTTTACTGGATCGATGACGGTAGACTATTTAGTTCAACATCGTCCCGCGTGTAATGGTGAGTCTTCCGACAGCGCCCGCACTCAAAATCGAACTCCTGCGAAATTGAATCTGGAATAACCTGTACATTTTGGCCTGGATTTGCCGATTCGATTATGCACAAGGCGCGGCAGCTCGGCGTCTTACATAATAGTGTCCAGCCTGCACTGCAAAGCGGATGGTATCGATCCCGGAGGTCAAGACCGCCCTTGTCTTGACCCTGGTAGGTTGCATGGGTCCCGGCCCTCGATACATTGTCCACTTCCCTTGGTAACCTTATTTTGTGCATACTCCAATGATAGCCGTCGATTTCCTATGCGTGCATGGGGAGTCTCTGCTCAAAAGGGAGGGGCTTCCCAAATTGTGCCTTCCCTGTCACGGCGCTTCCCGCTTCGGCCGCTTCAGCGCGTACTGCCGCAATGTTTTTCATACTGCTCGATGATGAAATGGTCGGTCATGCCGGCGATGTAGTCGCAGATGACGCGGGGCAGGGATTCCTGGCCGGCTTTTTCCTGGTAGTAGTGCGGCAGAGCCGAGGGTGTGTTCGTCCAGAAGTCGAATAGTTCGGTGACGATGCGTTCGGCATCGTCTTTTTCTCCCGCGAGCGAGACGCTGTAATAGAGATTTTCGTAGAGAAAGTCTCTGATCTGTTTGCGTTCCGCTTCCACTTCGGGGGTGAAAGCGGCCAGGCGCTCTTTGTGCTTGCGAATATCGGGCAGAGTTTCGATTGCCGACTGCTTCAGGCGGGCCTGCGTGTTGGTGATCAGATTGCCGGCCAGACGGTTGAACACGCCTTTGAGGGCTTCGTTGAATTTCAGCTTATCGGCAACGTTGGGATACCGTTGCTCGACTTCACGGAAGAAATTTTCGAAAACCGGTACGCCGGCGCGGATTTGGTCGAGTGTAAGCAGGTGCGCTTCGTAGCCATCGTCGAGGTCGGCGGTGTTGTAGCCGATCTCGTCGGTCAAGTCGATGAGTTGAGCTTCGAGCGGAGGTCGCTGGTCGAGTAAGTACTCGGAAAGCTCCGGATGTCTTGCCGAGTCGTAATCGCGCGAGTGCTTGATGATGCCTTCGCGCACTTCGAATGTGAGGTTGAGGCCGGGAAAAGCAGCGTAGCGCTGTTCGAAGTCTTCGACGATGCGCAGGGCGTGCAGGTTGTGGTCGAAGAAGAGGCCGTGGGCACGCATGGCGGCGTCGAGAGCTTTTTCGCCGGCGTGGCCGAAGGGGGGATGGCCGAGGTCATGCACCAGGGCGAGCGCTTCGGCGAGATCTATATTGAGGTCGAGCGCGGCGGCGATGGTGCGGGTGATCTGCGCGACTTCGATGGTGTGGGTGAGGCGATTGCGAAAGTGATCGGAATAGCGACGGGTGAAAACCTGGGTCTTGTCTTCGAGACGGCGAAAGGCGCGGGCGTGGATGACGCGGTCGCGGTCGCGCTGGAAGTCGTTGCGGTAGGGATGTGGCGGTTCAGGGAAGCGGCGTCCGCGGGAATGCTCCACCTGCACGGCGTAGCCGGCCAGCATTCTGGGAGTTTAACAGGTGCGAGTACTCAGTACCTAGTACCTAGTAAAAGCCGGCGGCGCTTATTTCATGCACGAAAATTTCTTGCTGGGTACTTAGGTACTGGGTACTCGTTACTGCTGCCCCGCGCCTTCCTTAGCCAACTGCACTTTGGCGGCGTCGAGTTTCTTTTGCGTGGCCACGAGCAGATCCGTGTCAACTTCCGAAGCGACGGTTTTGTTCCACTCTTCGACGGCGCGCTCCCAATGGGCTGCGGCCAGTTTGAGGCGTCCGGTCTTCTGGTAGAGATCGCCCAGGTGATCCTGCACGGTGGGGTCGGAATTCATGTGCAGGGATGCCTTGGTCAGGCTCTCTTCGGCCAAGTCATACTTGCCGAGCTTGAAATAGGCCCAGCCCAGGGAGTCGAGGTAGGCGCCGTTGGTGGGCTCCAGGGTGACGGCCTGCTTGATGTAGTTGAGCGAATCTTCGAGTTGCACGCCGCGATCGGCATTCATGTAACCGAGATAGTTGAGGGTGACGGCGCTCTGCGGGTTGACGGCGAGTACTTTCCTGAATTCAGCTTCCGCCTGGTCGTATTTCTTTTCGCGTTCATAGGTGGAGCCGCGCAGGAAGTAAATATATTCCTTGTCTTCGGGCTTGGTGGAAAGAAGTTCGGCCTTGTTGAGAGACTCCTCGGCATCACTCCAGCGCTTCAGGCGCGTGTACATGATGGAGAGGCGGATGTAGACGTCGCGATCCTCCGGCGCGCCTTTGAGCAGCGAGCGGACATCGGCGAGAGGCTTGTCGGGATCGCCGGTGTCGGCGAGTTGAGCGTCCAGCACCATGCGCAGGTCGCGGTCGTCAGGCAGTTTCTGCACGGCTTCTTTGGCTACGGCGGTAGCTTCGGGCCATTGCTTGGCTTCGCGGTAGGTATCGATGATGTCCTGATAGCCGGTTTTGGCGTTGTCCTCGCCGCCGACAGTCAGCAACTTGCGGAAGGCTTCGACCGCCGCGGGATAGTTTTCCTGGTCGCGATAGACCATGCCCAGGCGCTCGATAAAGATTCCGCGATTGTTGCGGTCGGCTTGGGAGTAGCTATTGTCGGCCTTCTCGGTTTTCTTCAGCAGATCCTGCAGAACCTTTATGGCTTCGTCGTAGCGCGTCTGCGCCTGGTAAACCACCGCGATGTTGTATGGAACTTCGAGGGCATCGGGGACCATGGCTTCGGCTTTTTTCAGGCTGTCGAGAGCTTGATCGTACTTGCCCTGGCGGCGGTAAATCTCCGAAATACGAAGGTAGGTCTGGGCGTCTTCAGGATTCGCGTCGGCGATCACTTTGTACTGATCGAGGGCAGCGTCAATCTGGCCGTCGTTTAAGAGATTCTCAGCCAGGCCGCGGATGGCATCGAGGTTGTCGCGATCCAATCGAATGGCATGCTGATACGCGTCGATGGCGCTTTTGTAATCCTTGCGCTGCTCGTAAGTGGCGCCCAGGGCGGCGTACAGCTTGGCGGAGCGGCCTGTATCGGGGACGGCGCTTAGCACCTGGAGAGCGTGAGAAGTGTCGCCTTCGTCGCTGTAGAGCAGGGCGAGAGTGGTGACGGCTTCTTCGGAGTCGGGATCGAGCTTGACCGCGATCTTGAGTTCGGCTTCCGCCTTTTGCAAATCGTTGTTCAGGCGATAGAGGCGGCCGAGGAGAAGGTGGTCATCAACATTACTGGGTTCGATCTTGACGATCTGTTCATACTGCTCGATGGCCAGCTTGAGGACGTTGTCAGAGCCATTGCCGCTGCCCGGCATATCGCCGAGGGAGCGCAGATAAATTCGGCCGAGCAACTTGTGAGCTTCGAGATTGTTGGGGTCGCGTTTGATGATGTCCTGGGCTTCGAGCACGGCGTCGCGGATGCGTCCCGTCTTGACGTAGAGCTCGGCGAGGCCGGAGGTGAGGAATTCGGAAGACGGGTCGGCCTCGATAGCGAGGCGATACTCTTCCATGGCTTTGTTGGCCAACTCGCTGCGGCCGTAAGCGGTGACCTGCTCTTCGTACAGGTGAGCGAGGGTGTAGTGGTAGTAAGCGGCGGCATGGTCCACTTTGCGCGGCGAAGCCTGAGCCGGTTTGGACTCGGCGGGGGCGGATGGACTGGTTTGCGCGGCCGCGGCCACTGCGAGAAAAGAAATTAAGAGAGCGCGAAAAATTTTATGCATGCTGGACCTGACGACGCTGGAGTTGGTTCTGCCGGACTTGATGCTGTTCAATCTGATTCCGTCCGACGTGATGCTTTCAGAAATGATTCTATTAGAACTGAGCGCACTTCTCGAAGCCATAGCCATTGGATGCAAAACCGCCGGGGGTGGGGTGCTCTAATTCTAACCTGTTCGCCGTCGGATTGGGAAAAACAGTAAAGGCAAGCAGGCGCGGTTTAAAGCCCGGAGGTACAGGGACTGAGGGGACTTGCAAGTGGCGAGTGTCAAGTTTGGTAAAGGGAAAAATTGCTGATTGTTAATTCTCGACCGTTGATTGGACAGCCATCATTCCTTGCCTTCGACAATTTGCCGGCGGAAAGGAAAGCGCTCAACCGTCAGAAGCGCAGCGGCCCACCGATCCCGGACGTACTGGGGATTCCGCGGCTTCTATGTAGACGCTTGATTTGTGCTGATATTCATCTCCTCAACCAGTTGTTTGACGAGTTCCGCTGCTGAAAGCACGCGCGCCCGACCAACTCCTGTGCCCGCCCACAACGAGAGTAATCCGCTCTCGCCGCGGCTGGCCGCAGCCGCACGCATGGCGCGGGTCAAAAGGTTCTGCAATGGGTAGGGCAAAATCATATTCTCCCTTCCTGCCATTCTGGCGATGAATGCATTCGCCAAGCCCCGCGCAGGGCGGCCGGAGAATACTCGTGTAACCACTGTCGTGTCTTCGCCGGCCGCGAGAACCGCGCGCTTATAGGCCTCGGATGCGCCCGACTCTGGGCACGTTAGGAAGGCGGTACCCAGCGCCGCTGCAGACGCGCCCGCCCGAAGTGCTTCCGCGAGATCGTGTCCATCCATGATGCCGCCCGAGGCAATCACCGGCAAAGTGACGGCGCCACGGATAGCGCGAACCAGATCGCAAGTCGGGATCATCGCAGCCTCAAAGGGGCCGGCAAAGGTGCCGCGGTGCGCGCCTGCTTCAGCGCCCTGAGCCAGAATTGCATCGACGCCAGACTCCGCCAGCATATGAGCTTCTTGAACCGTCGTGGCCGTGCCGATCGCTGCGGTGCCGCGTGCTTTAAGGCGAGCCATCACGTCAGCGCTTGGAATACCGAACGTGAAGCTGAAGATAGGAGGATCAGCACCGAGCACGGCCTCAAACTGCGCTGGAAACGGATCCGGAGGCAACTCTGGCAGAACCGGAGCCGGCAGCCCGAGTGTTTCATGGATTTCGGCGAGAACGGCTAGCATTGGCTTGGGGTCCGGACGCGTCGTGGTCTGATAGCCGCCCGCAAACAGATTCACACTGAATGGCTTGCTCGTGAGCGACTTGATTCGGCGGATCGCTTCGGTGATTTCGTCAGGTTTCAGATAAGCCGCTCCCAGCGAGCCGAGACCGCCGGCATTCGAGACTGCGGCCACGAGCTCCGGAGTCGACGGGCCGCCGGCCATCGGGGCCTGAATCACCGGATGCTCGATGCCGAGCCTGTTAAGGAGCAGATTGCGTAACATCAATTCACCTTCTCATCTCGAAGTCTAACCAGGGGTAGGGGCCGAAATCGGTCGCTGCGGTCAGCCCTACGCAAAACGGGCTATCCCTTCGTCAGTGGCGGAAGTGCCGCATGCCGGTGAAGAGCATGGCGAGGCCCAGGCGATCGGCGGCGGCGATGACTTCTGGATCGCGCTGCGAGCCTCCGGGTTGGATGATGGCGGTGGCTCCGGCTTTGGCGATTTCCTCGACACCGTCGGGGAAAGGAAAGAACGCGTCGGAGGCGGCGACCGTCCCTTTCAATGGCAGTTGCGCTTTCATGGCGCCGATTTTGGCCGAATCAACGCGGCTCATCTGGCCGGCGCCGACGCCGACGGTTTGTCCGTCGCGGGCGTAGACGATGGCGTTGGACTTGACGTGCTTGCAGACTTTCCACGCGAAAAGGAGCGCGCGGGTTTCTTCGGGCGTGGGGGCGCGCTGGGTGACGACTTTCAGGTCGATATCCTGTAGCGGACGCACATCGGCATCCTGCAGGAGGATTCCGCCGGAGACGTTTTTCAGAATCCACTTTTGCGGCGCTCGCTCGACTTCGACCAAACGGAGATTTTTCTTGGTGGCGAAGCGGGCTTTGGCGGCTTCGTCGAAGGCGGGCGCGGCGATTACTTCGAGGAAGAGCTTGTGCATCTCTTCGGCGGCTTCGGCGTCGATGGGACGGTTTACGCCGATCACGCCGCCGAACGCGGAGACGGGATCGCATTCGAGCGCGCGCTTGTAGGCTTCGGCAAGAGTCTTGCCGGTTGCGGTGCCGGCGGGGTTGGTGTGCTTGATGATGACGCAGACGGCGGCATCGTCCGGGTCGAACTCCTGGGCGAGGTCCCAGGCGGCTTGCAGGTCGACGATGTTGTTATAGGAGAGTTCCTTGCCTTGAAGCTGGCGGGCGTTGGCCACCCCCACGCCGGAGCCATCGGAATACATGGCGGCCTTCTGGTGCGGGTTTTCGCCGTAGCGCAGGTCGAGAGTTTTCTGGAATGACAGGCGCAGGATTGGCGGGAAGGATTCTGGGGATCGGGCGAGTTGAAAATTCTTTAGATCGGGAATGCGTTCGAGCGTGGAGGCGATGGCGGAGTCATAGGCGGCCGTTGTGGCGAAGGCTTTCTGCGCGAGGCGCCACTTGGTTGCGAGCGAGAGCGCGCCGGCGGTGCGGGTGAGTTCTTCGGCGATTGCCGGGTAGTCAGACGGCGACGTGACGACCGCAACATCGTGAAAATTCTTGGCGGCGGAGCGGATCATGGAGGGTCCGCCGATGTCGATGTTTTCGATCAACTCTTCGAAGGCCACGCCGGGCTTGGCCGCGGTTTTTTCGAAGGCGTAGAGATTCACCACAACCATGTCGATGGGCTGGATGCCGTGCTCGGCGACGGCGGCGGTGTGGGCGGGAATCTCGCGGCGATGCAGGATGCCTCCGTGAACTTTGGGATGGAGCGTCTTGACGCGGCCATCGAGCATTTCCGGGAAGCCGGTGAGTTCGGAGATGTCTTTGACGGCGATGCCGGAATCACGCAGCAGCTTGGCCGTGCCTCCGGTGGAGACAAGTTCGATGCCGAGGCCGGAGAGCTGCCGCGCGAAATCGACGAGGCCAGTCTTATCGGTGACGCTGAGGATGGCGCGCTGGATCTTGGACATTGGAGACGCTCAGATTTTAGCAGGAACAGCGCGGCTATCTGAGTCGCGGCGTGGATTGGATTCCCGTGCTTGCGGAACTTGCGACTTCACCGGGTGTTGGTTTTCGCAGCGACTCCACAATGCGATTGATCTCTGGCTGGGTAACTCCGGCGGGGTTCGTGTACTTCTTCGGCGAGAGAACCATCTCGAAATGGTCCTGATCGGAATACAGGTCAACAACAACTTCATCCCTGTTGACTTGTGGATCGCCCTGCTGGAAACCCCGGTAGAACTGGTTCGAGATGTTGAAAATTCCTGACGCTGCTGCTTTCACTGGCATTATCGACTTGGTTAAAAGCACCATTTGCTCGCGAGCATGCAGGCGCGGCGAAAGGGACCAGTAGTGCATCTTGTCAGGCGTGAACCCGTACACGTGACTCACAAAAGCATAGTCAGAGGTCGACGCTCCAGGGCCAAAGAGCAGCTCGACTCCTTGCGGCTGAATTTTGAACTCTGTAGCGCAGAGGCTCGCGAATTCTCGGGGCGGCACGGCGGTCACCATGAGGCGTAGCCCAGATCGAAAAGAGAGAACAACCCTGGTCTTCTCGGGTTTGTCCTTGGGATAGAACGTGGTCTTGGTCTCATCGAGGTCGCTCCAGGGAACTTCAAAGTCATACCCGAGGTACGACAGCTTCATTCCGGTTGCCTGCGAAACGGAGTGATCTTTCAGTTCCGTGGGTACGACTCTGGCCACGGGAGGAACTTTTCTGGCCTCATAAAAAGAAAGTGCGACGGGGGCGATCCAGTATATGCACGCGAGGATGACCGCGAGCGTGATGACTATCGTGGTCGCGATGCGTCGCAGGAGCTTCATAGTCGATCCACTATGTCTTGGCCTTGGCCTTCAGCTTGACATGCCCGTCGGCGAGTTCCACAGAGAATTCAACGTCCTGGCATCCGTACTGCTTGCGGATCTCTGCGGTCTTTTTCTGCACGAAGATGGAGAAGGAATCGAGGTTGCCGGAGACATTTTCTCCCGCCTTTTTCTTGGCCGCGACCAGGGTGTTGTAGAGGCGTTCCAGTTGTTCGCGTCCCGCTTCGTTTTCGTGCATCGTGAAGGGCTGCGAAGTGGCTGGCGCTGGGGCGGCACCGGCGGCGGCATGGCTGAGGCCATAGACGGGATGGTGCTGGGGCTTGTGCTCTTCTTCGGTGCGCACGCCCTGCACGGAGAGAAGCGCATCCTGCGGGCGGCGATAGCCTTCCTCGCGGATACGGGACTTCTTGCGCCACAGATCGCTGTAGACGGCGTAGCGCTGCGCCATTTCGTTATAACGGTAACGTTGGGAAAAACTCATGCGGCCGCCGTCGGAGAATTTGCGCAGCAGGGAGAGTACCTTCCACTCGATATCGGTGGGAGGACGCTTGGTCGGGTTGCTGAAGTAGACCTCATACTCGATCTTCAGCCGGCGCAGCTGAGTCTCGAGCACGTTCAGTTCTTCATCGGTGGTCACTGGGAATCTCCAGGGAACAGTGTAGTGAGAAGGGGGCGTGGCGGCGAGGTACCCGGCGGTCACCGTGGTTATGGTACGAAAGTAATTCAGCTTTTGGCTCTTAGCTATTGGCTTTTGGCTTGAATCCCACGAAGGGATGCTGCGGGTGAGGACCCGGCGTCTGGTTCGACTGGGGTAGGAAAGCGGGGGATCGGCAAATCAGCTGGAGGCGAGGGACTGAGCTAAAGGCCAAGACCTAATGGCTAAAAGTTCACTTCGCTGAATTCGACGCCATCTTCTTGACCATGGCGAGGACCAGCTTGCGGTCACTGTCGTTGAGGTTGGTGGCGTAGCGGCGAACCTGGCTCAGGAAGCGGACTTCGTCGTCGGAGAGCTGGGGCAGTCCCTTGGAGCCGTTGTTGTGCCCGGATTCGGAAAAGAACTGCGAGAGCGCAATCTCCATAGCCCCGGCGATTTTCGACAACGTGTCGAGCGAGGGGATGGTGTGGCCGTTCTCCACGCGCGACAGGTAGCAGCGCAGCAGGCCGGTGCGCTTCTCGATGTCTCCCTGAGACATACCTTTCTGCAGCCGGTAGTCTCTTATGGTCTGGCCGATATTGATCTGGGGGAGCATTGCAGGATGCGACATAGTAACCAGATCGGCATTTTCTGGCAAGTGGAAATTCGTGCTATGACAAAAGTGGTGCAAATTAGAGCTTGATTAAGACGGCAGCACGAAATGCTTAGACTCTGTGCGAAACGATCGTACCCCGGCGGCCGCTGCGGCACCGCGCTCCAAAATTACTTTTTCAAGTTCTGCTCAAGAAAGGTGACGGTGCGTTTCCAGGCGTCCTCGGCGTCGTCGGCGCGGTACCCGGTCTTGTTGTTTGGGTTTTCGAAGGCGTGGCCGGCATCGTCGTAGATCTTGACGTCGATCTTCTTACCTTGCTGTTTCATCGCCGCCTCGAATTTGTGCACGTCGTCGGGCGTGATGCCCTGATCCTGGCCGCCGAACTGGCCGAGGATGGGAGCATTGATTTTCTTGATGGCCTCGGGATCGGTGGCGAGATGTCCGTAGTTGATGACGTCGGCCGCGAGGGCCGGTTCCTGAAGCGCAACATCGAGCGAGTAGCCGCCGCCCATGCACCAGCCGATGGCGCCAATGCGGTCTTTCTTAACGTTGGGCTGCGATTGCAGAAATTCAAAAGCCGCATGCAGGTCGCGCTTGGCGCGGTCTTCTGGGACTCCGCGCATCAATTCGTGGGCCAAGTCAGGCGTGGTGGCTACCTTGCCGCGATATAAATCAATCGCGAGAGCCACATAGCCCTGGTCGGCGAGCTTCGAAGCTTGCTCCTTGACCCAATCGTTCAGGCCCCAGTATTCGTGGATGACGATTATGGCGGGAAAAGGTCCTTTGCCCGTGGGCGTATAGAGGATGGCTTGAACGGTTTCGTCGCCGCTCTTGTAGGAGACGGACTTGGAATCGGCGGCGACGCAGGTGCAAACGATCAGCGTGATGAATAGGGAGGTGAGCAAAGGGGCGATGATCTTTTTCACGACGTCCTCCGGTCGAGCTGAGATTGTTGTGGGTACGGAAAGCCCGCAGTCACAATTCCAACTCCATGTACATGGCTCCGGCAATGGGATTGGGGCGATAGGGAGCGGTCTCTTTGAACCCCAGCCTGCGATACATTGCAACCGCATCTTTCATCATCGGCTCGACGGTGTCAAGGCGCATTTGCCGGTAGCCGATCTGGCGCGCTTCCGCGATGATCCGCTCCGCTAGAGCGCGTCCCAGGCCCTTGCCGCGAAATTGCGAACGCAGGTAGAGGCGTTTCATTTCGCAGATGCCATCGTCCAGCTTGTGGAGCGCGACACAACCGGCGAGTTGACCTTCGTATTACGCAAGCAAGAGGCAGCCTTGCGGGGGAGCGTAGTCGCCGGGGAGTGTCGCGAGTTCGTGGTCGAAGTTCTGAAAGCACAGGCTGAAGCCGAGGGACTGCGCGTACTCCAGAAATAGTTCGCGGCCTTGCGCGATCTGGGAGGGCGACTCAGCTTGAGCGAAAGTCAAAATCTTGAACACAGGGGGCACAGGGTAAGTCAAAGGCATCGTGTCCTTGGCTTTCATTTCTTCTGTGAACCTCCGCACCTCATTGTTGAGGAGTGCTATCCCATCAGCATCCCGCCGTTCACGTTCAGTACGTGGCCCGTGATGTAGGAAGCCTCGTCCGACGCGAGAAAGGCTACGGCACTCGCAACGTCGGCGGGCGAACCTACGCGGCCGAGCGGAATCTGTTTGGCGGCGGTTTGCTTGAACTCGTCACCGAGCACGTCGGTCATGGCGGTTTCGATGAATCCCGGAGCGACAGCGTTGCAAGTAATGTTACGCGATCCCAGCTCGCGCGCAATAGCCATGGTCAAGCCGATCAACCCGGCTTTCGACGCAGAGTAGTTCGCCTGCCCCGCCTGCCCCATCTGTCCGAAGACGCTGGCGATGTTGATGATGCGTCCCCAGCGCTGTTTGAGCATGGAACTGGTGACCTGCTGAATGCAGAGGTAAGCGGAGGTGAGATTGGTTTGCAGCACGGCGTCCCAGTCGGCGCGCTTCATGCGCAGGACGAGCTGGTCGCGGGTGATGCCGGCGTTGTTGACCAGGATGTCGATCTTGCCGAAGTGCGCGATGGCCGCCTTGATGGTGGACTTGATTTGCTCCTCGTCGGTGACGTCGAGTGGGAAGGCTGTGGCGTTGCCGCCTGTGGCGGAGATTTCCTGCACGAGTTCGGTCAGCTTTTCTAGATTGCGCGCGGCGAGGGCAAGCGCCGCGCCAGTTGTGGCGAGCTTCAGCGCGCAGGCGCGTCCTATGCCTTGCGACGCGCCGGTGACGAACGCCACGCGTCCTGAAAGGGACATGAAATTCTCCTGATGATTACCGCGACTTTCTTCCATAGGACTTTACGCTGGAACGTGGAATTATACCCGCTGCCGCTCTATTCGGTGGGCCACGGGCAGGGCAGGAATGTCGAACTGGCTTACGCAAGTGCTGGTGTCATTCTTCTAACGGATTGCACATTGCAGATTGTTCTCGCGCCGATTAACATTCAAACACTCCCATGCCTCAGACTATGACTAACGAAGTGATCGCCATGCCCGAGCCTTCCAGCAAGAATTCATCCGCGGCGGATTCGGTTTCGGCCGGCTCCGGGCACAGCTCGCCGCAGCGGGCTTCTGCCACCGACAACTTTTCAGCTCCCGAGGAACTGCGGGATGCCGCGCCCTCCACCGAAGTGTTCGCGGTTTATGGCGTGGAGCCGGAGATTCAGGCCTATGCCATGGCGAAGTATTCGCGCTCGGCGCTGTCGATGAAGGAGTCGCTGCGCGAGATCAACTCGCAGAAGGCGGAGAAATTTCTCAACACGTTTTATTTTCAATACGGACACCGGTCGATTGCCGATCTGGCGCACATTGCGCTGGCGGTTGAGCGGCTCTCGATTCTGGCGGCGATTGAACTGGCCGACGAACCGCGCTGGGACGGGCAGGAACGGTCGACACGCTATCAGGACTTCAAGAAGAGTGGCTATTACGTTCCTGACTTCGGCGCCGATGACGAAGCTCGCAAGTTATATCGAGAGACTCTGGATAGTCTTTTTGCCGAATATGACGTGCTCTCGGCGCACATGACGCAGCACCTGATCAGCATCACTCCCAAGCCAGCCGAGATGAAGCAGGAGGCGTATGAACGCGCGCTGAAGGCACGGGCGTTCGACATCACGCGCTACCTGCTGCCGCTGGCCACGAATACTTCGCTGGGCGAGATCGTTAATGCGCGGACTTTGGAAACCCAGGTGGCGCATCTGCTCTCGCACACGCACAAGGAAGTGCGGGTTCTAGGCGAGTCGTTGAAGAAAGCCGCAACATCGGCGGCTTACAACGTGAATGCGGAATCGTTGTGGGATTTGGTTGAGGAGATTCGGGCTGTGAGTCCGGAGCTGGGTGCGCGGGCGGAGCAGGAATTGCTGCACGAGGTCCGGGTTGCGCCCACGCTGGTGAAGTACGCCGACCCGAATCCGTATGAGATGGAAACGCGGCGCGAGTTGCGGCAGGCGGCGCGCGAGTTGATGAAGAGCGAGCAGCTTGCGCCATCGAAGGCGATTGTTGACCTGCTCGACGAAGAGCCGCTGGAAGTGGAGATTGCGACCACTTTGCTGTACGAGCACTGCCACTTTTCTTATAGGCAGGTGCGGCAGGCGCTGCAGGTTTCTGGCGAGCGATTCCGGCGCGAGATCATCGACCTCGGCCTGCGGCATCGCGGCAAGCACGACGAAATGCTGCGCGGCTTCCGCGCCGGGCAGCAGTTCCGCTTCGACATTCTGATGGATACGGGCGGCTTCCGCGACATGCACCGTCACCGGCGCTGCATTCAGGTGATGCAGGGGTTTACCACGCAGCACGGCTACGAGATGTTGCTCGATGTGGAAGACGCCGGGATGCGTTTGCGCTTCGATGCCGCCATGCGCCGCACTCAAGCGGCTGTGGAGAAGCTAGCCGCGCGCAACTCGCCCGAGGCTGAGGAGAATTCGCAGTACGCGATTCCGCTGGCCTATCGCAAGCGCGCGCTGTTCAAGATGGACTTCGCCGAGGCGGTTTACATCTCCGAGCTGCGCACCACGCCGGCGGGACATGTTTCCTATCGCAACGTGGCTTATGCGATGTATGAGGCCGTGGCGCGGAAGTATCCGGCGCTGGCCAAGTATTTTCGGGTGCACGACGTGACGGCGCCGGTGGATTTGCTGCAGAGGTGAAGTAGTTACATTTGCCTATACATTTGAGTATCTAGTCCGTTATCATGGTATTGCAATTCGACGGCTTTGATTGGGACCGAGGTAACAGAGCCAAGTGCCAGAAGCACGGGCTTTCCATTGCACTGATTGAAAGCTTGTTCGCCCGGCCTCTTGCCATTCTTCCCAGCGCGGCCGATTCGCAGGATGAACGCCGCTTTTGCGCTGTGGGACAAACTGGCAACGGTCGGAGAGTATTCCTTGTCTTCACGCTGCGGCGCAAGGGCGATAAGCACGGGGGCGATAAGCAATTGATAAGGCCGATCAGCGCGCGTTACATGCACAAGAAGGAGATCGAATCCTATGAAAAAGAAAATCCCGGCATTTAAGAGCACCCGCGCGGCGGCGGCCTTTGTCGACAAGGCCGACTTGTCACAATATGACCTCTCGGGCGCACAAACGGTGCGCTTCGAGATGAAGCGCAAGGACAAATCAATCAATTTGCGCCTGCCCGAAGAACTCTATGATGCTGTGCGCCAGCGCGCCATTCACGCAGGACTGCCGTATCAGCGCTTCATCCGCCTGGCACTGGAGAATGCGATTGCGACGCGGAAGTAGACTGGGTGAGGTGCGAGATGTCTCGAGGGCGTGGGGCGGAAGTATCCGGCGCTGGCTAAGTATTGTCGCGTGCACGATGTGACGGCGCCGGTGGATTTGCTGCAGAGGTAGAAAATCGGACGAATAGGCTCGAAGGAGGCGATGGCGATGGGTTGGATATATGTAATCGTCCTCATGCTAAACGCGCTCATCGTGATTGCATCGCAGATCTCTACTGGTGACCAGCGTGATAAGGCATTTGTAATCGAGGCTCTCAAACTCGGCCTAACGAAGGTTGCAAGCGATTGGTAATAGGAACTCGCCGGAGGGGTTCGGGGCGGTTTACGGCAAAGCCTTGTACCCGCCTGCCGAGTACTTCCCCATACCCGGAACGATGGTTTACGGCGTCATCGACGGCTGGGAAACGATTGTGTGGAGTTTCACGTGTAACTCTCAAGAGGCATCGCATACCGGCGCGGGCTATCGGATCCACTCCTCATTTGCTGCGCTCTCCAAACCCTCAAGGCGACTCCCAAGGTTTATGTCTGGCAGGAAGCCGGATAGTTTCCAGAACCTTGGGGAAGATCGATTAAACGAAGGCGCTGTCGACGGCATGCAACAATTGCGCGAATGTCGGTTGTCTGTCGAAAGTGATGGGCGGTGGCTGCTGTTTCAGGCTTCAGATGAGCCCCTCCACCTGCTTGGATATTTGCGAATAATCACGGATTTTGCGAACAGCGTGAAGACCAAAGGACCTAACCCTTGGCCGGCTCGCGACTTGTAGCAAAATCTAGTTTTATCTTGACCCATGCCTACCCTTGCGTCCAGAATTTGAATGAGACTATCTGGTGCCGCGCACCGTCAAGATCGCTTTGGAAATCGATGCCAAGCTCTATGAAGAGCTCGTCTCCGTGGCCAAGGAGAACCAGCAGTCGCAGCGCTTTGTGCTGGAGTTGGCGCTGCAGCATTACCTGTACAACGTGGTCCCTTCTCAGCACATGGCAAGGTCTGAGGTAATGGCCGCCTATCGCCGCTCCAACAAGAAGTATCGTGAGCTATACAAGCGGCTGGCCAAGTAACGCTCTTGCCCATTTCGGAACGATTTCCACTGTTTATTATTAAGATTCGCCTTTTATTCGCTTCATTCTGTATGTATAATCCGGCCAGATTAGTTTCGCGATCTTATTAAGGAGCCACACTTCCATGGCGGATGAACGCGGTAAGGCAATCGAGTTGGCGGTTTCGCAGATTGAAAAGCAGTTTGGCAAAGGGTCGATCATGCGGTTGGGGTCGAAGGAAGCGATTGTCCCCATCTCTGTGATCTCGACGGGCGCGATCTCGTTCGACGCGGCGCTCGGCGTAGGCGGCTTTCCGCGCGGGCGCGTGGTGGAAGTGTTTGGTCCGGAGTCTTCTGGCAAGACCACCATCACTTTGCAAGTGATTGCCGAGGCGCAGAAGACCGGCGGCATGGCTGCGTTCGTGGATGCCGAGCACGCGCTCGATCCCGGCTACGCGAAGAAGCTGGGCGTCGACGTAGACAACCTGCTGGTCTCGCAACCGGACTATGGCGAGCAGGCGCTCGAAATCACCGAAGCGCTGGTGCGCTCGAACGCCATCGACGTGCTGGTGGTCGATTCGGTGGCCGCGCTGGTGCCCAAGGCCGAACTTGACGGCGAAATGGGAGACAGCCACATGGGCCTGCAGGCGCGGCTGATGTCGCAGGCGCTGCGCAAGCTGACGGGAACGGTTTCGAAGTCGCGCACCTGCCTGATCTTTATCAATCAAATCCGCGAAAAAATCGGCGTGATGTTCGGCAATCCTGAGACGACTACGGGCGGACGCGCGCTGAAGTTTTATTCGTCGGTACGGGTGGATATTCGCCGCATCGCGGCCATCAAGGAGGGCGACGTGGTCACCGGATCGCGTACCCGCGTGAAAGTGGTGAAGAATAAAGTGGCGGCGCCGTTTCGCGAAGCCGAGTTCGACATTCTTTATGGGGAAGGCATTTCGCGGGAAGGCGACTTGCTCGATATTGCGGTGAACAACAACATCCTCGAAAAATCCGGCTCGTGGTTCAGCTACAAAGGCGAGCGCATCGGCCAGGGCCGAGAAAATGCGCGTCAGTTCCTCAAGGACAACAAAGACACCATGGCCAAGCTCGACACGGAAGTGCGCAAGGCGCTGGGGCTTATTGTCAAGGATTCGCCCGCGATTCCGCTGCAGGTGCCAAGAGACCTCGATATGTCCACGGGAGTCAAACCGATCGGTGGGCGACTGCAGCCGGTTCCGATGGCTCCGCCTCCTCGTGGCATGGAACCTCCTCCCGAGATGCCGGGTAAGGTTTCAGCGGGAAAACGCTAGCACTCGAGACGGGAGCCGATGTCTAACAGGAGTGTCATCCCGAGCGAAGCGAGGGACCTTGGCGTTTGCCTGCGCCGTCTGTGATTTGTGCTGCGGGCAGAAACCAAGGTCCCTCCCCTTGCTCGGGATGACAGGTTGGTTGGAGGTCTGGCATGAGCGAAGAAAGGCGCTACTTCGTCCACATCATAGCCAATGCTTCACGCAGGCTTTACACCGGCATGACCAACAGCCTTCGACGCCGGGTGCGGGAGCACAAACTAAAGCTGACGCCCGGTTTTGCGGCGAAGTACAATATCACCCGGCTCGTCTATTTCGAGAGCTTCGAGGACGTTCGCAATGCGATTGAGCGCGAGAAGCAGATCAAAGCCTGGACTCGCGCCAAGCGGCTCGCGTTGATCGAGTCTACGAATCCTAAGTGGGATGATCTGTCACGAGAGTGGGATCAGCCGCGGACGCTTCGTTTTGTGCCGAAGATCGCATAGGGCGTGGCTTCCAGCGGCCCGACAACGCAGGCGTACTGCAACAGAGACCAAGGTCCCTCGCTTCGCTCGGGATGACAATTCTTTAAGGTTCATTCCAATTGCCATCTCCACTCCCGCCCGCATAGAATCTTTTATTCGGCACCACCGCTTCCTGCGAGGACCATTGACCAAAGTAAGCGCTCTTTATCCCGGCTCTTTCGATCCGCCTACCAACGGGCACCTTGACTTGATTGAGCGGGGGGCCAAGATATTTGAAGAATTGGTGGTGGGCATTCTACGGAATTCGGAAAAGGTTCCGATGTTCAGCTTGGCGGAGCGGTTGGAGATGCTGAAATCGCTCACCGCACATTTGGAGAATGTGCGCATCGAAGCTTTTCACGGACTGATGGTCGAATACGCCAAGTCGATCAACGCGACCTGCGTCTTGCGCGGCATTCGGGCGGTGAGCGATTACGAATATGAATTGCAGATGGCGCTGATGAATCGCAAGCTCGAGCCCACGCTGGAGACCGTGTTCATGATGCCGGCCGACAAATACTCCTACGTCAGTTCGCGCCTGGTGCGGGAAGTGGCGCAGATCGGCGGCCCCGTGAAGGGGCTCGTCCCGGAAATCGTCGAGCAGAAGTTGCGCGAGAAACTGGAGCCGGCTTACAAGTTCCACGACGAGATGCAAGAAGCTACGGCTCGTGCCGCAGTTGCAAAAGAAAAGAGGAGAAAAAAGAAATCATGACAACGGCAACCACCGAAGCGCTCCGGCTTACCGATAGGATCAACCGCATTCAGCCCTCGGCCACGATGGCGGTGGTGGCGGAAGCGGATAAGCTGCGCGCGCAGGGCATCGATGTCGTGGATTTTGGCGCCGGCGAGCCGCACTTCGCGACGCCGCAGCACATCAAGGACGCGGCCATCGCCGCCATTCAGGGCAACTTCACCAAGTACACGGCGGTTCCGGGCACTGCGGAGCTGCGCGACGCGATTGTGCATCGCCACGCGGTCGATTTCGATTCCGATTACCGGCGCGACGAAGTCATCGCTTCGACCGGCGGCAAGAATGCGCTGTTTAATGCGATTCAGGTGCTGGTGGATCATGGTGACGAAGTGATTTTGCCGGTGCCTTATTGGGTTTCGTTCAAGGACATCGTGCGCTACGCCGGCGGGGAGTGCGTGTTGCTGCACTCGGAGGAGGCGCAGGGTTTTCGAGTTACGGCGGAAATGGTCGCGAGACTGATTACGCCCCGGACCAAGGTGATCATTCTGAATTCACCATCGAATCCCTCGGGCGCGGTGATGAGTGCGAAAGACTTAACGGAAGTCGTGCGCCTGGCGCATGAGCAGGGAATCTGGGTGCTTTCCGACGAGTGTTATGTCTACTTGAATTACACCGGCAAGAATTTTTCCGTGGGATCGCTGCGCGAATATAAAGAACGCATCGTGGTGCTGGGTTCGCTTTCGAAGACTTATGCGATGACGGGCTGGCGGCTGGGTTATGCGCTGGGCCCGGCGGCGGTAGTGAGCGCGATGTCGAAGTTGCAGAGTCAGAGCACTTCGAATCCGACTTCGATTGTGCAGAAGGCGGCTGTGGCTGCGCTGAAGGGACCGCAGGAGTGCGTCGAGCAAATGCGGCGCGAGTATATCGAACTGCGCGACCACGTGGTGAAGGGATTGCGCTCGATTCCGGGCGTGACTTGTACAGTACCGGAGGGGGCGTTTTATGCTTATCCGAACGTCTCGGCATTTTTGGGACGCGGCAACGTGAAATCCGCGTCAGACGTGGCCGGACGGCTGCTCCGCGAAGCGCACGTGGCCACGGTGCCGGGAGAAGGATTCGGCACCGGCGACCACATTCGCGTCTCCTATGCGACTTCGAAGGCGGAGTTGGATCGCGGGCTGGAACGCATGCGGAAGTTCTTTGCCGCATTGTAGTCGCAGTAGTTCGTGCGCTTGAGTTCACAGTTGGATACATAGTTTCGGCTGAGGCCGTCCGTTCGCGAACGGCCTTTTCTATCTAGATCGTCTGTCATGGGAAATTTATATCCGCTCTTGATGCTTCCGAAATTCGATCCGCGCCCATGGGGCACGCACAATCTATCCCCGATTTACCCCAATCGCCAGTTCGGGGAGAAAATCGGCGAGGCCTGGCTCACGGGAGACGATTGCAAAGTCGCGAACGGGCCGCTCACCGGACAAACGCTGGCACAGCTCAGTGAAAAATATCAGCGGGAGTTGGTGGGCGACGCCGCCCGCGACGCGCGGCGCTTTCCGTTGCTGCTGAAATTTCTTTTTCCGCATGAGAAGCTCTCGGTGCAGGTTCATCCCGATGACGAACAGGCTCGCAAGGTCGGGCAACCGTGGGGTAAGACCGAGTGCTGGTACGTAGCCCATGCGAAGCGAGGGGCGCAGATCGGATTGGGATTGAAGCCGGGCGTGACGGTTGGGCAATTCAAAGATGCGATCGAAGAGAAGCGCGCCGAGGAGTCGCTGAACTGGCTCAACGTGTACACCGGTGACATGATTTATGTTGCCGGAGGAACGGTACACACTCTGGGTCCCGGATCGGTGATTGTCGAGACGCAGCAGCAGTCGGATACTACGTATCGTTTGTATGATTACGGACGTCCGCGTGAGTTGCACTTGAAAGAAGGACTGGCTGCGGTGAAGGCGAAGGTGGCGTCTGGAAAAGTGGTGCGGCCGGCTCCGGCACAGATTCAAGGCAGCAGCAACCGGCAGGCCGCGCTTGTGGCGGCGCCTTACTTCGTGGTGGATATGTTTGAGATGAAGGACGCGCAGGAACTGAGCACGCGCGACGGTTCAGGCAAGAGTTCCGCGCAGATCCTGGTGGCCGTGGAAGGGTGTGGCGTGGTGGAAGCTCCAGGAGCGGAACCGGTTACCGTGGCGAAGGGTGATGCGGTGGTGATTCCGGCGTCGACGGAGAGATTTACGGTGCGCCCGCAGTGGAGCATTGAGTTTCTGAGATCGGGCGTTCCCGGGGCTGTGTTGCCCGAACCAGAAACGCGAATGTAATGAAAGAAGCCAACAAACGTGGCTAAGAACTCGAACTTTTATCCTGTGATCCTGGCTGGCGGGCGGGGCACGCGCTTCTGGCCCCTGAGCCGGAAGAAGCGTGCCAAGCAACTGCTGGCGCTCGATGGAAAGCAGACCATGATCCAGCAAACGGTCGCACGGCTGCTGCCGCTGGCAGCGCCGAAGCGATTCTGGATCATTACCAACGAAGACCTTCGTTCCGCAATCCTGAAGCAGCTTCCGAGGTTGCCGAAGGCGCAGGTGCTACCGGAGCCCGTGGGACGCAATACTGCGCCTGCCATTGGTCTCGCCGCTTTTCTTCTGTCGCGCGAAAATCCCGATGCGGTCATTGGAATGTTTCCCTCCGATCACGTGATCGCCGATGAAAAAGGCTACCGCGCGACGATCGAACGCGGAGTTGAGATTGCGGCATCCGGCGAAAACATTGTGGTCCTCGGCATCCGTCCGAATCGCGCGGAAACCGGATACGGCTACATCGAGGCCGGAAGCATCGCCGACGGGGGCGCTTACCGGGTGCGCCGCTTTACCGAGAAGCCCGACGCCGAGAAGGCCGCAGCTTTTGTGGCCGCGGGGAATTATTTTTGGAATAGTGGAATGTTCTTGTGGAGCGCTCGCACCTTGGTGAATGCCCTACGTGAGCACCTTCCCAGAACTGCTTCTTTGCTTGAGGAGATCTCGGCTGTTTTCGGGACGGGCAAGTTTGCCCCGACATTCCGAAAGCTTTATCCCAAGTGCGAGAACATCAGCATCGATTACGCCGTGCTGGAGCCGCGTTCGGCAAAGGGTGAGCAGGCGGGTAAAATCTTTTGCCTGCCTGCGGATTTCGGCTGGAACGACCTGGGTTCGTGGACCGCGCTGCACGAGCACCATATGGGGAAGAGCAGCCAGGCTGCGGGGAACCTCATCCATGGCGCAGGCGTTTTCGCGCTGAATTCCAGCGGCAATTATGTGCATGCTCCGGGGAAATTTGTCGCCGTCATCGGAGTGAATGATCTCGTGGTAGTTGAGACCGACGATGCGTTGCTGATCACGACCCGACAGCAGGCGCAAGACGTGGGTAAAGTGGTGAGGTATCTGGATGAGAAGAAGCTACACAAGTTGACGTAAGAACAGTGGCCAGTTTTCAGTGATCGGTGGCCAGTAAAACCAACTCCCACTGACTACCGGCCACTAATCACCGCGCACTGAATTTATATGGCTCAAGAAATTAAGTTTGGAACCGACGGATGGCGCGGCATCATCGCCGACGATTTTACATTTGACAACGTGCGCCGGGTGGCCGGGGCAATTGCCTCTTACGTTTTGAAATACGAGGATGCGCGGCGCGGAGTCTTCATCGGCTATGACACGCGTTTCGCCTCGCAACGCGCGGCGCAGGTGGCGGCGGAGGTGATTGCCACTGCCGGCATTCCGGTTATGCTGGCCAACGATTACACGCCGACCCCAGCGGTCTCCTATGCGGTGAAAAACAAGAGCGCGGCGGGCGGAGTGATGGTCACCTCCAGCCACAATCCCTGGAACTGGAACGGAGTGAAGTTCAAGGGCAATTTTGGCGGCTCGGCGACTCCGGGCATCATGAAAAAAGTTGAGGACGAGTTGCGCGCCGGCGCCATGCCGCAAGGCGTGAAGGCCGCCGTCGAAGAGGTTGACCTCAAGTCGCCTTACATTGCGGCGGTTTGCCGCTTTGCCGACATGGATCTGATCGGCAAAACCAAGTTCAAGTTCGC
>PLIO01000135.1 GCA_003140075.1 Acidobacteriaceae bacterium | reverse complement strand
ATCTGCACAAAGGTGAAGTCCGCACCTTTGCCTGCATCTTTGCCGTAACCTTTGGCGAAGGCGCGAGACACCGGAATGCCGCCGCTCATGGTCCAGACTAGCCCGGTACCCGCCCATGCCATGCACTTCAGGAACCCACGACGGTCGACTCCGTCGTTGTTGAGGTCTTGCAAATTCTGATCGATAAGATCTTGCTTCTTGTCGGGCATTTGTCCTCCGTGGTTTGTTGCGTTCTGAGGTGATAACTGGCATGAGTCGATTTTTATTCCCACTGGATATCGAAAATGTTCCAGAACGTTTCGTCGCGTTAAGAGAAAGCGAAAAAAGGGCGAGCGTCTTTTGCTTGTCCCTTCCTCCCTTCTGCTTGCTGTACCGCCGCTTACTGGTTCGTCTGCTGTTAGTTCGCCAGATACCGAGCCAATGCTAGATCTCCGTCGAGTTCACCGATGGCAACAATATTTCCATCTGTCTGGATCAGAAGGTCTGTGAACGTCTGCTCACTGGTCACCGTGCAGCACCGCCAAACGAGTTGACGGTGCCAAAGGTGAGGGGGAAATATTGCGTAGCAGCCTCCGACGGTGGCGCGGCCCCGGAAGGGATAAGGGGACGCTGACCGCGGTTTGCGGTCAGCGTCCTCTTTGAGGATTAGGATAGGCCCGACGCAAGTTCGCGATGAGCACTATCCGGGCTGTGGGTCTGCCGACCCAAACAACGGGTCTAGTGATTAATTCGCTAGATACGCTGCCACGATAATCCCATCGTTGCCAGTTCCCTCGATGGCAAGAATGTCTCCGTTGGTGTCGATCAGCAGGGCGGTCACATTATTGTCAACCGTCAACGTGCCGCCGCTCCCAAACGTGGTATCCAGCTCGCCGTTGGTGTCGAGCCGTGCAATGCCACCGAAATTCGGCCCACTGGCCTCGATAACAATGTCGCCGACCACGACCTGTCCGTTCGATTGCACAGCCAGGGCCTGCGGGGTGTTATGGAACCCGCCGAACCCGAAGGGCGTGGAACTGAAGCCGGAATTCAGCACACCGGTTTCGCCGAAAAGCTGTACTTTCGTCTCAGTGCCGCCGCAGTCTGAGTCCTCTTCACAATGAAGCGACGCCACAAGATAGTCGCCGTTCGGCTCGAAAATGGTCGGGAAGGGTTCGAGCCCTGCCAACGGGCTGCTCGCCGTCAGAGTTCCCGCAGTCACCGTGGGTAACAGCTCTCCCGTAGAGCTGAGTTCCACCACTGTGCCGACGTGCGCATCTCCGTTCTCACCCACAGCCAGGTAGTCGCCATTGGAGAGAAGGGCCAGCGCCTGCGGCCCTAATAGAGGAGCGGGCGTAACCAGCGCAATCCCGGCCGTGCCAAAGTTCGGGTCCAGCGCGCCGTTGGAGTTGAAGCGCACCAGCGAAAGCGACCCCGGGGTATGCCTGCCGCCATCTTTAAAGCCGCCCATCAGAATTTGTCCGTTGGGTTGCAGCAGAAATGCGCTCGGAGCGTCTAGACCGGCGACGAAATTGGTCGTCGCCACGCCGTCGGTGCCAAAGGTTGTGTCCAGCTTGCCGTTGGCCGTGAACCGCGCCAGGCCGAATTCGAGTACGCCCGAGGCGGTGCCGCCTACCGTCCCTGCAACAAGGATTTTGCCATTCGGCTCCAACGCAAATGCAAACGGTTGAAAAGTGAAGGGAGAGAAGTTGGTGATTGTGCTCCCCTTGGTCCCAAAGGCTTTATCCAGCTTGCCGGCCGAGGTGCAGCACGTCAAACCAATCTGAGTGCCAAAGCCCTCCACGAAGTCGAACTCGGAGAGCACCACGATGTTGCCGTTCGCCTGCTGGGCCGCGCCGATCGGCATCATGACCGGCGACGCGGCGCCGGTGAAGATGGTCGTCACGGTTCCATCAGTGCCGAAATTCGGGTCCAGGGTGCCTGCCTGTGCTTGTGCGAAGTTGACTCCAAACACCAGACCAACTGCTAATAGTCCGGCGATCATATGAAATGTAAGTGTCCTCATTGTCTTCTCCTTATTATTCTGATTTTGGCAAACGGCAGACCATCTAGGATGCGGTCTTGCGTCGGTGCATCCGATGTCTGCTCGTGGGCCCATGGTGAGAAGGTACTTTCGCGAGGATTGGCGGTTGTCAGCAAGATGTATCGGGTGAGTAAAGTCTAAGTAATAAAACTCTTTTCGGTCCCGGTTTGCCCCCAGCTTACGAACCGCAAGCTGGGACCCATTGGGGCATCTAGCCTGGTAGGTTTACACCGCTGAGAAAGCCGCCCAAATGCCCGGTGAGCGCGACGACGCCGACTGCCAGGACTTCCAGGGCCAGACGATAGTTCGGCAAGTAGACTGTCCGTCGTCGCGCGCGGAAAATGCACCCACCACACCAGCCAGATCATCACTGTAGAAACACATGCCAGCACGAGGTGCAGTAATAGGATGCCCTTCAGCTTCTGTCCCTCGAGTTGGAACTGCCACGCGAGTAGCCCAGTAGCGAGAACCGGAACAGTTGAAATCGCCGCCGCCAGCAGGTTGTAATAAGTTGCTTGGACGAGGCCACGGACTTTCGTCCATTGTGCGACAAGGTCGAACGCCACCGCCGTGATGAACAGCGCGATTGGAAAATGGATTAGCACGACATGTTGCGCATGCTTGGCCAGAAGTGCCGTCTTAAGATCAAAAGGACTTACCATTGCATACCTCTTCCAGATTTGCTGAATGTCCTTACTGCCCAAAGAACTCCCAAGTTGGAGTTCCAAACGCCGAGCAGTGAAAAGTCCTCACCCCGTGGAAAGGAGAGAGCAAACCGGGGGGAGGCTCGCACACGCTACGGTAAGTAGTAGCGGAACGAAGTAAGGATCATTCCATCCAGCCCGTGTGGCTCTCCGCCCACGCCCGACGAGGTATTGCGGTCTAGTCAGGAAAACTGCGGTCCCCATTCTCAGACTGTTTTTCATTTTGGTCCTCCTAAAGGAATTGCTAACGAGCGCGTGGTTCTTCCGCACCAGCATTCCCTCGGCGACTCCAGTTCGCTCTCTGACTCGTTGTGCAGAACCGACGGCACTCGGTTTTATTCCCCGGTATTTTTCTGTGGGCCATGGGAATAAAATGCCCGTTCGCTTGTTTACACTAGTGTGCATGTCGAAGAGAACCTGCCATCGGAGTCGTTCGAGGAGTTACATCCGAACTCCCGCTAAGAATTACAAGGGGACCGGCGCGAGATCCATTTCGCGCGGTTTCTCGCCCTTGGCGTTCTCTGCCCACTGTCGAAAATCTCCGGCAGCGCTCCTACGGTCCGCCGCTGCGAGAGCCTGCGCGTATGCAGTGACGATCTCTGGCAGCGATCGGGATTCAAGGATTGGGAGCGGAAGCTGAAAGTCACGGGCGGGAGCAGTGTGCATCTCAATGCGGAGTTGGAGAAGATTCCAAACCCCTAGCGGGGCTGCCGCATAGAAGCATAGAAGCCGGAGCGCCTCGCTGCGCTCGGCGAGACAGCCCCTTCGGCTTCGCTCAGGGCAGGCTAGGGCGGCTGTCCCCACATAAGTTTCTCGGCTCATTTCGAGCCGACTGAACCAGAAAGCAAACAGGGAGCACAGACGTGCTCCCTGCCGATTGTCAGCGTTGTGCTGCGGCTACTGCATGGAACCGTTGGCCTGCAGGTTGGCGCTGGTTTCGCCTAGCTCCAAGGAGATTTTCTTTCCCTGGAAGCGGAGACCGGTGAGTAAGCTGGGCCCGCTGCCATTCTCATGGATAACGGCGGCGTCGTTGTTGGCCGGCGATTGCAGTTCAACCACGTGCGCCGGTACTTTTGCGACCACGTTCTTGCCTTGCAGGATGCTGAGTTCCACGTTGGGGCCGTTGCCTTCCCACTGAACTTTGTAGTCTCCCGCCTTCAAGATTGTTCCGTTCACCGACACCGGATTGCTAAGTTGCAAACTGCCTTTGGTTGCCGCAAAGGCGGTCGAAGCCAACACCAAAGCCAATCCCAGGATCAAGCTCTTCGAAATTGTCGCGAACTTCATAACTGCTCCTTTTTCTTTCCCGAATCACGTCAGGAAGCGGTTGGGGCGGCTCGGTTCACGACCTGCGCGAGAAAACCTTGGTGTTTTGCCGCGAATCGCCTACAATGCAGCCGCTAGGGTTCAGCAAGACAAGCCGCAAGGCTAGTCGCGCTGTGCACGGGGGTTTTCTCACCTGGGCCGCCAAACCGAGAGTGAGAAAATCCCCTAGAACCCGTAAGAATCTTGAGTGATGCACGAGCAGCCTGGGACTGCATTCCGGACCGTTCGCTTTCTTCAGTACACTACGTACCCACCGCGAGAAAAGTTCCGCATTAAAGCAACTGCTGCCACGATCACTTTGACGAAAAGCGCGCGCCTCGGTTAGCAGGAATACGACCGTAATCGTTGGCACAGCGGGGCATTGTCTTGTCTGGGCCGAACCCAACATACTGTTGCGGCGGGCAAAATGCACCTTAGGAATGGCTGATGATGGAGATGTAATTCCAGAGCGGGAAATTGTGGGCGGATGCTCGGCGCTAAACGCAGCGCCGCCCTCTCGGCGGCTTCTCCGCGGGACAGCTGGCCAGAGACCGGCGCTACAAGATTTAATCCGCGTCGCCGTGCTGACGGCTGACCGACCAGATGCTCGCTTGATCTTTTTCGAATGGGTAGACGTGCACCATCCAGTTGAAAATTACGGGATGAAAAGTTCCCCCCGCGGCATCGCAGGCTTCCTGGGTGGTGATCGATCCTCGTAAGCCGAACTGCGGATGCGGCAACAGATCTTCTCCGCGACGATCCGGGGGCGCGGCGCAGAAATTCACGTGCTCATGCCATTGCGCAACGCTGAGCGGAACGCGCTCGTCCAGTTGATCTTCACCGAGACGCTTGGGCGCGGTGTACATTACGCCGATCAGCTTGTAGTCGTCGCCGTGCTTTTCGTAGAGCAGCGACGTGGGATGCTCGGGATTGAAACGAAAGGCCGCTTCCATCGCGTAGCCGTAGTTGGTGAAGTGATACATCTTCTGCGGAAGTTCCGGATGGAAGATCTTGAAGCCGTCAGCCAGGGCGGTGCGATAGCCAAGATACTTTTCCGCGGCCTTGCGCGCGGATTCGACTACCTCCTGGGCGCGCGCGGCGTCGCCGGGCTTTGCCGGGCGCAGGGCCGTCATCTTCATGTGCGGGCCCATATCCATGTGGCCTTCCATCGAGTGCATGGCATGGGCGCTGGCGTCGCTGTCCTTATCGGCGTCTTTGTCCGCGTCTTTTCCTGCACTCATGGGCATGTCTTTCATCTGCATGTTCGACATGTCGTGGCCCGACATGTCCATGCCGGGCATGCTCTGGTTGGGCGGGGCGCTGTTGCCGGCGGGTTGCTGCTGGCCCCATGCAACGCTGGCTAATACGACAAACGAAATGAGAACGACGATTCGGTGACGCATGGGAAATCTCCTACGTTTCAGCTGATATTAACCATGCCGCAGCGGAGTTGTTTCTGCAAGGGAACTGAGGTTACCAGGGATTACAAAGGTAACGGCATGGTAGCCGTGGGCGTGTCAGATTCCGCCGAGCGCTCGGCCCTCCGGAAGAATTAATGATCACGCGCTTCTCACTGCAAGGGCTCGGAGACGTGCTCGTGAACGATGAGCCACTTGCCGTCCTGATCCTCGAAAACTACGGTCCAGCGGAAGGTGCCCATCTCGACCTTGCCGGCTTTGGTGGTCATCTCTTCCTTGACGGTTGCGGTAGCCCAGACTAAATCTCCGTGAGGGTGGATGGCGATATCGTCGTTCAAGATGAATTTCGCGCTCTTGTAATCGGCGAGTTCCGCTTTCACTCCTTTTTCGTAATCCTCCCAACTAGAATATTTCAGAGGGGCGATGTCGAAAAAAGTGTGCGGGCCGTCGGCATAGAACTTGGCCACGTTGGCGGTGTCGAGAGTGGACCAGCCGTCCCAGATTTTCTGCAGGTAGGCTTTGTCGGGAGCGGGCGCCGCGGATTTCCTGGTTGCCGGTTTGGCGAAGGCAGACAGGGTAAGGGCGAGCGCACATAGATAGATGGTAGAAGTACGCTTCATGCTTTAGGGTTCTCCTTGGGATCGTCTGAAGTTCGGCGGAATTCTCGCACAAGGAGCGTCGAAGCGCAAAGCGCATTGACCGATTTCCACAGCGCACGCTAGAATAGTTGAGTTTGCATGTACTCGCCGACCCGTTCTGGGGACGCTTGCCTTGGCGCTGAATCGCCGTGGCGGAAAACACAGCAAGCAGAAGAAGTCAGCGAATCACAAAGTTGCGCAGGTGTGCGCGCAGGGTGCGTTTTGTGAGCTGACGTTCACGAAATTTGACGGAGGCAGACGTATGTACGCGGTTATCCGCGCCGGCGGCAAGCAGTACCGGGTGGCGCCCGGGGATGTGATTCGAGTGGAGAAACTGGCTACTGGCACCGACGGACATGTCGAGTTCCAGGAGGTATTGGCGGTTTCGGCGGGAGACGGGCAGATCGGCAAACCGCAGGCGGAAGCGCGCGTAGTCGGCCAGTTGGTGGAAGAAGGGCGCGGCGCAAAGATCCTTGTCTTCCACTACAAGCGGAAGAAGCAGTACAAGAAGCTGCGCGGACACCGGCAGTCCTATACCGCTGTGCGGATCACTGAGATTGCCTTTGACGGCCAGAGCTTCAAGGCTCCGGAGTTGCCGAAAAAGGAACCCAAAGTGAAGAAGGCTGCGGCGGCGCATGAGCCCGAGACCGCAATACCGGCCGCAAAAGGACACGCCAAGAAGAAAGCTGCGCCAAAGAAGAGCGCGGCGAAGAAGGCGGCTGCGAAGAAGAAAAAATAGTTTTACGAGGGCGGGATGCCCTTGCGAAGGCCGGCGGGATCCTGCGACTTCGCTCAGGGCAGGCTGCTGGCGTTAATTTCGAGGGCGTTACTTTTCGAGGAATAGAGAGTGATTCATGGCACATAAAAAAGGACAGGGAACTTCACGAAACGGGCGCGACTCCAACGCGCAGCGGTTGGGGTTCAAGGCATTCGGCGGGCAGATCGTGCCCGGCGGCACCATCATCGTGCGCCAGCGTGGCACCCGGGTGAAGCCGGGGCTCAATGTGGGCCGCGGCAAGGACGATACTTTGTTCGCCAAGATCACGGGCCGCATCAAGTTCCTGAACAAGGGCTCGATGGGCAAGTTCGTGATGGTAGAACCGATGGAAGTCGCGGAGTAGTCGCGTTCGTCTGAGCAACGGCATTGCGCTTTAGCGGCCGCGGCGAGTTGTCCGACGCGGTTTCAGCCTCGCCTTCGGGACGGGGCTTTTTGTTTTGCTAGCCGGTTAACTAGCGACCATCATGTTCATCGACGAGGCGAAAATTCGGGTCAAAGCGGGGGATGGCGGCAATGGCTGCATGGCCTTCCGCCGGGAAAAGTATGTTCCGCGGGGCGGGCCTTCTGGCGGGGATGGGGGCAACGGCGGAGACGTAATCATGGAATCCAGCGAGCGGCATAATACGCTGGTTCACTTCCGTTTCAATCCCGAATACAAGGCGGAGCGCGGGCGCCATGGCGAAGGCTCGAATAAGAGTGGCCGGGAAGGCGAAGACATAGTCCTGAAAGTTCCGGTGGGAACGATCGTGTACGACGAAGAGACTGGCGAAAAGGTTTTCGATTTTTCCGGCCCCGATCAACGCATGGTGATTGCCCGCGGCGGGCGTGGCGGCCGGGGCAATGCGCGCTTTGCGACTTCAGTGCATCAGGCTCCGCGGGAACATGAGCCCGGACGTCCCGGCGAGGAGCATAACTACCGTCTCGAGCTGAAGTTGCTGGCTGATGTAGGCCTGGTGGGCTATCCGAACGTTGGCAAGTCTACGTTGATTTCCCGCATCTCAGCGGCGCGTCCGAAGATCGCGGACTATCCGTTTACTACGTTGGAACCCAATCTTGGAGTGGTTGCGGTCGGCGATCCCAACAACGAAATCAGCTTCGTGGTGGCTGATATTCCCGGGTTGATCGAAGGCGCGCACAGCGGCTCGGGCTTGGGAACTCAATTCCTGCGGCACATCGAGCGCACGCGGCTGCTGGTTCACCTGGCCGATGTATCGGACGCGAGCGGCCGCGCTGACGTGGTGAAGGACGTGGAAGTGATTCTGGGCGAACTGGCCAGCTTTGGCGCTCATCTGGAAGACAAGCCGATGATCATGGTGGCGTCGAAGATCGACGTGGCCAACAAGGACAAAGTCGCGGCGCTCAAACGTTACTGCAAGAAGCACAAGCTGAAGCTCTATGAAATTTCAGCCGTTACCGGCAAGGGAATCGAGGAACTGAAGTATGCCCTGGCCAAGGAAGTGGATGGTTTGCGCGAGCGGGCAGCGTTCGAGCAGGCCGAAGCTGCGGACAGCTAGTATTGAGTACCCAGTACGTAGTACCGAGAAGCACGGTTTTACTGGGTGCTAGGTACTGAGTACTGGATTTATGCCCGCGGCAAGTGCGTCCCGTGCTGGAAGTGATACTGAAGAATCTTCGCGGCCAGGGCGGGGGGCATTTTCTCTCCGTTAGGTTTCACGGTGCGTACGATTTCTCCGCGGCAAACTACTTCGGTGGCCGAAAGCCCGGCGATTTCGGCGGGCAGGACGAGATTGATCTCGAGTTGCACATTCGCCGGCAGAAGATCCTCCGCCTGGAATAGCAGACCGGAGCGGCTGATGTTTCTGGTCTGGCCGTCGTGCCACTTCTCCTCATCGAGGCGGCGATATTTCAAGGGCAAGTGCAGCTGGAATCGTTGCGCGCGCGTTGATGGAATTGGTTGCTGACCTTGCGCCGCCGCTTGAGCGGTTCGAACTGGCATGGCATCCTCCCGGGGGATTGGGGTGGAATCGAGCACTTCGCGAACCTTACTTTTCAAGTCACGAAGCGTGAAGGGTTTTTGGAGCAGACGTACGCCCGCGTCCAGCGTGCCGTTGTGCCCGATCACATTTTCCGTGTAGCCGGACATGTAAAGCACTTTCGTATTGGGACGAATTTCCGACATACGCTGCGCCAGTTCGCGGCCGTTCATGCCGGGCATGATTACATCGGTTAACAAGAGATGGATCACTCCCTCATGGGCGACTGCGATCTGCATCGCCACCACGCCATCGGCGGCTTCGATCACACGGTAACCCTGCTTCTCAAGGAACTGCCGCGCTAGATAGCGCAGGTTGGCCTCGTCTTCCACCAGAAGGATGGTTTCCGTTCCCGGCTCGGCGGCGACGGATTCCGCTGACGAAACCACCAGCGCGGGACTTTCACCTCTTTCCGCGACGCGCGGCAAATAGATCTTGAAGGTTGTGCCCCTGCCCGGTTCGCTATAGACCCAGATGTAACCACCGCTCTGTTTGACGATTCCGTACACCGTAGACAGACCGAGCCCGGTCCCCTTAGTTCCTTTGGTGGTGAAGAAAGGCTCGAAGATGTGGGACTGCGTCTCCGAATCCATGCCCAAGCCGTTGTCGCTGATGGCGAGCATCACGTAGTCACCGGCACGGAGCGGGGCGTGAAAGCGCGCGTAATCATCGTCGAGTGAAACGTTCGAGGTCTCGATGGTGAGCTTGCCACCGGAGGGCATGGCGTCGCGCGCGTTCACGGCAAGATTCATGATGACCTGCTCAATCTGCCCGGCATCGGCGCGCACCGCGCCCAGTCCGGCTGCCGGCACCATCACGAGATCGATATCCTCGCCGATGACGCGCGTCAGCATCTTCAGGTTTTCGGTGACGATGCCGTTCAGGTCAAGAACCTTGGGGGCCATCATCTGCTTGCGGCTGAAGGCGAGGAGTTGGCGGGTGAGCGACGTAGCCCGTCCGGCGGCGCTGGCAATCTCCTGCGCCGGAGCGCGCAGCGCAGGTTCCGGACCCAGGCGGTCGAGCAGAAATTCCGAGTAACCTGAAATTACCATCAGAAGATTGTTGAAATCGTGGGCGATGCCGCCGGCAAGCCTGCCCACCGCTTCCATTTTTTGCGACTGGCGGAGTTGCTGCTCGAGCGCGCGCCGCTCGGTGACGTCTTCGGCAAACAGTTCGAAGGCTGTTCCCTTGTCACCGTCAGAAACTGCGCGCCCGGAAACGCGAACCACCGTGCCGGTGCCGTCCTTTCGCTTCCACTCGACGATGAGACCGTTGAGTGGTGTGGCTGAGCGCAAATGGTCAGCTAGCTCGAACCACTGGTGCGTATCTGCGTAGAGTGCCCCGAGATGCCTGCCGACGAGATCCTGGGGTGAGGAATATCCCAGCACGGACAGCAACGCGGGATTGACATCCAGCAGTTGTCCGGTGGAATCGCAGCGGCAAATTCCGTAGGGAGCGTTGGTCACCAGAGAACGAAAATTCATTTCGGAGCGCCGCAAGCCCTCCTGAGCGGCGCGCAGGGCCGCATTGAACCAGCAGATTAGAGCGGCCAACACAACAAAGAGCGCCAGCCGCAGCATGGTCGAACGGAATTGCGCAGGAGTGTGTTCTCCGGAGAATGAGAAGTATGCGCTGACCGTGAGTGCGAACGAAGTGGCGACCAGTCCGGGTTTCCAGCCGCCATACCAGGCGCTTACCATCACGGCGACGGCGAATACGGCCAGTCGGCTTTCCGTGATGTTGGGAAGCAGGAGCGCCGGGATCAGAGCCAGCGTAGTGCTAAGTATGGCGACTCCGTAGCGCAGAATGGGCGCGCGGGCAGGTTGGATGCGAAGTAGGGGGAGGGTTACCCGCATGTAACCCATGCTAATGGGAGGTCTGGCGACGCGCGAGATTACAGGAGTTCATTCCAGATTCTCGGGGCACCTGTTTCGTTAACGATTCGCTCCGGGCCAACCGGACAATGGGGGAATGGGCCGTCGGCCACTGCCCGTGTCCGCTTTTCGTTGACCCGGCGAACATAACAATCGCGTCTGGAAATGTGGAGCTTGCCAACATGGCCCGCAAACGGAGACACTAGGCGCGCATGAACATTGGATTTTTTGGCGGTACATTCGATCCTATCCATCGTGGGCACCTCGCGCTGGCGCGTGCCGCGCGCGAGCGCTGCAATCTTGGGCGCATCTTCTTCGTGCCGGCGAACGTTCCGCCGCACAAGCAGGGCGATGCGTTATCGGCGTTCGC
Source organism: Acidobacteriaceae bacterium (assembly GCA_003140075.1). Classification (GTDB taxonomy): domain Bacteria; phylum Acidobacteriota; class Terriglobia; order Terriglobales; family Acidobacteriaceae; genus Sulfotelmatobacter. Next base: position 564 of record PLIO01000135.1, on the reverse strand, counting down.
ACATCGTTATGCCATGATTGCTTTGGCAACGGCACAAGAGAAGGACTTCGCGCCTTCGGTACTCGAGGCGCCGGAGGATTTTGGCGCAGGCAGCCCGGCCAAGGGGAAAACGCAAGCGGCGAAACCTAACTACACCATCGACACCGTCAAGCGAGTGAAGCAGTCGTTCAAGAAAGCGGACCAGCTTTTCCTGCTGATCGGCATCGATGCCTTCGCGGATATCGCAAAATGGCATCAGGCGGAGGCGCTGTTTCGCGAGTGTGAGTTTGTGGTGGCCAGCCGGCCGGGCTACTCCCTGGCTGACGTTGCGAACGCGCTGCCTGCGAGCCTGCGACCGCGGCAGGAGGTAACGCGTCCGTTCCAAAAGCAGGCGGCCACGGGGGACCTGGTACTGAGCGGCGTGACGATCCATCTGCTGGATGAGGTCTATCAGCCGATTTCGTCGACGACAATTCGCCAAGCCGCGGCTGCGGGAAAGCCGCTTGGGCGATTTGTGGACCCAGCCGTTGCGGACTACATCAAGAAGATGGGATTGTATAAAGGTCGTTAGTCGTTGGTCGTTCG
>PLIO01000177.1:5951-9792 GCA_003140075.1 Acidobacteriaceae bacterium | reverse complement strand
GTCGCCGAAACCTGGGACGGCTACCTCAACGACATCAACGGATTCCACGTCCGCCCCGAAGACGCCTGGCACGCGCTCGACACCGCCCACTCCGGCCCGGTCGAAGAAGGCAACGTCGGCGGCGGCACCGGCATGATCTGCAACGAATTCAAAGGCGGCATCGGCACCTCCTCCCGCGTGCTCGATACCAAGTCCGGCGGCTATACCGTCGGCGTCCTCGTGCAATGCAATTACGGAGCCCGCGAGCAGCTCCGCATCGCCGGCGTCAACGTCGGCCGCGAAATCCCCGAGCACGCCGTTTTCAAAGAAGACGTCGGCTCCATCATCGTCATCGTCGCCACCGACGCCCCACTCATCCCCACGCAACTCAAGCGCATCGCCAGGAAAGTCTCTCTCGGCCTCGGCCGCGACGGCAGCTACTCCGGCGACGGCTCCGGCGACATCTTCCTCGCCTTCTCCACCGCCAACCCCGGCTCCGTCAGCCCCAAGAGCACTCAGCCCAATAACGTTCACCAGCTAACCATGCTCCCTAACGACTCTCTCGATCCACTCTTCCTCGCCACCGTCCAGGCCACCGAAGAGGCCGTCGTCAACGCCATGGTCGCCGCCCAAACCATGAAGGGCGTCGACGACCACGAAGTCATCGCGTTACCTCACGACCGCCTCCGCGAAGTATTAAGAAAATACAATCGTCTCGCCAAGTAGCGCCAAACGCAGCGTATCGCCAGGTCTCGCCGCCTGTTCTAAAGTCAGAAGTCAAAAGTCAGAATGCAGAAGTAAANNTTCGCCGCCCCACCCCCGTGCCTAGCACTGCGCCGCCAAAGGACTACACTTGATTTGTGAAGCGACACTACACCATCGGACGGATCAAAGGCGGCATGAAGTTTTCCTGCACCCGCTGCGCCCACCACGTCAGCACTCTCGACTTCGATCCCCGCGATGGCAACCTCCGCACCCAAGCCGCTACCGCCATCAACCAGCACGCCACCAAGGTCCACCACGAGCCCGTAATGTTCTCCTCGCTCGACACCCAGCAGCGCATCTGGCGCACCTGAGTCCCGCAAGAGTTATGATAGGCGGGTGCGGGCCAGTCTCAGGAATCGTTCCCTGAATACTCCTGCTTGACCCCCGTCCGACGCTGTGGACTATTTCGTCCTGCCTTCGTCGAGCCGTCTCCTTCTTGGAGGGAGTTATGTCGCTTAGCAATTTCCTCGCATCCGAGCGCTCGCAGAGTCTGCGATCCGCGACCAAAATCACAGCCAGTCTGCTACTCCTTGCAGCACTGGCGGTGACCGCCTGCTCTGGACCCTCGACCACATCCTTCGTTCAAGTCCCTCCGCCTCCACCTCCAGGCCAACCGGCGCTGGGCACGGTTTCGACCGCCGGCAACAGCCCTTATTCCTGCCCCACTGGCTGGTATACCTACAACGATGGCGCCGTTCCAATGGCGTGCCTCAACGCTACCATCAACTGCCCGAACACCGACGCCATCGGCCTGACCTTCGGCTGGCTCAATCCGGCCGGGATCATTGCGAACGTATCTGCGGCCAAAGGCGTCATCGTCATGTTCAACGGCGGCGGAGGCGGACCACTTCCCGGCAATTTCAATTTTGCCGACAACTATTTCAACGCGGGCTATGAAGTCGTGCAAATCGCATGGGCGGCGAACGAAGACTGGGAGCAGACCTACTTCACCTTCTCCTCCGGGGACACGGCAAGTATCCAGACCGCCGCCTGCCGCCCCGCAACGTTTCTGAACTACATCTACACCAATAGTGCCTATTACCCGGCAGTGCTCAGCACGAACTCGCAGGCCGGCATGTGCGCCCACGGCCTGAGCGCGGGTTCGGCGGCAATCGCCTACTCCCTAGCCTACTACGGAGCGTACCAGTGGCTGGACAACGTCGAACTGATTTCCGGTCCCGTGCTCAGCGATCTGGAGCAGGGCTGCGAATACCCCAATGCCAACCCAGTGACCGTATGCGGGCAAACCAACTGCAACGGCAGCCAATGTGGCTGCCAACTCGGTGGCGGCGGAACCTGGACACTGAGCCCCACCTACATCCAAGGCGCGGAGAATTCCGTCACCACGTGGACCAACGCTAACCCTGCCTGCGCCGGCACCACGAATACATCTACCCAAAACGCGCCTTGGCTCGCGCAAAGCATCGTGGATCAATCCACCGGCGCCGCGGGCGCGGGAGCGGTCCCCACTTTTACCTACCCCCACACCTCTCTGTCGGGCTGGGTCTGCCGCAGCGTAGTGAACACCAGCGGCTACGATTGTACCGCCAACGACAACGCCGACGGCACAGTCTGCCCCAACAACTCCAGCCCACAGGGCCAAATTTTCTATGCCAACTTCGGCCCGACCAACATGCCAACACCCAACTACGGCGTGTATGCGGTCGACCAGTGCCAGCACGCCGAGGGCGTTGAAGAGGGCAATGCTCCCGGATACCAACCCGCAATTTTCAACGGCACAATCTCCGGCATCGATGCCGCCTCCGACGATATGGTCGGCTACAGCAACGGCACCCAAGTCATTCCCGCGCAGTGCGTGCTCCATCACTAGGGAGAACCGCCCCCCCGCTGACCAAAACGCGGGCCGAAAGACGGGATCGAAAAGAAAAGATCGGCCATAATCGCGCGGCGGGGGTTACACCGGCGTCACTTGACTTACTTTGGTAATGAGATATCCTTCACTCAAGTAAACTTTCTCTCCCGCCGATTTGGATCTAAGCGAGGGTTATGTCGGAGAAAAAGCCAGTGAACCGGGAGACCACAGGTGTCCGCGATTTGAGCGATCTCCTGAAAGACTCTCCGCCAGGAGTTTGGGTCGCTTTGTCGCATGACGAAAAGCGGATCGTTGGAACGGCGATCTCAATGCAAGCTGCCGCGTACCAGGCTCAATTGAACGGTGAGGAAAATCCTCTCTTGGTAAGAATGCCATTGGCGGGCGAAGGGCTGGCGGCTGGAGTAAGATAGAGCCGCGTGAGATTTCCCTACACGAAGCTTTTTCCTAACACCCAACCACGTCCATATCTCAAGGTCTTTCTGCGGAAGGGATACCACACATCGATTGAAGTGATGGCCCTTGTTGATTCGGGAGCCGACTATCCAATTTTTCCAATGGAGACGGCTAAGGATTACCTGAAGCTCGATCTCGTACAGGCGCCGCCTTGGAGTTTCTCCGGCACGACTGGCGACTTACAGGCCGCCAAGCTAGCCGAGGTATTGCTGACGGTCACGGAGCCGGGTGGTGCAAAATTATGTGAAGTTCTTACCACATGCGCCTTCTGCGATACATTCCAGATGGCAGGCGGCGTACTACTCGGGCAGATTGGATTTTTCTCCTGTTTCAAAACGACCTTCTTTCAGCCGGAACAGCATTTTGAAATTGAGCAATGGCTTACGGGTCAATGCCCTACTCTGCGCCGGGATTAACTTTTTCGGGCTTGCGCATGGCCTGAAAACTGAATCGCCCTCATAAGCAATTTCGATTGGACTTGCTTCTTCCCGCCACTTAGAGTCGTTGCGTGCAGTCTAGCCGTACTCGAACCCGCAGTGTCCTGCGCCGGGTGACTATGCCGGAGCCCGCTCATGCCCTGTCCCGGCCTCCGTTCCGCCATTATCAGTTCGATAGCGCTTACGACGAAATGTTCGAGGCGCCCGGCATCCCGCGTCCCCACTATCGCGCACTCTTTCAGACTCTGCTCGATCTGCCTCCCGAGGAATTACGCAAGAGCCAGCAGGCCGCCGATCTGTCCTTCCTGCATCAGGGAATAACTTTCACCGTCTACGGCAACTCCGAAGGCACCGAGCGCGTGTTCCCCAACGA
>PLIO01000177.1:0-5869 GCA_003140075.1 Acidobacteriaceae bacterium | reverse complement strand
CGCGGAATTTACGTCAGCATCTGCGGCACCGACCTGGTTCGATTGCCCGATGGCAGCTTCGCCGTACTCGAAGACAATCTCCGCGTGCCCAGCGGCGTCTCCTACATGCTGGCCAACCGGAAAGTCTTGAAAAAGGTTTTTCCCACGCTCTTCCGCGACTACGGCGTTTGCCCCGTCGACCACTATGCGCAGGCTCTGCTGTCAACCCTGCGGGCGCTCAGCCCGCCCAATTCCTCGGCCCGGCACGAGCCTACCGTCGTCCTGCTCACTCCCGGAGTTTTCAACTCNNGAAGGCCGCGACCTGCTGGTGCACGACAACCTGGTCTACATGCGCACCACCGCCGGTCTGCGCCGCGTCGATGTCATCTACCGCCGCGTGGACGACGATTTCATTGATCCGCTCTGCTTCCAGCGCGATTCCGGCCTCGGCGTTCCCGGACTGTTCAACGCCTACCGCGCCGGCAATGTAGGCCTGGCCAACGCGATCGGCACTGGCGTCGCCGACGACAAAGCCGTCTATGCCTATCTCCCACAGATCATCCGTTATTACCTGGGAGAAGATCCCATCCTCGCCAACGTTCCCACCTACATGCTGACCGATCCGTCGCAGCGAAACTATGTTCTCGAACACCTCGATCAACTCGTGGTGAAGGCGGTCGGCGAATCTGGCGGCTACGGCATGTTGATCGGTCCGCAGAGCACCGCCGAGCAACGCGAAGATTTCCGCCGCCGCATCCAGGCCGAACCACGCAATTACATCGCCCAGCCCACGCTGAGCCTGTCCCGCGCCCCATGTTTCCTTGAAGGCGAAGCGCAGGCCCGCCACGTCGATCTGCGCCCCTACATTCTTTATGGCGAAAACATGACCCTCGTTCCCGGAGGCCTTACCCGCGTAGCGCTGCGCCGCGGATCGCTGGTCGTGAACTCCTCGCAAGGCGGCGGCAGCAAAGATACCTGGGTGCTACGCGCGTGACGGCGAAACGCATGACGAGTTGCATATGCATATGCACATGAATGACTATCGCGAAACCACCATGCTGTCGCGCGTCGCCGACAGCCTTTATTGGATGAGCCGCTACCTCGAGCGCGCCGTGCACACTGCGCGCCTCATCGATGTCGATCTTCAACTCCGCCTCGATCAGTCCCCGGATGCCGGTTCCGAGCGTTGGCTCGGCCTTCTGCAAGCCCTGCAAGTCCCCGTGCCGGAAGACGGCGCCATCGACGCCGAGTCTCTCACCCATCTTCTCACCCTGGATCGCACCAATCCTTCGTCGATCATCTCCTGCGTCGCCGCCGCGCGAGAAAATCTGCGCCAGGTCCGCGAGCAGTGCAGCTCCGAAATGTGGGAGCAGCTCAATCGCCTCTTCCTGCAAGTAAAGAGCACCGCCTCCAGCGATTCCGGCCTGCTCGACTCCTATCAATTCTTTCGTGCCGTGCAGGATGGGGCGTATCTCTTTCAAGGCGTCACCGACTCCACCATGTCGCACGGCGAAGGCTGGCATTACATCCAGCTCGGCCGCTTCGTCGAACGAACCGACGCCGTGGCCCGCCTCATCGGCGCGCACTTCAGCCGCTTTCCTCATCCGCTCGATCAGGCGGTCGAGAGCGAAGAGTATCTCGAGTGGGTGGCATTGCTGAAGTCCTGCGCCGCGTTTCAGGCCTACTGCAAAGCTCACACCGCCGAACTGCGCCCGCTCCGCGTCGCGGAGTTCCTGCTGCTGAACCCCGGATTCCCGCACTCCGTGCGCTTCTCCGTCGATATGGTTCACGCCGCCTTGCGCGCCATCTCCGATCTAACCGAGCGCAAGGCCGAGCAGCCGGTGCGCATCGCCGGCCGCCTGCGCGCCACTCTCAGCTTCAGCCAGATCGACGAAATCATGGCCTCCGGCGCCAATGCCTTCGTCGATAGCATCCGCTGGCAATGCAATCAGGCGCACACCGCCATCCACCAAATTTATTTCGATTATTCCGTCGAGTCCGCATTAGTAGCGTAAGAATTGAGACATTGAGTGATTGAAGTCATTGAGTCATTGAGCGATTTGAAAACACGACGTAAAAAGATTTTCAATCACTCAATGACTCAATCACTCAATGACTCAATCACTCAATGACTCAATCGCTCAATGACTCAATCACTCAATGACTCAATCGCTCATCACTTAATCGCATCGAAGAGGCTTCCATGATTTACTCGATCCTCCACACCACCACCTTCTCCTACCAGCCGGCCGTCCGCGAGAGCGTCATGGAAGTCCGTCTGCAGCCCCGCAGCGAAACTCTGCAGCGTCTGCTCAGCTTTCAGCTCGACGTCAGCCCCGCCGCCAACATCATGCAGTACCGCGATTTCATGGGCAACACCGTGCACCACTTCGATATCGCCGGCAACCACACGCAGGTGAAAGTCACCGCCCAATCCACCGTCGAAGTCGAATCCGCCCCGCCGCCCCGCTCCGTCGACGCCGGCGACTGGAAAGACCTCGACCGCGCCCTCGCCGACCTCTCCGCCAAAGAGGATTATTGGGAAATGCTGCTCCCCAGCCAGTTCGCGCAATCCACCGACCGCCTCCAAGCCCTGGCCCGCGAACTCCGCTGCGAGCGCCGCGACACCCCACTCGATCTGCTCACCGAACTCAACGCAGCCATCTACAAATCATTCGCCTACGTTCCCAAAAGCACCAAAGTCAATTCTCCCATCGACGACGCTCTCCAATCACGCCAGGGAGTCTGCCAGGATTTCGCGCACATCATGATCGCTCTGCTGCGTCCCCTGCACATTCCCTGCCGCTACGTCAGCGGATACATGTTCCACCGCAACAACAATAATAATGACGACGACGCCGGCGAACCCAAGTACCGCTCGCTCGAAGGCGCGTCCCACGCCTGGGTCGAGGCTCTGGTGCCCAATCTCGGCTGGATCGCCTTCGACCCCACCAACAACTTAATCGGCGCCGACCGCCACATCCGCGTCGCCCTCGGACGCGACTACGCCGACGTTCCCCCCACCCGCGGCGTCCACAAAGGCGAGGCCGAAAGCGAGTTGAGCGTCGCCGTCACCGTCAGCCCCTCCGACGCCCCACCCCCCGAACAAACCGCTCCCACCGTCGTAATCCAATCCCGCCCCACCTATCCCCGCACCCACCGCATCGACCACGAACAACAGCAGCAACAACAGTAGTAGGCAGGCCATTAGCGCCGCGCGGCGAACGTAGCGCCGCCGTCCCGGCGGCAGTCGTGGAATCGGCCCATCCCGGAAGCTTTGTCATTCCGAGTGCGCCGAAGGCGCGCGAGGAATCTGCTGTTTGCGTGCAGCGCCCCACCCCCGACAAAGCCCACAAAAAATAAATGGCGGCCTTAGCCGCCGAGGTGATCCGTTCTCGGAATTTCCATCCTTTTTGGGGTATGTTTACTGTTTTACCAATACCCTACCCCCACCCTATCGCCGCTATTGGAATCATCGCTTTAGCGCGAAATTCCTCGCAAATCTGAAGGTCTAAAGGACTTCGAGTCAAAATCCACGGAACAAAGGAGTTACGTCCCGATTTCTTCTCGGGCGCTCCAACGTTGCGCGAATTGGCTCCAATGCCTCTGCTGGGCAATCATGCGATGGATTGCGGGCTGTGCGCAAGGTCAGATGTCACAGAGGGGCTGTGGATTTCATGTGGCGGCTCTCCGGCCTAGTCGGTGGTAATCTGCACTCGGCGCTGGATGCGGGTACTTTCAATTCTCACCACTTTATATTCTTTAGCCTGCTGATCGTTGCTCCCGCTCTGCCGTAATTCCTCCTGCAACGGGTCATATACAAGACACGCCATAGTCGAATAGCCGTTCGTTTGGTTGACATTCCAATACAAAACTTCGAGTAGCACGACGAAATCTTCCTTCGCGCCTCCGCTCGCGTCCCACGCCTCCGAGAGTAAAGGGATGAGATTGTGTTTACCAAATACAGACCCGCCTTTAATCGTCGGCCGCAGTAAGGCCCGGCGGCCCATCGCTAGGGTGTCAACAGTGGGAAACTCAATGCTGCCGAAGGTATCCGGGAGGAGTTTGAGAAGCGCTTGGTGGGCCACGCTACCACCGTGGTTTTCTATCGAGAACTCGGTTACGCGCAGGCCATTCTCCCACCTATCATGGACCGCTACGTACAGCTGTGGATCGCCCGGTTCTATCGGGTGAAATTGGAATACGTTATCCTCTTTTGTTATTTTTGTGGGTTTTGGGACGGTACGGACTTCTTGGCCAAGATACCGAACGACGAGTCCGCCAGGGGCCAGGACATCCCTCTCAATCGAACAGAGTGTTCTATAGCGTATAGTACTGGCGTCTTTATAGTTTATTTCGAAATCAAATTGCGCTACTTTTTGGGCCACCATTTCATGAAACAATCCGCTGCCCAAGAGGAGGTCATGTGGGGCTTTTTCAATCTACGTTTCGCACAGCTGCTCCCCGTCGGCCTTGCTTAGCCGAGGAATATCAGCGTTATGAAACACGAGCTTTGATGTGCCGAACGGCACGTTACCTATGCTGACGTCGTACGCGATATCCCAGTCGTTGACGATGAACAGTCCACAGCGGTTGTCGGAAGGCCGCGACCCATAACGAACTGCAACGATCATGGGCCTGTTAGCGAGCGGTCTGATCTCCGTCTCGTGCGGCAGCATGGAGCTTACGGGCGTTGCTCGGAGGGACTGCTGATCTGCGACTGCGGGAGTCAGTAGAGCCTTTTCTGCCGTTTGCGGAGGGGGTACTTGTGGGGACGTGTGGATGTTGATTACGGGCTGGAACTGTTGCGTTATCACAGGCGATGCATTCTGAGCTACACCTTCGGATCGCTGTCCCGGTTTGCTAACAACCTTTGTACAGATCCAGACGATCACGGCCGCAACAAGGCTCGTGCCTATTCCAACGGTCCACTGCTGCCATTGGCTCATCTGTTTTAAATAGTCGATCATGCTAGATTCTCGCCGCCAACCTAGAAGTGACCATTCTCTTCTACTTCCGGCAAAGGTCAAGCCCTCTTCACAGCCGAAACCCTTACTCCTTCTAGAGCTTTTGGTGCTAGGAAGTCAGAATCCCACCTTTCCCCGAGGACGTACCGGGCTGGGGTGGCAATTTAGAGAAAAGTCGCGCGCTGGAAATCCCTTGCGACGACGGCAGTCCTGCTGGCAGGCATGAGATCCTTCGACTGCGCAGGCCACTGGCTCCGCCAATGGCTCGCTTCGCTCAGGATGACAATTTATTGATTGACTCGCCGGCAAACAGCATTTCCGCTCCCCACTTCTCTGCCAAGTCTTGCCATCGCGGATTTTTCGATTCGATCAGCGCAATCTTCTTCGCGCGCTTCCAGCCCTTCAATTGCTTTTCGCGACCGATGGCTTTGTGAACATCGTCGAAGCTTTCGTAATAGGCCAGGCGATCGCAATGATATTGGCTGCTAAAGCCCCCGATTTCGCCGCGCTTGTGTTGCAGAGCGCGCCGGTAGATGCTGTTCGTCATGCCGATGTAAAGCGTTCCCGACCGGCTGGACATGATGTAGACGAAATACTCGTGATCTTTCATGGGCCAGTTCAATTGTGACCGCGTCTCTTAACCTTGTCATCCTGAGCGGAGGAAGTGCTTCGCAAGGCGAAGGACTTCCGTAGTCGAAGGACCCCTGCAGTGCTTGCGTCTCCTGTGCTGACTCGGGGAGTTCTCCCCGTGACTCGACAGGCATCGTAGGAACGGCTTGACGCGACTCCGGTGCTGTCAGCCTTAGCTAGGTCCTTCGACTGCGTTGGCGTTCGCTTCGCGAATGCCAACTTCGCTCAGGATGACAAAAAAAGGAGATTGTCCGCTGAAAACTAATCCTTGACCGCTTTATCCGTAATCTCCA
>PLIO01000107.1 GCA_003140075.1 Acidobacteriaceae bacterium | reverse complement strand
ACGCTCACCAAGTTCCGCGAGCTGATGAAGCGGATTCAGGAAAACCGTCCGCACGACGATCTGACCATTGTTAAGAAAGCCTACGACTATTCTCTCAAGCACCACGAAGGCCAGACCCGCGCCTCCGGCGAGCCTTATCTGGTGCATCCGCTCGAAGTCGCGCTGGTGCTGGCTGAGATGAAGATGGACCCGGTCGCCATCTCGGCTGGCCTGCTGCACGACTCGGTCGAAGACACCTCAGTCACCATCGTCGACATCCGCAAAGAATTTGGCGAGCAAGTCGCGCACATCGTCGAAGGCGTCACCAAGATCAGCAAAATCGATTTCGCCACGCGCGAGGAGGCGCAGGCCGAGAACCTGCGCAAGATGATGCTGGCTATGGTCGATGACATTCGCGTGGTGCTCATCAAGCTGGCCGACCGTCTGCACAACATGCGCACACTCGAACACCTGCAACCTGACCGCCAGCGCAAGATTGCCGAGGAGACACTTGAGATCTACGCTCCTATCGCGCACCGCCTGGGAATGGGAAAGATTCGCGGCGAACTCGAGGATCTCGGCTTCCGCTTTCTCGATCCCGCCGGCTACGAGCAGGTGGAGAAGGCGGTCAACGCGCGCCGGAAGCAGGGCGAAGCGTTTCTTGCGAAGATGCAATCGATCATCAACGACAAGCTGAAAGAGGCAGGCATCCAGGCCAACGTGGAGAGCCGCATCAAGCGCCTCTTCAGCATTCATAAGAAGCTGCAACGGCAACACATTTCGGTGGACCAGGTTTACGACCTCTTCGCCATGCGCGTGATCACGCGCTCGCTCCAGGATTGCTACGCGGTGCTCGGAATTATTCACAACATCTGGCGTCCGGTGCCGGGGCGGATCAAGGATTTCATCGCCATGCCGCGTCCGAATTTTTACCAGTCGCTGCACACCTCGGTGATCACAGAAGACGGAACGCCATTCGAAATTCAGATTCGCACCGATGAGATGCACAAGATGGCCGAAGAAGGCATTGCGGCGCACTGGAAATACAAGGACGGTCCAGTCTCGGCGCAGGACGAGCAGCGGCTGGCATGGTTGCGGCAAGTTGTCGAGTGGCAGCGCGACGTCAGCGATCCAAACGAATTTCTTACGGCGCTGAAGGTCGATCTGTATCCCGAAGAGGTTTATACCTTCACGCCCAAGGGCAAGGTCGTCGTGCTGCCGCGCGACGCTACGCCGGTCGACTTTGCGTACACGATTCACACCGAAGTCGGTCACACTTGCGTAGGAGCAAAGGTGAATGGGCGCATGGTGCCGCTGCGTCACAAACTGCACTCGGGAGACATTGTCGAGATCCTCACGCAGGCGGGACACAAGCCCAGCCGTGACTGGCTTGGGCTGGTCAAGTCTTCGCGCTCACGCAACAAGATCAAACACTGGCTCAACGTGCACCAGCGCGAGCGGGCGATTGAGATTGGCCGCAAGGTGATCGAGAAGGAAGCACGCAAGTATCGGATCGCGCTCAAGGAAATCAAAGACGATGAGTTGCTAAAGGTTGCCGCGGCTTATGGACTGGGCCGGGTGGATGATCTTATGTCCGGCATCGGCTACGGAAAATATTCGGCGCGGCAGGTGCTGGCGCGTTTGTTGCCGGCGGGGGCCACGCCTTCGATGGCGGGAGACATTGAAGCGGAAGGATTGAGCAATCAGCCGGGAGCCATTGCCAGCGTCGTGCGCCGCGTTTTTGGAGATCACAACGCCATCATGGTCAAGGGCCAGGGAGACATGCTGGTCTACCGCGCACGCTGTTGCAATCCGATTCGTGGAGAAAGCATCGTCGGCTACATTACCCGCGGCAAGGGAGTCGCGGTGCACGCCGTCAACTGTCCCAACGTTACAAATTTAATGTACGAGCCCGAGCGCCGCATCGACGTAGAGTGGGCCCGCGACGAGAGCACGCCCACGGCGTACCCGGTCAAGCTTACTGTTTATTGCGACGACCGCTTCGGGATGCTGAAAAACATTACCAGCGTCATTGGCGACGCACAAAGCAACATCCGCAACATCGGGGCGCGCACGGAAAACAGCCAGGCCAGCGTGGAGATCGTCCTCGACATCGCGGACCTCAAACACCTCGAACAAATCATGGCCGGGCTGCGGAAGATTCCCGGTGTGCATGAGGTGCAGAGGCTGCAAAAAATCTGAAAACAGTGGTCCGTGGCCACTGTTTTACGCTGTCAGCCTCTCAGAGCGGCATTTTCTTCGCGGAGATAGTCCTCCAGGCGGGCTGCAAGCCATGCGACCAATTGCTCTTGTACTGCGGCGGGAACCTGAACGAATTCCATTCCTGAGGATCCCGCAGGGTCACACCAGCAGACCTCGGCGGTTATCTTGGCGTCGGCTTGGGTATGGGGCAGCATCAGGCGCAAAGTAACTCTATCTCCCACCTGCAGCGCGGGTGATTTGGTGAGAGCGATGCCGATCTCGCTGATATTGACGGAAGTGGCCATAAACTCAGGCTGGGCACCAAGCGAGACATAGACCGGCATCTGCACGGGACAACGAAAGGAACGCCTTTTCTCGTTCACCATGAGGGGATAGGAGACGCGGAGCGTCCGCATCAGGACGGCGGGAGAGAGCGGTTTGACCAGCACGAAGCTGGCGCCGGCGCGGAACGCGCTGGGCATTTCTTCGTTGCAATTCAGGACGGCCAGCACGACGGAAGCCTTGTGAGACGTCATTTGACGCAACTTTTTGAGCAGATCCAGGGCTTCGGCCCGCTCCTTGAAATCCACCACCAGGGCTTCGAACTTGGAATGGCAAAGTTTACGGGCGGCGGAGGCGAAGTCGGAGCAGACGTCGACGTGCATCGACATCTTTCCCATGGACTCGCAAAGAGTATCGATGGTCTGAATGTCGCCGCTTACCAGCAGAACCCGAACCCCGATCGTGGGGGTCAGGCCCTTTTTTGATTCTGTTGGCTTCGGGTCAGCGGTTTTTGATCCGGCCGTTTCTTTGTCTTTGTCCGATCCAGTCGCGGGGGCCAGGATATCGCTCATACGACCAGGGCCTCGGGGATCTCCATCTCCCCGTGTTCGAAGGCGCTCACGAATGCGTCCACTACGGCGGGGTCGAAATTTGTTCCGGCACTGGAGACGATGATTTGCCGGGCTTCGAATGGGGTAACGGCGCGGCGATATGGGCGATCGCTGGTGAGAGTGTCATAGGCATCGGCCACCGCCAATACTCTGGCTTCGATGGGTATCTGGTCCCCTTTGGAAGGACCGTATCCCGAGCCGTCGAACTTGTCGTGATGGGCGAGAATGATGGGGAGCACGCGGCGCAGCGATCCGCCGACCGGTTCCAGCAGGGCGACTCCTTTTTGGACATGCTTGCGCATCTCGGCCATTTCTTCCGGCGTGAGGCTGGCCGCCTTGTGCAGGAGCTCGCGGCTGGTTTCGAGCTTGCCTACGTCGTGGAGCAGGGCGGCTGCGCGGACATCGTCGATGCGGTCCTGGTCAAAGCCCATGCGCGTTGCAATGGATGAGGCGTACAGCGCCACCCGGTAGGAGTGATTGTGGGTATATTTGTCGTTGGAGATGAACTGCTGCAGAATGGTCAAGAGGCCGAAGTAGGTTTGGCGGAGTTCGCCCATATGACGCTCCTTCTTGTCATACAGGGTTCCCATGGCGTAAGCCGTGATCAGAAGCAAGCATGCCCATGTGACGAGCTCGGACCATTGGTCGTAAGTCAACGCGAACGGAGCGGAACCGGCAAAAAGGCCGGTATCCTTCCATAGAAGTATGAGCACCATGAAGATGCTGGCGCTGGCCGTGAGCACGGCGTGCCTGCGGCCGTAGACATACGCCGAGAAGATGGTGGGCAAGGTGTATAGACCGAGAATCATGCGGTGTGAAGCGACCAGCCAGTTGAACAGGCCGGCGATGACGAAGAGAGATAAGACCAGCCACAGTTCCTGGTTGATCCTGGCTAGAGCGCCTTTAAACTTGGATTTGATATCCGAAGCATCCCCGGCAAGGCTGGCTCGTGTGCCCAGGATGCGTTCGTTTCTGAATGTCGATTTCATGCCATTTTCCATATCGGATAGTGCCCCCGGCGAATGAACTTCCTCAAATCTCACCATCGGCGGGCTGGTCGCACAACTTTAGTGGTGCAGATACAGATGTGCCGCTCAGGAAAGTGTCACAAGTGTTCAGCTGCCTCTGTCGCCGACCGTTTCGCCCCCAACTAGATTTGACCGGCGCCGCCTGCATCTGCGTTAATTAACAAGCGGAGGATCCATGCGCGAAGTTGTTTCCACCAAAGACGCTCCCCAGGCTATCGGCCCCTATTCTCAGGCGATCAAGGCGAACGGATTCGTGTTCACGTCCGGGCAGATCGCCATCGATCCCGCTACGCAGCAGTTCGTCACCGGAGACGTGGCGGCGCAGACCGATCGGGTGCTGCGCAATCTATCGGAGATTCTGGAAGCCGCAGGCACCGGACTGGGGAAGGTGGTGCGCTCCAGCGTCTTCCTCAAGAACATGAATGACTTCGCCGCCATGAACGAGGTTTATGGGAAGTATTTCAGTTCTGCTCCCCCGGCCCGCTCCACCGTGGAAGTGGCGCGCCTGCCGAAAGATGTGCTGGTGGAAATCGACGTGATTGCGCTGGCGTAAGAGAAATCTCAGAACCTTCAACCCGGAGGCCCCTCGGCTGCGCTCCGGGCAGGGTCCGGTAGCACAGAGGAAACCCATGTGCATCTTTGTGCTTCCTATGGTTAAGATGTTCTTGAAGGAGCCAAGAATGAACAAGCAGGTTGCGGTAGTTGCCATCTTCGCCCTTGGGCTGACGGCGGTGTTTGTCCTGGCGCAAAGCGCGACCAGAAAATCCACGACACCCAACACGAACGCTCCCAGCAAAGTCACTGGCGACGGTGTGAAGACGCCCTCCGGTCTGATTTATTGGGAGCTCCGGGTGGGTAACGGCGAGGTCGCGAAAGAAGGCAGCCACGTGCGCGTGCATATACGGGCTGGCTGACCAACGGAAAAAAGTTCGATAGCTCGGTGGATGGCGGGAAGCCTTTCGATTTCACCATCGGCAACGGCGAAGTCATCAAGGGATGGGAAGAGGGAGTCGCGGGAATGAGAGTTGGCGGCAAACGGCAGTTGCGGATTCCGCCTGACCTGGGCTACGGCGCCGACGGTACTCCGGATGGCACGATCCCGCCGAATGCGACTCTGATCTTCGACGTGCAGTTATTGGGTCTGCAGTAGAGAATCCACCGCCGAGCAACTGCGGAGAACGCCGAGGAAGTACTTAATCGAAAATCAGGATCGGGAATCTCTTCTTGACGGGCTCGGTGACCTCGGCGGTGACCTTACGCCTTGACCACTTTGCCGCTGCGCAGGCAGGACGTGCACACACGAATACGCTTGGTGGCGGCGCCCACGCGGGCGTGAACCGGACGCAGGTTGACGTTCCAGCGCCGTTTCGTCACGTTATGGGCGTGGCTGATGCGGTTACCGAATTGCGGCTTCTTGCCGCAGATATCACACTGTTGTGCCATGACTGCTATCGATCCTTTCGAGACCTTAACCGGAAACGACTATTCTACCGGATTCCAGCCCTTGTGGACAATTCGACCTTATCCGGCCGGAAAGGTAAACTGACTATTGTGCTTCTGGAGAGAAACAGGGGAGGAAATTCATGTTCGGTCGCGGGAAAGCAACCTTGGTAGAAAGTGCGCTGGTCCTGGCTTTGATGGGGATTCTGGCCGGAGCGATTGGAGGCTTGGCCGTAGGACTGGCGACTAATCCTAAATCGACAACGTCCACGCCGCGCTAGCGAGAGCTTTTCGCTGCGACGGGCGGGGCCTTCCACGTATGCGATACTGAACCCATGCAGTCTCCGCTTCAGTCGCCTACCGCTGCCACAGACCCAAAATCGGTGAAGGTGAACCTTACCACCGGCACGGGTGTGGATATCGAATGGGCGGACGGTCATGTTTCGCACTACGGTTTTGTTTATCTGCGCGACGCCTGCCCTTGCGCCATGTGCAACGAAGAGCGCGATAAAACTGGCCGCAAGCCGGGCGAGCCGGCGAAACTTGCTCCCGGCATGCTGCCCATGTTCAAGGCCGCAGCCAAGCCCGTGTCCGCCGAAGGTATCGGTAAGTATGCCATCCGGTTCGCGTGGAACGATGATCACGACCTCGGAATTTACTCGTGGAAGCTCCTGCGCGAGATCTGCCCCTGCGCGGAGTGCCAGGCAGCGCTGAGCGGAACCACGGCGTGAAGTCTGGGCTTTCGGAGGCTTTTCACGCGAATCAAGGCAACCCAATCCAAATATGCAAGAAGGCACATTCAGTAAGACTGCTCATCGGGTGGCGATTCGCCGGGCCGCGCACCAGCTTCTGGACGAGCCCAGGGTGCTCGACGATCCTCTGGCGCTGCGTATTATTGGTCCCGAGGCTGAGGAAGCGCTTCGATCCAATCCGAAAGAGGGCCACGCTTTTTCCCGCGCGTTCCGCGCGTTCATGGCGGCGCGCAGCCGGTTTGCCGAGGACGAACTCGCTCGCGCTGTCGGGCACGGTGTGGCGCAATATGTTGTTCTCGGAGCCGGACTCGATACTTTTGCCTACCGCAATCCTCATTCCGGGCTGCGCGTGTTCGAAGTGGATCATCCTGCCACGCAGGCTTGGAAGCGCGAGCAATTGCGGGCAGCCGGCATTGCGATTCCGGAGTCTTTGACCTTCGTGCCCGTTGACTTCGAACGGCAAACGCTGGCCGATGGGCTTGAACAGTTGGGATTCAACACGAACGCGGCCGCATTTTTCTCCTGGCTGGGCGTGACGCCCTATCTCACGCGCGAAGCCTGCATGATCACTTTGAGCTTTATTGCAAGAATGCCGGCACAGAGCGGCGTTGTATTTGATTTTGCGATCGATCCGGCGCTGCTCAATGCGGGGCAAAGGCAGGCGCGGGATGCGCTCTCAAAACGCGTGGCCGCGGCCGGGGAGCCGTTTCAACTGTTCTTCGACCCCGAAGCGTTGCAGGACGAACTGAAGCATCTGGGATTTCACCGAACCGAGTTTCTTCAGGGCAAGGAACTCAACGCGCGCTACTTCAAAGACCGCAAAGACGGGCTGCTCGTGCGCGGCGGCCTCGGACATTTGATGGGGGCCTGGGTGTAGTGGATGGCCTAAGAAAGCGATGGCCCCGATTGCTCGGGGCTCATCAGATTCAGGCAAATAGCACCTTGCGATAGCTCGAGTATAGTCTGCTGAATGCTGTAGTCAAGTTACTTTTGTAGGAAGTTATCCTTGCTTTCCTTCCCACAGAACCTGCGCCCCGGAAAACCGGAGCGGTGGACCCGGCGGGATTCGAACCCGCATCTGCGACCATCGCAAGGTGCTATGTTGCCGTTACACCACGGGCCCTGCTTAAGAGTCTATTTGCGATCTACGGGCCGATGACGGAGGAAGTCACTTTTCGAATTCATGTGGTCCCGAAAGAGGAATGAGGCTGCGAATCCCGATTCCCCTGTAAAATTCAATCAGGGCATGGAATTCACGTCTGACTCCGCCAAGCAGTTTCTTCTCGCAAAGCTTACAGAGCAGGCTATGCATGATGGTGTCGTTCTGGACGAAACCGAGAAGAGGATGTTTCTTTTCTCGGAATCTTCCGGCGGCACAGATTTAGAGGCGCAACAGAAGTTCGATGCGGGCTACGACTCCAAGGCGTATGAGGCCAAGATTACAAAGCTGCTCCGCCGGTCGTATGCTCGCGATAAACAAACCGGGGACGACAAGGAATATTGGAGGCCTGCGTTGAAGGCGCTTGCCACAGAAGATTTCTACGGACTGGTGATTGTTGACCAGGCGGGTATCTCGAGGAGCCACGAAGGACTTTGGCAGTTTGAATTGGAATTGCTGCCCTTTGAGATGGTTGAACTCGCGGTCATCGCCGTTGGATTCTTGGTGGTCTTCGCACCGGATGCGCTCCATTTGAGGCTGCCGGACTGGGCCCGCTGGCTCGCGTACCCACTATTCGTGTGGCTGGTTTGGTACATCGGCAGGACTTTCCAGAGGATGCAAACCGCTAAGGCACTCAAGCGGTCAAAGCGCCCCAACGTCTAGGATTATCCGCATTGTCTTTTCTCGATCAACTCAACCCGCAGCAGCGCGAGGCCGTCGAAACTACTGACGGCCCGGTACTGATCCTCGCCGGCGCGGGCAGCGGCAAGACGCGCGTCATCACTTACCGCATCGCCTATCTGATCGAGCACAAGGGAGTGATGCCGGAATCCATCCTGGCGATGACTTTCACCAACAAAGCCGCCGCCGAAATGGGAGAGCGCGTCGAGAAACTGGTCGGCGGCCTGAGCATCGCCAAGCCGGTCATCTCCACGTTTCATTCTTTTTGCGTGCGCGTGTTGCGCCGCGACATTGAAGCGCTGCAGATTCCTTCGGCCACCCCCGGACAGCCACCGATTGGCCATACCAAGAAATTTGTTATCTACGACGAGAGCGACATGCAATCGGTGGTGAAGTCGGTAATGAAGCACCTCGGGCTCGACGACAAGCAACTCACGCCGCGCGCCGTGCTCTCGCGCATCTCCTGGGCGAAGAATCACATGCTCGATCCACAGGAGCTTTACCTGCAGTCGGCCGATCCCAAGACGGAGAAGATCGCGCATCTGTTCGAGGAATACCGCAAGGAACTGCGCAAGGCGAACGCCCTCGATTTCGATGACCTTCTGCTCGAAGCTACGCGCCTGCTGAAGACCGCGGCCCCCGTGCGCGAGTATTACAACCGTCGATTCCAATATCTGCTCATCGACGAATACCAGGACACGAACCGTCCGCAATACGAACTCATGCGCATGCTGGCGGGCGAGCGCCATAACGTCTGCGCCGTCGGCGATGAAGATCAGTCGATCTATTCCTGGCGCGGCGCCGACATTCGCAACATTCTGGAATTCGAAAAGGATTTTCCCGAGGCTAAGATTATTCGTCTGGAGCAGAACTACCGCTCCACGCAGAATATTTTGCAGGCTGCATCGACGGTGGTGGCGAACAACATTCGCCGCAAAGGCAAGAATCTTTGGACCTCGCGCCAGGGCGGCACCAAGATCGGCTACTACGAGGCTCCCGATGGCGAGAACGAGGCGCTCTTTGCCGCCGACCACATTGCAAAATATCTGCGCGAGGCCGGCCGCGCTGAGCACTCGGGCGGCGAAACTCCGCGCGCCGCGGTGCTCTACCGCACGAACTCTCAGTCGCGCTTGTTTGAAGAAGCGATGCGCCGCTACGGGCTCAAATACAAAGTGGTCGGCGGATTTTCTTTTTACGAGCGCTCCGAGATCAAAGACATGATCTCGTATTTGAAAGTCATCCAGAACCCAGATGATTCGATTTCGCTGCTCCGCGTGATTAATACGCCTACGCGCGGCATCGGCAAGAGCACTATCGACACGATCGAGCGTCTGGCTCTGGAAACCGGCTTGTCGCTGTGGGGGGCGCTGGGAGAGGCCATCCGGCGGCAACTGCTACCGCAACGTGCGCTGGCGGCGCTGAAGAGTTTTCAGCAGTTGATCGGGGATGCGCAAGCGATGTTGGCGGGGACGTTTGTGGAGCAACTGGAAGAGAGCATGGAAACGGCCGTGGCACGGATACCCTCACCTGCGCAGCTGCAGGAAGCGCAAACTCTGCAAGCTGCTGCCGACGATTCGATGCCGGACGATGCCGCCGCCTTCGGTCCCAACGAATTCGAAAACCCGGCCTTCGATTTCGGTGGAGCCTACGCTGGGAGTGACGAAGAAGGCGACGAGGCCGACAGTCGCGCCGGCGTCCCGCCGGCTGTCGAACGGGCGTCCCGCCCGCTGCCGGGCCAGCAAGATGCTGGCGCCACACTTCCTTCCACTTCCGAACTGCTGAAGTTCCTGATCGACCGCACCGGCTACATCAAGCTGCTCGAAGCCGAAGACACGCCGGAAGCTTTCTCGCGCATCGAAAATCTGCGGGAGTTGGTCAACGCCGCTGCCGACTCGCGGGATCGTGGCGAAACCCTCGACGAGTTCTTGGACCATGCCGCGCTCATCGCCGACACGGACGACTACGACGAGCGTTCGCAGATCACGCTCATGAGCCTGCACGCCGCCAAGGGCCTGGAGTTTCCCCTGGTCTTTCTCAGCGGCCTCGAAGAAGGCTTGTTCCCGCACTCGCGCACCATGCTCCAGCCCGACGACGTCGAAGAAGAACGCCGCCTCTGTTACGTCGGCATGACTCGTGCCATGGACCAACTCATCCTTACTCGCGCCGTCTATCGCCGGAGATACGGAACAGATTTGCCCGAAGCCAGCGTTCCGTCGCGTTTTCTGGAGGAAGTTCCGGCTCCGCTGATCGAAGAACTAGGCCGGCGGCGCACGGCGAGTGTGAGCACGGGATATGTGGGGACGGCCGCCCCCGGCCGTCCAGCAGCATATGATGTAGAAAGAAGCCACTATTCCTACGAAGACGAAGACCAGAGCGCAAGCTGGAAGCGCGACGGCACTCCGGCGAGCCGCCAAAAGCCCACGGCTCCGGCCAAGCCCTACAACTCCATCGAGAACATCGCCGAGTTTTTCGCCTCGCGCGGCAAGAAGTTCACCATCCCTAAAACCCCGGTTGAAGAGCCCGCCGGCAAGCGCGGATTCCGCCCCGGACAAAAGGTTCGCCATCCCAAATACGGCGAGGGAACGGTCTACCAGCGGGAAGGAGAAGGCGAAGAAGCCAAGATTACTGTACAATTTCCTCGCTTCGGCTTGAAGAAGCTGGTGGAGAAATATGCCCAGTTAGAGCGGGCCTGAGCGACGATTGGGTAATTTTGTAATCGGGTAATTTGGTAATTTCAAGGTTTGCATCTTGGACACTAAATTACGAAATTGCCCAATTACCAAATTACAGATTAGAGATCCAGGAAAGCAATCATGGCAAACACAGCAGAGTTAACCAAAGAAGAACGTAAGAAATCGAAACGCGCCGCGCGCAAGAAGAGCAAGGCGGAAAAACCAAAGAAGCCCCGCGATTACGCCCGTGGATCGAAAAAGCGCAAAGTGAAGAAGTTGGCCCGCGGCCAGTCGAAACGGTAAAGGCAGCAATTGGCAGTAAGCACTTGGCATTTGGCCGGCAGGGTCCCGTCCTTCGGGGACTCAAACTGGCTAAATGCCAAGTGCTGATGGCTAAAAGCTTGTTTTTCAGGAGACAACTACCTCTTGTCACAATCATCTCCGGAACCCGCCGGCACCGTGCGCACCTCCGACAACCAGCTTTTCTGCTGCAAGTCGATCGACAAGCTGATCTCCGACTCCGAGGCTCCAGGCCAGCGCCTGCAAAAAACCCTCGGCCCCTGGTCGCTGACGGCCCTCGGCATCGGCGCCATCATCGGTTCGGGAATTTTTATCCTCACCGGAACCGCGGCCGCTGGCGAATATTTTCAGGCCCCATCCATCCTGCATGCGCAGGCGCTCGACGTAATCGTGAATTTACTGCGCACCGGCAGCACGGCGGGAGCGCTCATGCACGGTCGCCCGCCCGCCGGGCCATCGATTGCGATTTCGTTTTTCCTGGTCGCGATCGCCTGCAGCTTCGCCGGCCTCTGCTATGCCGAACTCGCCTCGATGATTCCCATCGCCGGCAGCGCCTACACATACTCCTACGCTACCCTCGGTGAAATTTTTGCCTGGATCATCGGCTGGGATCTCATCCTCGAATACGTAGTCTCGAACGTCGCAGTCGCGGTTGGCTTTGCCGGTTATACAAAAGCGCAGCTGGCGGTATTCGGCGTCAACTTGCCGGAAAAATTTGCCAGTCCGGTCTGGGCCGGCGGGCAGTGGACGGGCGCCTATTTCAATCTCCCCGGCTTCCTCATCGTTTTCATTCTCACGCTGCTGCTGGTGCGCGGAGTGAAGGAGTCGGCGGAGACCAACAACATTATGGTCGCGGTCAAAATCGGCGCCATCCTAACCTTCCTGGTAGTCGGTGGAATGTTGGTGAAGCCCGCGAATTGGACGCCCTTCGCGCCTTCTGGCTTCGCCGGAATCGTCACGGGAGGGGCCATCGTTTTCTTCACCTACATCGGGTTCGATTCCGTTTCCACCGCCGCCGAGGAATCGCGCAATCCACAAAAGGATTTGCCCTTCGGCATCATCATGTCGCTGGTGGTCTGCACGGTGCTCTATGTCGGAGTGGCCGTTGTCCTGCTCGGCATGATGAAGTACACAACCTTCGTGTCCGGTGCAGCCGCCGAAGCGCCTGTGGCCTACGCCATGAAGTATCTGGGTGTGCACCCGCTCTTCCGCTCGGTCATCGTGATCGGGGCGCTCACGGGCATGATCTCTTCGTTGCTCGTGTTTCAGTACGGGCAGGCACGCATCTGGTACGCCATGTCCCGCGACGGCTTGTTGCCGAAGCTGTTCTCCGTGGTACACCCGAAATTTAAGACGCCGTACTGGTCCACCTGGATCGCCTGTTTCGCCGTAGGAATTCCGGCAGGCCTCGTGGACATTGGAGATGCCGCCGACCTCGCCAACATCGGGACGCTCTTCGCCTTCGTCTTGGTCTCGCTCGGAGTCATCATCCTGCGCCGCAGGCAACCCGATCGCAAGCGCGCGTTCCGAGTCCCGTTTGTCCCCTGGTTCCCGCTGATCTCGATCATCCTCTGCGGCGGCTTGATGACCGGACTTACTGTCATCACTTGGCTGCGCTTCGTAATCTGGCTCGGCCTCGGCCTGCTGATCTACATCTTCTACAGCCGCCGCCGCAGCGAGTTTGCGAAAAAGTAGCCATCAGCTCTCAGCAAGAGCACTGTCATCCTGAGCGAAGCAAATCGGTGAGCGAAGCGAATCGGTCTGCGTAGNNCCTGAGCGAAGCCGAAGGGGATCCCTCTAGCCATTCGGCACGACCGGCCCAAAGAGGCGTTTTCACCACTGCCTTCCATCCTAGCTCTCCGTGACTCTGCGCCTCCGTGGTGAAGTCCGCTCTGCCTCCTCGCAAATCTTCCCTCAAGAATCTACAATCAGGAGGTGATGTCTTCCGCACCCGACCGGCCGCCGAATAGTTTCCTGCGACTCCTGCCCAAGGCTGAGTTGCATCTGCACCTCGAGGGTGCAATCGAGCCGGTCACGCTGTTCGAACTCCGGCAGCGCCACGGCGAACGCGCCACACAGGCCGAGATCGATGCACTCTACCGCTATGAAGATTTTCCAGGCTTCCTGCTCGCCTTCAAGAACATCACCGAGCACCTGCGCACGCCCGAAGATTACGAACTCATCACTTACCGGCTAATGCAGCGCCTGAAGGAAGAGAACGTTCTGCACGCGGAAGTCTACGTCTCGGTCGGAGTCTGCCTCTGGCGCAAGCAGGATTTCACCGCCATGTTCGAAGGCCTGGATCGCGGCCGCGCCCGCGGCGCCCGCGACTTCGGCATCTCGCTGCTCTGGATCTTCGACGCGGTGCGCCAGTTCGGTCCTGAATCCGCTCAAAAAGTCTTCGAACTCGCCGTGCGCTATCGCGACCGCTACGTCGTCGCCATCGGCATTGGCGGCGATGAGCAGAAAGCGCCGCCTGAGCTCTTCCGCGACGCCTACGCCTGGGCCGTCGATCACGGCCTGCGCCTCACCGCTCACGCCGGCGAAACCGGGCCGCCGGAATCCATTTGGGGCGCGCTCAACTTGCGCGTCGAGCGCATCGGGCACGGCCTCACCGCTTTCCACGATCCCGATCTCGTCGAAGAGTTGGCTCAGCGTCAGGTTCCAGTTGAAATATGCCTTACCAGCAACCTGCGCACGGGCCTCTGCCCCAACCTCAACGCTCATCCCGCAAAGAGTTATTTTGATCACGGCGTGATGATCACGCTCAACAGCGACGACCCAGCTATGTTCGGGACCACGCTGGCCCGCGAATACCAGATCGCCCAGCAATCTTTCGGATTTACCGACGAACATCTGCGAGAACTTGCCCGCAACTCCTTCGAGGCGTCGTTCCTGCCGGCGGAGAAGAAGCTAGAGTTCCTGAATTTGTTCGACGCCGCAGCCGCGAGATAATTTCCGACCTCCCGCCAAATCCACCTTGCAGTCAAACCAGTCGTCGCGTAGCCTTTTCTGAGAACTGACTTCATGCCCCTCCACATCGGCATTGTCGCTTGCAGCGCGGAAGGCGCCGCTCTCTGCTATCGCACCATCTGCATGGAGGGTGCGGCGCTGCTCGGTCCGCACGGACATCCCGAAGTGTCCATGCACGGCCACAACTTTGCTGACTATGTGAAGTGCATCAATGCCAACGACTGGGTCGGCGTAGCCGAACTCATGCTCTCGTCGGCGGAAAAACTTGCCAAAGGTGGCGCTGACTTTCTGATTGCTCCCGTAAACACCGTGCATCAGGCTTTCGATCTAGTGGAGCATCGCTCGCCGCGTCCCTGGCTGCACATTGCCGTCGAAGTCGCCAGCGAAGCTAAACGCCATGGCTACAAACGCCTCGGAGTTCTGGGTACGCGCGCACTCATGGACGGCCCGGTGTACCGGGACAAACTGAAGGCTGCCGGCATCGAGCACCGCGTTCCCGGTACGGAGCAACGCGAGCGCATTCATCGCATCATCTTCGATGAACTGGTCCAGGGCGTGTTCCTGCCGCGGACGCAGGCCTATCTCACCGAAGTGATTCGCACGCTGAAGGATGAAGGCTGCGACGCGGTAGTCCTCGGCTGCACCGAAATTCCGCTGGTGATGACGCAGGAGCAGTCTCCGTTGCCCATGCTGGATTCCACGCGCCTGCTGGCGAGAGCCGCGCTGCGCAAAGCGGTGGAGGGCTAGCGGGAGCCTTGCGGGTTATGCCTGAGAATCTCAAATTTCGGCAACTCCCCGGTCTCTACGCCATTGTGCGGCTGGCTGCGACCGCGCCCGTTCCCGAGTGGGCCACAAAGGGCGACTTTAGCTCCATCACCCGCAGCACCGATGAACTTTCCATCGTCTGCGCAGCGCATGCCGTTCCGAAAGATTTCGATCCCGGCCTGCGCTGGATCTGCATGAAGCTCGAAGGCCCGTTTCCCTTTTCGCAGACCGGAGTGCTGCGTTCGTTTATTGAACCGCTGTCGAGCAACGGCATCCCTATCTTCGCTATCTCGACTTACGATACGGATTACGTTCTGGTGCAGGAAGAATTTGCGGGAGTAACCCTGCAAGCTCTTGATAACGTCGGTCACGAACTCAGGTGCGATGGCCCGTCCTAGCCTTGGTTTCTCGTAACGGGCCGCTCAACCTGCGGCGCTGTGGACGCCATTCACTGTACCGGTTTCGCCGAACGCTGCAGTGGGCTCTGCATTTATCCCGCATCCATGCTGTAATAAGGGTATTCAATCAATGTCTTCAGCCCTCACATCCCTGCGCCGCCGCGCCAAGGCCCTGCACCGCAACCTGCGCGGAGCTTCCATGGCCGCGCGCGCTCTGGCTTCGACCGACCATCCGCTGCTGGCGCACATTATTCCCGTGCGCCGCTGCAACTTGGCCTGCACCTACTGCAACGAGTTCGACGACTTTTCGAAGCCCGTGCCCACCGACGAAATGTTTCGCCGCATCGATAAACTCGGCGCGCTGGGCACGGCGGTGGTCACGATTTCCGGTGGCGAGCCGCTGCTGCATCCCGATCTCGACGGTGTCATCCGCCGCGTCCGTTCCAACGGCATGATTGCCGGATTGATTACCAACGGATACTTCCTCGTGGTGGAACGCATTCAACGCCTGAACCGAGCTGGGTTGGAATGGCTGCAGATATCCATCGACAACGTGAATCCCGATGAAGTCTCGAAGAAGAGCCTGAAGGTCCTGGACAAGAAGCTGCAGTGGCTGGCTGAACACGCCGAATTTCATGTGAACATCAACTCCGTGGTGGGCGGCGGCATTGCGAATCCGCAGGACGCACTTACCATCGGCAAGCGCGCCGTCGAACTGGGATTCAGTTCGACCATCGGCATTATTCACGACGGCAGCGGTCAGGTGCAGCCGCTCAACGAAGAAGAGCGCCGCATCTACGATGAGATGAAATCGTGGGAGAAGCGCAGCTTCACTCGCATCAACGCGTTCCAGGACAACATCGCGCAGGGCTTGCCCAACGACTGGCGCTGCCGCGCCGGCGCGCGCTATCTCTACATCTGCGAAGACGGGCTAGTCCATTACTGCTCGCAGCAGCGGGGCTACCCCGGCGTGCCGCTCGCGACTTACACGCGCGATGACATGCGCCGCGAATACCTCACGGAGAAAGGCTGCGCGCCGCATTGCACAGTTTCCTGCGTGCACCAGGTTTCGATCTTCGACGGCTGGCGCGCGCCGCAGCATCCCGCACCGACCACTCCAGCGGCAGAAACGGCGGGCGAACTGGTGCAAATCAAGTAGGGTAGGACCCCCCTGCTTTCACCACGGAGCCACGGAGCCACAGAGAAAGCCACTTTTGTTTTCTCCGTGACTCCGCGCCTCCGTGGTGAATTATCGACAGAGATCATGGTGCCCATTACTTTTTCGGCTGCGCCGTCGGCGGCAGAATTCCGTTCAACCGCAGATACATGGCAGCGGCGGCGTAATGATCGGCCCATCCGCTAGCCACGCCTAACGCGACCATGGCGCGCGGACCTTGGTGTCCACCATAGAGTTCAATGCTGTCACCCAGTTTGGAGTCGTCCATCTTGGCGAGCGCCTCACCGCAAAAGTCGAACGAGGCCGTCGCCGCGGCGAGCAGCTTGTCCTTGGAATCGGTTTCCTTAACTTCCTCGACTTTGGGCGCGGGAACATCGGCCGCCTTGGCGCATGCGGAGTTGTTGTAGCTGAGAATGTGCACCACCAAATGCGCAAAGCTTATCTGCTCCGGCGTGGGCTTGTAATTGAACTTGTCGGCGGGCATGGCGCTAATGGCACCGAGGATGTTATTGCGCGAGCGCGGCAGCAAAATGCGAAGGGAAGCCGTCACCGGATTCGGCACTGGAACCGCAGCGGGTGCGACAGGTGGCGGAGTGGTTTGCGCTGGCGCCGATGCCGTGCAAGCGGCAAGAAACAGGACGACGGGAATCAATTTCACGAGAGGGCCTCCTAAGGCGTACTAAGCATAAACCCGCAGACGCAGCATCGTCACTCCTCGCCGATGAGCTCTAAGAAAGTATGGCCGCGAATGCCAGCGTGATCACCGCCCACCATCCGATCACAATGGCGAACGACGTCCCCAGCTTCACCTTGCCCGTGGTGGCAAACCCGATCGCGGTCAGCGCCAGCGTCCAAAGCAGGAAAATATCCAATTGCGATGCTATGAAGTACCAGAACGGACTGTCGGCCGGGCTCATGAAGTATGCCGGATTGGACGCGATCGGGTTGTTCAAGGTGAATCCGTCCGCGCTTGCACCGGCGAGCACAGAAACAATGGCCAACAAATGCCGCAGCACCAGGGGCAATCCCGCGTAGACCACCACCGCGAGCGATTTGCTGTACGAAATATCGGCGTTGGCCCCGAACTTGAACGTGCCAAACTGCAATCCCGACATGACCAGCCAAATGAGCAGCGTGAACACGGGAATGGCGATGTAATAGATAACCCCGGTGAGTTTCACTTGCTGCTCGCGCTGCTCGGGAGTCGCCTTTTCGTATCGCGCTTCGGCCTTGGGCCGGGCTTGCAACTCATTCTCCACCATCTTTTGCACACCGATCTTCTGCTCCGAAACGTAAACGAGGCCCCACCCCGCGAAGGTCATCAGCAGAAACGGCAGCCACCACTGTGCGCTGCGCCGGAGGTCGGTGAAGGTTTTCGAGGGGGCGATGAAAGTATCGACGATGCGCGCGCCTTGCGAAAGCGGTGCGGCCTCGGGCGCGGGCACAGGTGCGGACATCGGTGGGAGCGGAGCGGCAGCCATTTTTTGCCTCCTTTTGAACGCGAAAGAATTCTAGCGGGGAGTCGGCGGCAAGACAAGCAAATCGACTGAACTGCGGCTTCTTTCAAGGCCGAGGAGGAGATTTCACGTTTGCGACGCTCTTTTCGGCTAGAACGGAACCTAGGTTGGAGCTTCGGCAAAATATCGCCGAAAGTGGCCTGGAATCAGTCACCTTGCGGCATTACCGAAGTTTCCGGTACGGCCTATAAATCATTGTTAATAAGGTGGTTAGCTGTTTATCCTTAAGAGTTAGCGAATTTTATCGCGCGCCGGCTGCAGGAGCGGTGCGCACGGATTTGTGTAGAAGATGTCGACCAGCACTAACTCGTGGAGAGGACTGCCTCTCAAGGCGCAGGTCTTTGTCGGCGTGGTGATTGCCGCAGGCATGGTATGTCTACTTCAGGCAGCCATCCACCAGAGCAGCAAGAACATCGCGGAGTTCATTTGTTACCTGGGCATCTCAATTCTGGCCTCAAGGCTGCGCGTCACTCTTCCTGGTATTACGGGCACGCTCTCGGTAAACTTCCTGTTCATCCTGGTGGGGATTGCGGAGTTGGGCTATGCCGAGGCGCTGACTCTGGGTGCAGTCGCTATGCTGGCTCAGAGTTTGTTTCCGGGCCGGCCCACCGCCATGCAGTTGACGTTCAACGTTTGTGCGGGGGCGCTCTCCACCGCCTTGGCCTATCTGGTCTATCACAACGCTTTTTGCAATGCGTTCATCGGCAATCGGCCGCTGCTTTTGTGCCTGACCGCCTCGATTTACTTCATTGTCAACGCTGGATGCATCGCAGTCGTGATTTCATTCAGTGAAGGCAAACCGCTGCAGAAGATTCTGGTGGATTGTTACTTCTGGTCCTTCCCCTACTACCTGGTGGGGGCCGGAATCGCGGGCGCGATTTCCTGGTTCAACCACGCCTTCAACTGGGAAACTTCGCTGCTGTTCCTCCCAGCTATTTACCTCATCTTCCGTTCCTACCGCTTGTATCTGGGCAAGCTGGAGGACGAGAAGCGCCACGTGGAAGAGATAGCGAACCTGCATCTGCGAACCATTGAGGCCCTGGCGCTGGCCATTGAGGCTAAAGACCAGACCACCCACGCTCATCTGCAGCGGGTTCGCGTGTACGCCATCGAAGTAGCCAAAGAGCTGGGCATGAAGGGAGCCGAATTGGAGGCGCTACACGCGGCCGCGTTGCTGCACGACATCGGCAAGCTCGCCGTGCCCGAACATATCATCTCGAAACCCGGCCGGCTGACTCCGGAAGAGTTCGAGAAAATGAAGATTCATACCGTGGTGGGGGCCGAAATTTTGGAACGAGTTCGGTTCCCATATCCGGTGGTGCCGATTGTGCGCGCACACCACGAAAAATGGGACGGGTCCGGTTATCCCTACGGATTGAAAGGCACGGAGATCCCTATCGGCGCGCGTATTCTTTCCGCGGTGGACTACCTGGATGCCTTGGCTTCCGATCGGCAATACCGGCGAGCCATGCCGCTGGATGAAGTGATGCAGCGACTCTCCGGAGAGTCGGGCAAGTCGTTCGATCCAAAAGTGGTCGATGTGTTACGGCGGCGCTACCGTTCCCTGGAGAATCTTGCGCAGGCGAAGTCGACCGGAGATGGCAACCTGGCGCTCTCCGCGGAGATCAAGATTACGCGCGGGCCGGCGCCGGCCGCGGGATTCGAGAATGCGACGGCCGCCGATTCGCCAGGGCGGGAAACGACTTTCCTGTCGTCGATCGCAGCGGCGCGCCAGGAAGCGCAGTCTTTGTTTGAGTTGAGCCAGGATCTGGGAGCCTCGCTGAGCCTGGGCGAAACCCTTTCCGTGTTCTCGGTAAAACTCAAACCCATGGTTCCCTACGACGCCATCGCCATCTACATCCTGCGCGACGGAATCTTGATCCCGGAGTACGTGAACGGCGACAACTACCGCCTGTTTGCTTCTCTGCGAATTCCGGTAGGCGATGGCCTTTCGGGCTGGGTGGCGCAGAACAAGAAGCCGATTGTGAACGGGAATCCTTCGGTGGAACCCGGATACCTCAACGATCCCGAGAAGTTCAGCACATTACGGTCAGCCTTGGCATTACCCCTGGAGGGCGTGGCTGGCGTGATTGGAGTTCTCGCCCTCTACCGCGCGGAACGCGATGCGTTCACCTCCGATCATTTGCGCATTCTGTTGGCGGTGAGCGGCAAGATGGCTCTGGCCATCGAAAATGCCCTGAAATATCAACAGGCGGAAAGTTCCGCCACCACCGATTTCCTTACCGGTCTGCCCAATGCCCGGTCGTTGTTTCTGCAACTGGACCGCGAATTGGCTCGCTGCAAGCGCGATAAGACCTCGCTCACGCTGATGGTCTGCGACATGAATGGTTTCAAAAAGATCAACGATCGCTTTGGGCATCTGGAGGGAAATCGGGTTCTGCGTTTATTCGCCCAGGCGCTGAAAGATAGCTGCCGTGAGTACGACTACGTTGCCCGCATGGGCGGAGACGAATTCGTGGTAATCGCTCCCGGTTTGCCGGCCGATGCCGCCGCCAAGAAGGCCGAGCAACTTCGCGCACTCGCCAAACAGGCGGGGTTCGATGTTTGCGGAGAGGATATGCTCTCGTTGAGCGTGGGCCTGGCTGTATCTCCGGACGATGGCAATGACGCCGAGCAACTGCTCACGCAAGCCGACCGGCGTATGTATGTGGAGAAACAAAAGCAACCTTCGCAGAAGGACCAGCGGCTGCACACGCGCATGAAATGCCGGCTTACCATTGAGTTGTACCCTCAACCCGGCGATGGACCGGTCTTCGGCAATCTGATCGACATCAGCCTCGGCGGCTGCTATGTGGAAACCAGCGCCATTCTGCCGCCCGGTTCCGATGTGAAGCTGGTCTTCTCCATCGATGACGGCACGTTGAGCACGGAAGGCACCATAGCCAGAATCCATCCTGGATCGGGTGTAGCTGTGCAGTTCAAGGAGATGAACCGCGAGTCCCGGGAAAAGATGTATCGAATTCTGGAGTTCGTCCAGAACACGACTACGATGTACAATGACCGCTATTTGCAGAATCTTTTCAAGCGCTGAAGATCAGTGGTCAGTGTCCGGTGGTCAGCGCCCAACCACTGACGCGGTCCTCCGGCCACTGATCGCTGACCGGTGCCTTCCGCCGCTTGAAGCCCTGCCTCTGCCGCCCGTACACTAATTAAATGCACGTTCATGTCCACCGCGGGAGCGGTCCCAAGCGAGTGCTCAAGATCTCGCTGGGCGTAACCCTGGGTTACATCGTGCTGCTGGTGGTGGCCGGCATCCATGCCCATTCGCTGGCCCTGCTCTCCGAAGCCGGACACAATCTCTCCGACTTTCTGGCTCTGCTGCTATCGCTGGTTGCGGTTTACCTGCAGTCGCGTCCGGCCAGTTCCACCAAGACCTATGGCTACCATCGCGCGGGAGTGCTGGCCGCGCTGGTGAATGCGGTATCGCTGGTCGCGGTTTCGTTCTTCATCTTCTTCGAAGCCTTCCGCCGGCTGCAGCATCCCGAACCCGTTCAGGCCTCGGTGATGATGTGGGTCGCAGCCGCGGGCGTAGTGATGAATGGAGCGATCGCATTGCTGTTGTACCGCTCCGGCCGGCTCTCCGGTAACGATGTCAACATCCGGAGCGCCCTGCTGCATGAAGTGGGCGACACCCTTTCCACCGCTGCGGTTATCGCCGGGGGCTGGGCCATCCTGGTCACAGGCGACAGTTGGATCGACTCCGCGCTCTCCTTCGGGATTGGAGCGCTGATCCTCTGGTCAGGCTTCGGCATCGTCCGCGAGACGTTGAATATTCTGCTCGAAGGCACTCCACGCGGGGTGAAGCTCGAACTGCTGGAGACCGCCATCCGCTCCGTCGAAGGCGTCAACGACGTACACGATCTTCACTGCTGGAGCATCGGTTCGGAAACTCGCGCACTCTCCTGCCACATCTCGATTGCCGACATTCCGCCCTCCGTCAGCGAGCGCATCCTGCGCGACGTGAAAGATCGTTTACACAACGACTTCCGCATCGACCACACCACGATCCAGTTCGAGCACGTGGAGTGCGAAGTCGCGCACGGCTGCGTGATTCCGGTGGGCGAGGGCCAAGAACACCACCACCATAGCCACTAGCGGTTAACGGACGCAGATTGCTTTGATCGTTGAAAAGAATTGTCATAGTCGGGCAATGCTTTTCTGGGGAAAGCTGATCACATGGCCTGATAGTTTTCGAAGCCGTACCTAACTCAGACAGCGGAGACCTCCAATGAAAGTGCTGTGCTCGTGTGCTTTAGTCGCTGTCGTTTTCGCGTCGCTCGTCGCCCAGGACAATTCTGGTTCCACTGAATCCAAGATCGTCGCCATGGAGAAGGCTTGGAACCAAGCCTATAAGTTTCGCGACAAGAAAGCGTTGGGAGAAATCCTCCATGACTCCATGGTCTTGGTGAATGACGATGGCAGCCTGCAATCCAAATCGGTGTTTCTGGCGAGCGTCGACGCAGCCAGGCCATCCGACGAGCAACAGGCCGAGCCGGAGTCAATCTCCGTGCGCGTGTTCGGTGACGTTGCGATTGCGACTGGAGTCTTTCGGGAGAAAGGTGTTGAAAATGGCAAGGCGTACGTCAGACGAAATCGCTTTGTCGATACCTGGGTTAACCGGAACGGGGCGTGGGTATGCGTCGCTGCCTCCGCCACTCCAATGCTGCATTGATTCGATCCTAACTAGTCAACCTCTCAGGAATTCAAAGGGTCTGGCGGTGGTAGATCTCCCGTACGCGATCAATCGTATCCACGTCACCCGCTGACTTATCCGACCGGAGCCGCACGATCCGCGGGAACCGCAGCGCATAGCCGCTGTCATGACGGTCGGATTGCATGATGTTGTTGAACGCCACTTCCAGCACAATCTTCGGTTCGACCGTGCGCCGGAAGCCCTGGTCTTCAATCGTGTGTTCCAAGAACCAGTGGGTCATCTCCGCGATTTCGGCGTCGGTCAGCCCTGAAAACGCCTTGCCTATGTTCACCAGCCGGTCTTTATTCGTACCCCCATCCGTATCCCATACCGCAAACGTGTAATCGCTGAGCACTCCCACGCGTTTTCCATGGCCGTATTCGACGGCAGTCACGACCGCGTCGAGCGTAGCCAGTTCGCGCTTCATTTTCAGCCAGGATTTGCCGCGCTTCCCCGGCGTGTATGTCGAATCGAGGTCCTTGATCATCAACCCTTCATTCCCCCGAGCCTGCGCGACCGTGAAGAGCTCTTCCAGTTCCTCCGGCGATTTCGCACGAAACACCGGCGCGCGGATGATGTTGACGCCGGTGCTTCCCTCCTCGGCCTCAAAGCCCAATGTAGTTTGCAAGCTTTTCGTTTTCCTCTGTGTCTCTGTGCCTCCGTGGTGAACGACCTTTCTTTCCGCCGCCAGCAACTCATCCAGCACCCGCGCGCGCGCCCGCAACGGACGATCAATCAGCAACTCTCCCCGCGCATACAGAACATCGAACGCTAAATAGGCCACCGGAATCTCCTGCAACATCCGCTCACTTACCTTCTTCCGCCCTAGGCGCTGCTGCAAAACGCTGAACGGACGCGCCCGTCCCGGAGATTCCCACGCCACAATCTCGCCATCCAGAATTGCATCCTGCAGCAATCCCGCCAGCGCGTGGGGCAACTCCGGAAACGATTCCGTGATCTCATCCCGCGTCCGCGAGAACAATTTCACTTCGCCATCCGCAACGTGCGCCTGGGCTCGAATGCCGTCATACTTGTCTTCAACCGCAGCCTCGGCAAAATAACTCAACCCCTCTTCGGCCGATTCGATCGGACTAGCCAGCATGAACCCCAGCGGATGAAATATCCGTACTTTCGCCTCAAGCAGCCGGCCTTCGACTGCCAGCCGCAACGTTTCTCCAATATCTCCCAGCAGCATGTTGGCCCGCTGCACCTCGACGAGCGCGCTGCCGTACGCCTTAGCGATCGCCTCTTCCACCAGGCTCTCCTTCAACCCGATCCGCAGGTCGCCGGTCGCGATCTTCACGATGTACTTGGCTTCGATCGGCGTCGCCCGCGCCAGCAAATCGCGAACCAGCATCGTCTTGGCTGCGGGCCCGCGCGCCGCTGCAATCTGCCGGAAAGCCGCCCCCACTTCGAGAATGCTTGAGCCTTGTCCGGATCTCGCTTCAAGAACCTCTCCAGCCACGGCACCCAAGTCACCGTGCTTGCGATAGGCCGCTCTCAGCGCGGCTTCATCGTTCCCGGATAGCTCCGCCACCACGCGCCACAAAAGAGAGCTCCCCACCTGCAAGGTCGTCTCCTCCCAGGCGGGGAATGCCCTCCCCGATAGAAACACCGCTGATAGTGCTGCCTCGTCGACCGTGCGTGACTTCAAATAGTCGGCCACGATCACCGTCTTCTGCAGCTTCTTCGTGGTCGCCGTGATCGCTTCACAAGCTTCCGCAAGCTTTCGCATAATGTTCAGAGTACACTCTGCGAATCGACGAGAATATCGCACACTACCGATTCTGGTCACGCAAACCCCGGTTAAGTATTGCCAGTTCTGGTATTTAGCGCTCGATGAGGGATATCGCCACCCTGTGGTAACCTAATGACTGGCGCTTTTCGAGTGCCGGAGCATCAAATCGTCGTGCGTTCTCTGCGAAATCTCGTGCGCTTCCTGGTGGCCGTGCAGCTTCTGCCCGCGCTTGAAAGCGGTGAAGAAACCCTGGTCGGCGGGCAAGCCGTGCTCGAAGGCGTAATGATGCGCTCTCCGCACGCCTGGGCGATCGCCTGCCGCAAGCCCACAGGCGAAGTGGTCACGATGACCGAGCCGCTGGAGCGGCCTTCCGAAAAACACAAATGGATGGCTTGGCCCATCGTGCGCGGAGTCATGACGCTCGGCTACGCCATGTCCCTCGGCTACCGCGCCCTGCGCTTTTCGGCGAATGTGGCCATCGAAGACGTGATGCAAAGCGAGGAGGCGGCCTCGGCTCATGTGGAGCCGACCGCCAAGCCTGCCCTGAGCGCAGCCGAAGGGGCCGTCCCGGCGAAGCGAAGCGAGACGGAACCGTCCACGACTGAATCCAGGACACAAACCCGCGAGAAAGCCGCTGCCATCAGTGGCTGGTTGGCCGCAGGCAACGTCATCATCTCGCTCGCCTTTTTCATCTTCATGTACAAGTACCTGCCGCTGCTGGCGGCCACGGAACTAAAGCGGTTCAACCCGGCGCTCGGCGGACAGATCATGTTCAACCTGACCGACGGTGCGATTCGCTTGATCCTGTTTCTGC
This sequence comes from Acidobacteriaceae bacterium, assembly GCA_003140075.1. GTDB lineage: Bacteria > Acidobacteriota > Terriglobia > Terriglobales > Acidobacteriaceae > Sulfotelmatobacter. Next base: position 5,362 of record PLIO01000107.1, on the reverse strand, counting down.
TCTTCATCTGGGGAGTTTCGCTGTTTCCCGACATTCGCCGCGTCTACCAATACCACGGCGCTGAGCACAAGACCGTGTTCGCCTTCGAAAACGGCGACCCGCTCGAAACCGCGGCCGTGCAAAAATATTCCACGTTCCATCCCCGGTGCGGCACCAGCTTCCTGATGACCGTGATGCTGATCTCGATCGGCTTCTACATGCTGATTCCGTTCACCACATTCTGGGCGCGGTTTGCCTCGCGCATTGCACTGCTACCCGTAATCGCGGGCGTTTCCTACGAGATCATCCGCTTCGCCGCCAAACACCGCGGCTCGCTCTTTGCCCTGATGACGGCTCCCGGGCTCTGGCTGCAGCGCATCACCACGCAGCCGCCGTCCGATGAGATGGCCCAATGCGCTATCACCGCGCTTGACCAGGCCATGGCTCTCGAAAAAGAGCGTGGCGGCGAGTTGGTGATTGCCTAGGGTTCCCGACCCGGGAAAACCGTCGTTGGTCCCTCGTCGTCAGTCGTTGGCCTCTCACACATCCGGCATTAGTCTTCTTGAGAGGTTCTAATATGTCAGCATCTTTCAAAGACTTGCGGGTGTGGCAGGAAGCAATGAAATTCACGGTTGAAGTCTATCAAGTGACGGCAGCGTTTCCCCGACACGAATTATATGGACTGAGCCAACAATTGCGACGAGCTGCGGTATCGGTGCCCAGCAATGTTGCCGAAGGTAAGGGCCATCGCTCCGACCGCGAGTTCGCACATTTTCTCCTTCACGCGAGAGGATCGCTGCTGGAAGTGCAAACGCAGATTATGATTGCAAAGGAATTACAATACCTGAGGAACGAAGAGGCGCAGCGCTTGCTGGGCTCGGCAGACGCCATAGGCCGGACCTTGAATAGCTTAATCAATTCGCTGAGCGAGAAAGCGGCATAATTTGGAAGGCCAACGGCTAACGACCAACGACTAACGACGATGTTCGAAAGACTAGACCAAATCGAAGCCCGCTACGAAGAGCTAACCAACGCCCTGGCTTCGCCGGATATCGTCAATGATTCGGCGAAATACCAGAAGACCGCCAAAGCGCACAGCGAAGTCGCGCCCATCGTCGACAAGTATCGCGAATACAAGGATCTGACTCGCGGCATAGCCGAAAGTAAAGCCATGCTGGCCGACGAAAAAGATCCCGAGATGCGCGCCTACGCCCAGGAAGAACTCAACAAGCTGGAGCCGCGTGTCAGCGCGATCGAAGAAGAGTTGAAGGTCCTGTTGCTGCCCAAGGATCCGAACGACGAGAAAAACATCATCCTCGAAATCCGCGCCGGCACCGGCGGAGACGAAGCCACGCTCTTCGCGGCCGAAATTTTCCGCATGTACACCCGCTACGCCGAAACCCAGCGCTGGAAGGTTGAGGTGCTGTCGTCGTCGGAATCATCCGCCGGAGGCCTGAAAGAAGTCATCGCCATCATCGAAGGCAACCGTGTCTTCTCACAGCTCAAATACGAAAGCGGCGTGCACCGCGTGCAGCGCGTACCTGCCACCGAGCAGCAGGGACGCGTCCACACCTCAGCCGTTACCGTCGCTGTGCTGCCCGAGGCCGAGGATGTCGACATCAAGATCGAGGCCAAAGACCTGCGCATCGACACTTTTTGCTCTTCCGGCCCCGGTGGACAGTCGGTGAACACGACATACTCTGCTGTCCGCATCACGCACATTCCTACTAACACAGTGGTTAGTTGCCAGGACGAGAAATCGCAAATCAAGAACCGCGAGAAGGGCATGCGCGTGCTGCGCTCTCGCCTCTACGAAATCGAAATGGAGAAGCAGCAGCAGGCCCTGGCCAAGGAGCGCAAGGCAATGGTCGGCTCCGGCGACCGCAGCGAGAAGATCCGCACCTACAACTTCCCGCAAAACCGCCTCACCGATCACCGCATCGGATTCACTATCCATCAACTAGAACAAGTGATGGATGGCAAGCTCCAGCCGTTGATCGAGGCGCTCACCACGCACTACCAGGCCGAGAAGTTGAAACAAGAAGCGGCGAGCCTGGTCTGAAAGTAGCGCAGGCACCGCCTTCGCAGATGGCCGCTCGTGGGCTTTCACGATGGGAGCTAGGGTTTGGTCGTCGCGCGGTTCGCGTTCGAAGTCAGTTTCCGCATGAGAAATTCTTCCACGAGATTGGCGGCCGCGGTCGCGCCAACCCCGATTGCCGCGTTTTCGAAGGTCAATGCCGCTCCATTGCGATTTTGCGCCGGGTAGTAGAGATTTGAGATTGCGCCGGCGGCGAGGCTGCCCAGGATGTTCGAGTAATTTACCTGCCAGTGCCCGTTGTCGCCCTTGCAAATCACCGCATTGGCAATGGCATACAGACTTCGGGATCGCGTGCTGCCGGTTCCTTTGTAGAAATAGCGAGGGTCTTGTTTCAGGAGCGATGGCAGTATGGCGCTTCCGATGAACGTGCCCGCGGCAAGGTTGGCGTAGGTGGAACCGAAACGCTTGGCGTACCCTTGCGCGCCTTGCCCATACCCGTTGAAATCGTTGTCTGCCTGCTGAACTCCCGCGATGCCCCCGACGATTGCGAAAGTGACGGGATCGATTGTGGTCCTCCAAGCGAGCTCGAATTTTTGTTTCGAGGTGAGGGCCACAGGGTGTGGATCGTAGGTGACATAGAAGTTCGGAATGAAGCCGAGCACGCGCTGTTTCTCTTCATCCTTGACCTGGGCCTCCGCCACTTCGACCGAGGAGAGGCTGACCTGCACATCTGTGACATCCGTAGCGACGGGCAACGCGATCTGCGGGACGGTGTGGATCTCACCCGGAAGCAGCGTTCCGGAGGACGTTTGCGTGGCAAAGCCTGTCGCCGTAACCGTGAGTTGGAAAGGTCCAGGAGTGACGTTAGCAAAGGAGAACTGTCCGTCGCCGCCTGATAGTACTTCTTGGCTTTGAGATTGATCAGCGCTAGTACCAGTAAGCTTCACGTGGGCTCCGGCCACAACGGCTGCGCTTTGATCAACGACCGTTCCCACGATGGTTCCGGACCCCGGACTGGGCATGGGTGTTTGCGGAGGGGTCTGTCCTGTGCAGGGCGAGGTCCAAGCGACAATGACCACCACAAGAACTATGAGTCCAAACTTGAACTGGAGCGCCATGAATTAAGTTCGTTCTTCCTTGCCTGCGTCAAACCCATCGATCTCTAAATAGATGCGTAGTAGTCGTTACGCGGCGGGAGAGCCCATCTCCAGAGATTACACCAACCATTCCGCCGAGTTGCCACGGGCTGAGCCCTTCATGAGATAGCTTATAGGGGCTTTCTCGCATTTCGGCGGTTACGAAGGTTTCAGCCGCGTCTGCAGTTTGTTGGGACGCTCCACCAACTGGTAAAGTTGCATTCGTAAGTCATGAACTCCAAAATTCTTGTCAGCGGGGTCTCGGGTCCGATTGGCGCCGCGCTCCTTCCTTCGCTTAAGACGAGTGGATGGTCTGTAGTGCGTCTTGTGCGTGGTGCGGCCACGGGGGATGGGCAGATCGCGTGGGACCCGGCGGTGCCGCTTGCGCCGCAGGCAGTCTCCGGATTTGATGCCGTGATTCATCTTGCGGGGGAAAGCATTTTCGGACGATGGACCGCAGCCAAGAAGGCGAAAATTCGAGACAGCCGCGTAGCTGGGACCTCGAATCTGGCACAGGCTCTGGCGCAGGCTGAGAAAAAACCGAAGGTCTTTGTTTGCGGGTCGGCAATCGGCTACTACGGCGACCGGGGCAATGAACCGTTGTCAGAAGAGAGCGGGCCAGGCACGGGATTCCTCGCCGAGGTTTGCCAGGAGTGGGAAGAATCGACCACGCCCGCGGTGCAAGCCGACATCCGCACCGCGCACCTCAGGACGGGAATCGTGCTTAGCTCGAAGGGCGGTGCGCTCGGAGCCATGCTGCTGCCGTTCAAACTTGGTCTGGGCGGACGAACCGGAGACGGGCGGCAATGGATGAGCTGGATCCATATCCATGACATGGTGGGCGCAATCCACCACGTTTTGAAGAACGATCTAATCCAGGGGCCCGTGAACATCGTCGCGCCCAAACCGGTGACGAATGAGGTGTTTGCCAGGACTCTGGCCAGCGTGCTCTCGCGTCCCGCGGTTTTTCCCATGCCTGCCTTCGCGGCTAAGCTGGTCTTCGGGGAGATGGGCGAAGAACTGCTGCTCGGCAGCCAGAAGGTGGAACCCGGCAAGCTCATCTCGAGCGGGTATCCGTTTCGGTATCGGGAGTTGAGGGTTTCGCTGGAAGGGTTGCTGCGGGGCTGAGGCGAATTCGAATTCTCCGGCACCTACGTCTGAGCGACCGGGCTGCGCCCTGGTGGGGACAGCCGAGGGCGGCTGTCCCCACATGAACATCTCAGCATTGCGGACCTGAGGCGTCGCGCGAGCGGTTCATTTCTTCCTGGAGTTTTTGCAGAAGCTGAGCTCGTTGTTCGGTACTCAATTCGCGCTGCAGTTCTTCCAGCGCCAGGGCCACGATGTGGTAATGATGCGCTCCGGCGAACTTGGGATCAGTGGTGATGTCGAGCCAGAGCTTGTGCATGAGTTCGACATCCTGGGGACGCATCCGCGGAGTGTGCGGTCCAATGGTGTATTCGCGAACCGTACCGTCAGGAGCGCAGACTTCCAGGCAGATGCGCGGGCGCGGCTCCGGCATGCGCTCCCAGGCATCGCCGGTGAGCTTGGCTTGCTCGTCCGCGGTGAGCTTGTTGGAGAGGCCGCAGACCACGCGGGCGGAATCGAGCCGCTGCGCGGTGACCATGATGGCATCGAACACGTCGGTCGCGGGAACCACAAGCAGCGAAATCGGCTTCCCTTCCTTTTCGGCGACAGCCACAGCAGCGGTAAAGAGTTCCTGCTCGTAATGGTCGAAAACCTGGCTGGCCTCCATGACGGAGCTGCCGGTGAAACTGTGCTCGCGATGGTAAAGGCGCGCGCTCATCACCACGACATCCTGTTTGGCAGTATTGGTGTGGGCCAGCACCTGGCGCAGGTAATACAAATTGCGCGGATCGCGCACGGCAACCAGGATGTTTCCCGGACGAACCCCCATGGCGCCGCTGCCGAGTTCCTGATTGCCATAGACCCGAAATTGGTCGAGTTGCTCTGGCTTGCCGTGGCGCTCCTTGGCGACGTGGTGCTCGGAGAAGGTAAAGATCGTGAAAAACACGCCGCTGAAAATTATTCCAGCGATGGTGGCTTCATACTTGGTGAACAGGTTGACGACCGCGGTGATCAGCAGCACCGCGGAAATGAGAATCAATCCCACCGGAATTTCGGTCTTGCCAATGTGCAGGTTGCCGGGCACTTTCCAGGCGCGGTTTCCCGGCTCGGTGAAGCGCAGCAC
>PLIO01000181.1 GCA_003140075.1 Acidobacteriaceae bacterium | reverse complement strand
ACCACCAGCGAATTCCCCGGATTGTGCGGATCGTACTTCACTGAAGTTGGCAGCCCCAGCCGGCAGGAATGGAGGTTAATCCACTGCCGGAGGTAAGTGACGTCTTGCGAGCACTCGTACGATACCCCCGCCACGTCGTACTTGTAGATCAGCAACACAGCCGCATGGTGTCCGCTGCTCACCGGCATCTCCTGCACATCGATGACCGTCCCATCGGTGATGCGCCCGATACCGTCGAGCAACACGCGGCGTTCGCGTTCCAGTTCCGCTGGCCCCTTGGGTTTGCGCCGCAAGAGCACGTAGGCCCCCAGAGCAACCGTACAGCCTGCGACAATCAGCGAATAAAGGCGAAATGAATCCATACCGAGGGTGAGCGCAAAGCAGCCGGGCACGGCGGGCTGCATTTCGTTATCAGGATATGACCGGGAGCGCCCTGTGGGGAAGTACGTGTGAGGTTACCGAGGTGCCAGCCTGTGGAAATCCTAAAAGCAGTGGGCAGTGATCAGTGCTCAGTTAAGACCTTGACGCTTCAAAGCCGCGATTCGCATGATTTTCCCTGGCCACTAATCACTGATCACTGGCCACTGCTTTATTTCTGCTTACAAACAAACTCTCGCGCCATCCCGCCGAAGTCTCCCTCCGACGCCTGCCCGAACTGATCGTCGCGATGCGTCTTCTTGCTAACCACTAGTTTCCCGCTGTGGTCCCGTGAGTAGAACCATTCCGAGTTCGTCACCACGCCCGGCACTGCGCTCGCGCAGTTAAACCGAACCCGCGCCCGCAGCTCCACAAATGGACCGCCCTGCGGCAACTTCGTAGGTTCCTTATATTCCACGCGGATCCAGGCGCTGCGCAGTCCGTTCTTCCGGGCCGAAACCGAGCTCACCAATACCTGATCGCCGGCGGCCGTAGCGCCAATCTCCTGCCAGTCGCCCGCAGCCAGCGCCACGACCCCCACCAGCAGGGCCGGGGCCAGCACCACCGCAATAATGATAAACAACCCCTTCTTCATGGGGGATGAAGTCAAAGCCATAAGCACGCCGCACACACTTTGGGCCAAAAACGGATTTATGTCAACTTTTGTAGCGTGTGTGAAGTACTGCCTAATTTCAGGAGTGTACTGGGCGAAATCGTCTGCTATCGTTGTTTGCTGCGAGGAGGCTCAGCTCCCATGGAAACCCTTCACTGCACCACGATGCACTCGGCGATCGGACCGCTGTTTCTAGCCTCTTCTGCCGAGGGGCTAGTCGCCCTGGAATTCGACGCCCGCTTGCCGGGACAGCAATCGATTCGCCCGAGCCCGCGCGATCTTCGCAGGGAGAAGGAAAAGAAGGCCTTCACCTTCCAAGACTCCCCGCACCTGCTGCGACCTTATGTAAGCGAGCTGGAAGAATATTTCGCGGGCCAACGCCGCGAGTTCACTTTCTCGCTCGACCTTCGCGGCACCGATTTCCAGCGAGCCTGCTGGCGCGCGCTGCTGGCGATTCCCTACGGAGAGACGCGCACTTATGCCGACATCGCCCGCGCCGTCGGCAAGCCGAATGCGTTTCGCGCCGTGGGCATGGCGAACAATCGCAACCCAATTGCGATCGTCGTCCCCTGCCATCGCGTGATCGCCTCCGATGGTACACTCTGCGGCTACGGCGGCGGCCTCGACGTGAAGCGCAAACTGCTCGAACTCGAAGGCGCGTTGAGTGGAGTGCTGGCGGCGTAGGGGCGTGCGGCACATGATTGTTGCTTTCGCGCTCTGTCTGGATATACAATTACTGATGTATATCTATGGAGGACTTATGCAGGTTTCCAAGTGGGGAAACAGCCTGGCAATTCGCCTGCCCGCCGCAGTCGTCAAAGCACTTGAACTGAAAGAAGGCGACCATATCGAGATTCGGGTCGCGGGGAGCCGGGACTTAGAAGTCGAGCGCGATCAGAGTCGTCAACGCGCCCTAGAAAACTTGCGTAAGCTGCGTCGTCCTTTCCCTCCGGGATTCGTCTTCGACCGCGACGACATCTATGACCGATAGGGCGTTCTTCGATACCAACGTCTTTGTGTACGCCATAGTTCAAGACGATCCGCGCTCCCAGCAGGCGGAGGATTTGATTGCCGAAGGCGGAACGGTTAGCGTGCAGGTCTTAAACGAGTTCGCGGCAGTCGTGCGGAGAAAAGCGAAAATGCCTTGGGACGAAGTACGGTTCGCAATAGAGAACATCAGGACCCTCTGTCCAAACCCGCTCCCGATCACGACTGATACTCACCAGGAAGCACTAGCAATCGCAGAAAAATATGGCTATAGAATATATGACGCTCTCATCGTCGCCTCTGCCCTGGAGGCGCGTTGCACCATCTTGTACTCGGAGGATTTGCAGGGCGGGCAGGTGATCGATAACACGCTGACGATTCGAAACCCGTTCAGGTCTGAGACCGGTTCTTGAGCTCAGGCTTTTTTCGAATCTCTGTCCAATATTCTTCCCGCACGTCGTCGTCGATCTCAACGGGGATGTTGCTGACGTACAGACGATCCTTGCCGTCGCGACGTGGCCCCGAAATCCAGTACTCGTCAAACGTTTCCTGATTGCGATAATTCGCTTTGAACCCCTGGATTCTTAAGAATATTTTGCCTCGGTAGTAGATAGACAGACCGGTCTTCGAAAAAGTCACACGTCCGATTCGCGCTGAACCGTTCAAGCCCCCTGCCTTGGATTCGATATACATAATGCGCGAGATTTTTGAAGACTTAGGCATCGGAACATCCTAACGCAGCTTTGCGGCGCGGCTGAAAGCCGCGCCCTTTCAAACTCGCGCTCACAACACAGCCGTTTCGTGAATCAAGCGGCCTTCGGTGAAACGCCTTAGATTTAGCAGCGATGCATCAATCAAGTCTGTCTGTCCGGTGAGAATCAAATCGCTGAGAATTTTTCCCGTGGCCGGTGCGTGCATTACGCCATGTCCGCTAAAGCCGTT